>NZ_JBASCI010000001.1:0-4868 GCF_049651565.1 Brooklawnia sp.
CCACTCGTCGACCTCGGCGAGCGCCCGAGGGGCGTCGAGGTCATTGCGCAGGGCGTGCCGGATGCCGGCGACGATCGGGCCGGCCGGCGTCCCGTGGGACAGTGAGAACGCGGCCCGCCAGGCGTCGGCGCGACGCTGGGCGGAGTCGATGTCGGTGGCGAACCATTCCCAGTCGGGACGGTAGTGGTGGGCCAGCAACGCCAGCCTGATGACCGGGGCCGGCACACCCTGTTCGCGCAGCCGCGAGACCAGTTCCAGGTTGCCGACCGACTTGCTCATCTTCTGGCCGTCCAGGCCGACCATGCCGACGTGCACGTAGGAGTGCGCGAAGCGCCGGCCGTTGGCGACACCACGACCCACTGCCGCGCACATCTCATGGTGCGGGAAGATCAGGTCTCGTCCGCCGCCCTGGACCGAGAAGGTCTCACCCAGGTAGCGCTGCGCGATCGAGGTGCACTCCACGTGCCAGCCCGGTCGTCCGCGACCGTGCGGGGAGTCCCAGGCCGGCTCACCCGGCCGCTCCAGCCGCCACAACAGCGAGTCCAGGGCGTCCTGCTTGCCGGGCCGTTCGGGGTCGCCGCCGCGGGAGGCGAAGATGCTGATCATCTGCTCGCGGGTCAGTTGCGAGACAGCTCCGAAGTACTCGACAGCGGTGCTGCGGAAGTACCAGTCGGGGTACTCGGCGTCATCGACCTGGTAGGCGAGGTCCTTGCCACGCAGGTCGGTGATGGTGTCTATGACCAGGCCGAGTTCCTCGGTGGCCGCGATGTAGTGCCTGGGTGGCAGGATCCGCAACGCCGCCATGTCGGTGCGGAACAGCTCGATCTGCTCGGCAGCCAGCTCCTCCCAGTCCTGACCGGTCTCGGCGGCCCGTTCGAGCAGCGGGTCGTCCACGTCGGTGATGTTCTGCACGTAGTCGACCTGCAGCCCGAGGTCGAGCCACGCCCGGTGCAACAGGTCGAAGGTCAGGTAGGTGAAGGCGTGACCCAGGTGGGTCGCGTCATACGGCGTGATGCCACACACGTAGAGGCCGGCGGTACCCTGGTCCGGCCCAACCAGTCGCGGCGCCCGGGTAACGGTGTCGAAGACGCGCACCCGGTCGATGAGTTGCGGATCCTCGCTGGGGGGTATTACCGGGACCGGAACGGCAGGCCAAGAATCCATGGCCACAATCTAGCGATGCCGGCAAACCCGGGCAGGTTCAGTTGCTCAACCCCAGGACGGGACGGCGATAGCCGTTGCTGCGGGGGCAGAGGTGGCCGTCCGGAGCGATCGGCTGCGAACAGAACGGACAGGTCGGGGCCTGCGCGGCGAGCAGTTTTCCGGTGCGGGCGATGAAGTCACGGGCCTGGTCGAGGGTGATGGTCACTTCGAGCACGTCGTCACCGGTTGAGTCGCCACTCAGCCGCACCAACTGCCGGTACACGCCCAGCGCGTACAGTTCGATGCGCAACGACTGGGTGGCCGACTGCCAACTGATCGCCATGGTGCCGGCGCGGAAGTCCTCGTCCAGCGGGACGTCGAGCGGGTCGCAGTCGTGTGGGCGGGGCCGGTGCCCGGTGCGCTCCCGCACGATGCCCCCGACGCTCTCCACCTCGGCCAGGACGCGCTCCAGGTGGGCCGCCAGCACCTTGATCTGTTGTTGCTCGCACACCACGTTCGTCATCCGGGAGCCCTGCCGGGTCTGGACGAAGTAGACCCGCCGGTCCGGTTCCCCGACAGCCCCGGAGACGAACCGGTCCGGAAATGCGTACCGGTGGGCCAACTCCATGCTCCCAATGTAAGCCGCGGCGACCCGCACCGCTGGTAATGACTTGAGTCGTTACACGATCGGATCCACAGCGGCCAGCGGGTCCCCGGTTGCCATCGGCCCGGCAAGGCTTTTCGGCCGCGAACAGCGCGCCGGACTAAGCTGTCCGGCGGGATTGACCCGAACACGGCCGATCCATCCCGCCAAGGAGGACAACGTATGGGTTGGCTTGAAGCGATCGTGCTGGGCATCGTCCAGGGGTTGACGGAGTTCCTGCCGATCAGCTCCAGCGCACACCAGTTGATCGTTGGCCAACTCCTCTTCGGGGGACGCGATCCGGGCGCCGCCTTCACCGCGGTCACCCAGTTGGGTACCGAGACCGCCGTCCTGATCTACTTCTGGAAAGACATCGTCCGGATCGTCAAGCACTGGGCGCTGTCGCTGGTGGGCAGGATCCCGCGCTCCGATCCGGACGCCCGGATGGGCTGGTTCGTGATCGTCGGGTCCATCCCGATCGGCGTGCTCGGCCTGCTCTTCCAGGACGCCATCGACTCCACGCTGCGCAACCTGTGGATCACCGTCGGCACCCTGGGTGGCGTCGGCCTGCTGCTCGGATTGGCCGACCGGATGGCCCGCAAGCACCAGGCGAAGGAGCTCGTCAACCTCACCTGGCGCGACGCCATCGTCTACGGCCTGGCGCAGGCGGCCGCCCTGATTCCCGGCGTCTCACGTTCCGGCGGCACCATCTCCGCCGGCCTGTTCATGGGCTACTCCAGGCCCGCCGCCACCCGATACGCATTCCTGCTGGCCATCCCGGCGGTCTTCGCGTCCGGACTGTACAAGCTGAAGGACGTAGGCGGGGACGCCTGCGTCGCCTGGGGACCGACGATCCTGGCCACCCTGATCGCCGGTGGTGTCGGCTACGCGGTGATCGCGTGGCTGCTGCGCTACATCACCACCCACACCTTCACGCCGTTCGTGATCTACCGGGTGCTGTTGGCGATCTTCGTGGCGATCCTGCTGCTGACCGGCGTGCTGGCACCGGATGCTGCCCTGACCTCGGGATGCGCCGTCTGAGATGCGCAGACGAGCGGTCGGGGCAAGCGGACTGAGCGTTGGACGGCTCGGTCTGGGCACCATGACCTGGGGCGGCGACGTCAGCCCCGAGACCGCGCGGCTGCTGCTTCGCGACTTCGTCGCCGCCGGCGGCGACCTGATCGACACCGCACCGGCCTATGGGGGCGGCCGCGCCGAGGAACTGATCGGTCGCTACATGCGCTCCGACCTGCGCCGCGACGACCTGGTGCTGGCCACCAAGGCCGGATTCGGGACGCACGGCGGCGCGCAGAGCGTCGACACCTCGCGGCGGGCGATGCTGGACGACCTGGCCGACTCGCTGCGCCGGCTGCGAACCGACCACGTCGACATCTGGCAGGTGCACGCCTGGGGTGATGCGCCGCTGGAGGAGACTCTGGCCGCGCTCGACCAGGCGGTCAACGCCGGGATGGCCCGGTACGCCGGGGTGTGCAACTACATCGGCTGGCAGGTCGGCACCGCTGCCGCCTGGCAGCGTGCGGTGCCCGGCCGGGCCCGGCTGGTGAGCGGGCAGATCGAGTACTCGCTGCTGGCCCGCCGTGCTGAGGTGGAGGTTCTGCCGGCGCTGGGGCACCACGGCATGGGCCTGTTCCCCTGGTCGCCGCTGGGACGCGGCGTGCTGACCGGCAAGTACCGCGGGGGCACCCCGAGGAATTCGCGGGGCGGCCGTGACCACCTGGCCTGGTTCGTCGAACCCTACCTGGACACCAGGTCGACCGCCGTGGTGGACGCCGTCGCGAAGGCGGCCGAGGGGTTGGGGCTGACGACCGCCCAGGTTGCGCTGTTGTGGGTTCGGGACGCGCCCGGGGTGACCGCTCCCCTGCTGGGCGCACGGACCACCGAGCAGTTGGCGGCACTGTTGCGGACCGAGGGGCACGAGCTGCCCGAGCCGATCATCGCGGCCCTGGACGATATCACGGGCGGTCCCCACCAGGGCAGGGTTGGGACGTAGCATCACAGGATGAGAAGAAAGCTGGCGCTTGCGGCCGCCGGGCTGCTTGCCTGGTCACTGGTCGGCTGCGGCACCGGCAGCCAGCCTGGCCCGACGCCTTCAGCCACCGGCCCGACCCGGACGGGCGACGCGTCGGCCAGCCCCACGAATCCACCTGAGCCGAGCCGGACCCCGACCAGCAACGTGACGTTCAGCAACGTACCCACTTCTGCACAGCCGATCACCCCGTCGGGCGAACTGGTGGTCACCGGGGTACGCGCGGGGGCCCATCAGGGGTATGACCGGGTGGTTGTCGAGTTCACGGGCGGGTCGGCCGAGAACCTGGGCTGGCGGTTGGAGTATGACCCCGATCCGCGGACACAGGGGCAAGGTGCACCGGTGGAGCTGCCGGGGGCGGAGACGCTGCGGTTGATCATCTTCGGGCTCACCTACCCCCCGGAGGGCGGGACGATGCCGAGCGGGCTGCAACCCGGCAGCGCCCAAGGCGACATCACCGGCGTGTACGTCGATCCTGTCTTCGAGGGTCAGGCCCAGGTCTTCATCGGTCTGGACGCCCAGCGCGGCTTCTCCGTGAGCGCCCTGGATTCGCCGACCCGGATCGTCGTCGACATCGACAACTCCTGAGTTCGCCGTCAGCCAGGGTTTGGCCACCAGGTAGGTAGGACGCGCCCTGATGACCTTGCGCCGCAGCCAGGCATGGCGGCTGCCGTCCCGGTAGCGGCGCAGCCGCATCAGCTCCCAGTCGCCGCGTTCGGCCTGCTCGGTGAGCAGCCGCTGAACCTGGCGAATGCTCATCCACCGCGGCAGCCGGATGCTGCCGACCTCGAACTCGACGCCACCGATGAGTTCCTGCCGAAGCGACCACGACGTGATGTACGGGGTGGGTGGCTCTTGCATTCAACCTCCTGGTAGGCACCGGACGTCTGCGTCGCGGTCCATCGTGCCACGCGGGGCCAGCGCTTTCACCTCGTGCTGCTCTGCCCCGGGGATGCTCGCCCGGGTGCTGCTCGCCCCTGGCCCGCAGGCCGCCGGCCGCTTGCCGGGAAGCCAAGGCGGTCGCTGGCAGCTGCC
>NZ_JBASCI010000002.1:0-2756 GCF_049651565.1 Brooklawnia sp.
GGACCGAGCCCACAAGGACGCCGCGCTGCACGCCATGGCCGACGCGCTGGCCGCCGCGTCCGACGAAGTGCTGGCCGCCAATGCCTCGGATGTTGCCCGGGCCCGCGAATCCGGCACCTCGGACGCGCTGATCGACCGGCTCAGCCTCAACCAGTCCCGCATCGACGGCATGGTCGCCGGGCTGCGGTCGCTGGCGAACCTGCCCGACCCGATCGGCGAGGTGGTGCGCGGCTGGCAGCTCGCCAACGGCGTGCACATCGACCAGGTGCGGGTGCCGCTCGGGGTGATCGGCATCATCTACGAGGCGCGGCCCAACGTCACCGCCGACGCCGCCGGCATCTGCCTGAAGTCGGGCAACGCCAGCCTGCTGCGCGGCAGCTCCAGCGCCGTCGACTCCAACAGGGCCATCGTCAAGGCGCTGCGCGCCGGGCTGGCGCAGGCCGGGCTGCCCGAGGACGCGGTCGCCCTGGTCGAGGGCGGGCACGAGACCACCACCGAGATGATGCAGGCCCGCGGGCTGATCGACGTGCTGATCCCGCGCGGCGGTGCCGGGCTGATCAACGCCGTGGTCAGCGGATCGCAGGTGCCGGTGATCGAGACCGGAACCGGCAACTGCCACCTGTTCGTCGACGCCGCCGCCGACCAGCAGATGGCGCTCGGGATCATGCTGAACGCCAAGACCCAGCGGCCCAGCGTCTGCAACGCGCTGGAGACCCTGCTGGTGCACCGGCAGGTGGCCGGCGAGTTCCTGCCTGCTGCGGTTGATGCGCTGACCGAGGCCGGGGTCACGCTGCACGGCGACGACGCGTCCCGGGCCATCGACCAGCGGATCGTCCCGGCCGGCGAGGGCGAGTACGACGACGAGTACCTGTCGCTCGACCTGGCCGTCAAGGTGGTCGACAACCTGGACGCCGCCCTGGAGCACATCCGGGAACACACCACCGGGCACTCCGAGACCATCGTCACCAACGACGCGGTCGCCCAGCGCCGGTTCGTCAGCGAGGTGGACGCCGCGGCCGTGCTGGTCAACGCGTCCAGCCGGTTCGTCGACGGCGGCGAGTTCGGGTTCGGCGCCGAGATCGGCATCTCGACCCAGAAGACCCACGCCCGCGGCCCCATGGCGCTGCCCGAGATGACCTCCACCAAGTACGTGATCACCGGCGCCGGCCAGGTTCGCGCATGAGCCAGTCAGTGACCGCCCGGGGCGCCCAGCTGCCCGAGAGCACCATCGACCTCGGGCTGGCGCGGGTGCGGGGCGGCGAGCGCCGCTACCGGCTGGGTGTGATGGGTGGCACCTTCGACCCCATTCATCACGGCCACCTGGTCGCCGGCAGCGAGGTCGCCGCCCGGTTCAACCTCGACGAGGTGGTCTTCGTGCCCACCGGGACGCCGTGGCAGAAGGCCGGACGCCGGGTCAGCAGCCGGGAGGACCGCTACCTGATGACGGTGATCGCCACCGCCTCCAACCCCCGGTTCTCGGTTTCGCGGGTTGACATCGACAGGCCTGGGGATACCTACACCGTTGACACCCTGCGGGATTTGAAGGCCGAGCGCGGCGCCGATGTTGACCTGTTCTTCATCACCGGCGCCGACGCGCTGGCCTCCATCCTGACGTGGCGGGGCGCTGATGAGCTGTTCGACCTGGGCAAGTTCGTCGGAGTCTCGCGGCCGGGGGTCGACCTCGGGGCGCGGGACATCAGCCACCTGCCCGCCGACAAGGTGACCCGGATGGAGATCCCGGCGCTGGCGATCAGCTCCACCGAGTGCCGGCGGCGGGTGGGGGAGGGGCTGCCGCTGTGGTACCTCGTGCCTGATGGGGTGGTGCAGTACGTCGCCAAGCGCGGGCTGTACACCCCGGCCAATGAGGGGGCCATCCTGACCGCCGATGCAGGGCCCCTATGAGCAGGGTGGCTGCCGATGACTCCCACTCCCACCCACCGACCACTGCGCACTCGTACCCACCGACCACTGCGCACTCCCACCCACCGACCAAGTCTGGAAGCCGAATTGACTGCTACTGATCAAGCCATCCACCTCGCCAAGCAGGCCGCCGAGGCCGCCAACGACAAGAAGGGCCTCGACATCGTCGCCTTCGACGTCTCGGAGGCGCTGGCCATCACCGACATCTTCCTGATCGTCAGCGCCAACAACGAACGGCTGGTCGGCGCGATCGTGGACGCCATCGAGGAACGCCTGATCGCCGATGAGGGGCGACGTCCAACCCGGCGGGAAGGCGGTAACGAGAACCGGTGGGTGCTGCTCGACTACCTGGACGTGGTGGTGCACGTGCAGCACTCCGAGGAGCGCAGCCTGTACGCGCTGGAGCGGCTGTGGAAGGACTGCCCCCGGATCGAGTTGGGGCTGAACGGGCTGGCCGGCTAGGAGGCGGGCCTGCCGGTCTCGCTTCGGCGCCCCGGCTCTCGGCGGCCGCGGCACACCCGCGTCCCTGGGCGCCATCGGGCCCCCACGCTGGGCATTATCGATCCGTGCGGCCCGATAATGTACGCCGCCGGGGCTTCAAGCGTGCATTATCCGTCCCTGGGGCCCGATAATGCACGACCCGCTCGGCCAGCCTGCGATCCGGAGCCCCCGAGTACTGCACGGCCCGCTCGGCCAGCCCTCGATCCGGAGCCCCCGAGTACTGCACGGCCCGCTCGGCCAGCCCTCGATCCCGAGCGCCGAGTACTGCACGACCCGCTCGGCCAGCCCTCGATCCCGGCCCCCGACGCCCACTGCGAAAGATCACGCAGCGTCGT
>NZ_JBASCI010000003.1:0-16135 GCF_049651565.1 Brooklawnia sp.
ACCCGGGACAACCTTCGACCAGCCGAACTACGCCGTCAGATAGACCTCATCCAACGCAACCTGACCGAACTCGCACGCCGCCGCGGCACCGTCCAAACCCGAGCCAAACGAAACCACGTCTACCTCAACAAAACCAAGATGCCCCGCACACCCAAGCGGGCACCCAACCACGAGGCAACGACCCCACCCAAGCGGGCATCTTGACATGAGGCAACATGGTCACCGCCGCGGGTTGCTGTTCAGCGTAGTCACAGCACTTTTACGGCGCCGACGGCACGCTTGCCCCGCCGTAGCACCGCCCAGCTCCCGGCCAGCAGATCGCCCCGCACGAGGCGCTGCTCGACGTCGGTCACCTTGCGGTTGTTCAGGTAGGCGCCCCCTTCGGCGATGGCCCGACGTCCAGCCGACTTCGAAGCCACCACCCCGCTGGCGGCCAGGGCATCGGCGACCAGCGGCAGTCGACCGTCCGCCGGTGCCAGCTTGGCGGCGCCCAACTCGGTCATCACCGCCCGCAACGTCGACTCCGGCAGGTCGGTCAGCTCACCGCGTCCGAACAGGGCGTAACCGGCCTGCTCGGCAGCCGCCCGTTCGTCGGCGCCGTGGACCAGCTCGGTGATGTCGTTGGCCAGCACCCGCTGGGCCGCCCGCAACTGCGGGCGCTGTTCGGTCTGGTCGGCCAGTTCGGCGATCTCGTCGCGGGTGCGCCAGGTGAAGATCTTCAAGTACTCGATGACCTTGGCGTCCTCGGCGTTGAGCCAGAACTGGTGGAAGGCGAAGGGTGAGGTGAGCGCTGGGTCGATCCAGACCGTCCCGCCCTCCGTCTTGCCGAACTTGCTGCCATCGGCCTTGGTGAGCAGAGGGGTCACCAGGCCGTGCACCTGCACACCCTCGGTGCGGCGGATGAAGTCGATGCCGGCGGTGATGTTGCCCCACTGGTCCTGGGCGCCGGTCTGCAGGGTGACCCCGTACTGCCGGTACAGCTCGCGGTAGTCCAGCGACTGCAGCAGCACGTAGGCGAACTCAGTGAAGCTGATGCCGGCCTCCAGCCGGCGGGCCACCACGTCGCGGGCCAGCATCCGGTTCACTGGGAAGTGCTTGCCGACGTCCCGCAGGAAGTCCAGGGTCGACAACGTCGAGGTCCAGTCGTAGTTGTTGACCACCAGGGCGGCGTTGTCCCCTTCGAGGCTGACGTAGTCACTGACCTGCTGGCGTAGCCGCTCGGCCCACTCTTGCACCACGGCTGCGTCATTCATGACCCGTTCGCCGGCCAGCTTGGGGTCTCCGATCAACCCGGTGGCCCCGCCGACCAGCAGGATCGGCCGGTGACCGCCCTCCTGGATCCGCCGGGCCACCAACAGCTGGACCAGGTGGCCGATGTGCAGGGACGCCGCTGTCGGGTCGAACCCCACATAGGACGTGATCGGCCCGGCATCCAGGTGGGCCGCCAACGCGTCCGCATCGGTTGACTGGGCCACAAAGCCACGCCAGTTCAGTTCGTCCAGCAGAGCATTCACTCCGACAGCGTACCGGCCGGGCGGACCGGGTCAGCCGATGGCCCAGCCGCGGGCCTGCTCCACCTCGGCGTCCAGCTCGGCCAGTTGCTCAGCCACCCGCCGGGGTGCGGTGCCGCCCCGGCCATCCCGGGAGGCCACCGACCCCTCGACAGTCAACACGGCCAGCACCTCGGGGTTGAGTTCCGGGGCGATGCCGGTGAGTTGTTCGGCGTTCAGTTCCCCCAACTCCAACCCGGCCGCCTCGCAGTAACGCACTGCCGCTCCGGCGATGTCGTGGGCCCTGCTGAACGGGACACCGCGGCGTACCAGCCAGTCGGCCATGTCGGTGGCCAGCGAGAAGCCCTGCGGTGCGGCCGCGGCCATCCGGTCGACATCGAAACTGAGGGTGCCGACCATCCCGGCAATCGCGGGCAGCAGCAGGTGCAACTGGTCGACCGAGTCGAACAGCGGTTCCTTGTCCTCCTGCAGGTCACGGTTGTAGGCGAGCGGCAGCCCCTTGCAGGTGACCAGCAACCCGGCGAGGTTGCCGATCAGCCGGCCGGCCTTGCCCCGGGCCAGTTCGGCCACGTCGGGGTTCTTCTTCTGCGGCATGATGCTCGACCCGGTCGACCAGGCGTCGTCGAGCCGGGCGAAGCCGAACTCGGGGGTCACCCAGATGATCACGTCCTCGCTCAGCCGGGACAGGTCGACCCCGACCTGGGCCAGCACGTAGCAGGCCTCGGCGACCAGGTCGCGGGCGGCGGTGCCGTCGATCGAGTTGGGCACCGAGGATGCGAAGCCGAGGTCACCGGCCACCTGTTCGGGATCGAGTCCGAGTGAGGTGCCGGCCAGGGCGGCCGATCCGTATGGGCTGACCGCGGCGCGCCGGTCGAGGTCGCGGAGTCGGTCGATGTCACGCAACAACGGCCACGCATGGGCGAGCAGGTGGTGGCTGAGCAGCACCGGCTGGGCCGACTGCAGGTGGGTGCGGCCGGGCATGATCGCACCCAGGTGTCGCTCGGCCTGGTTGCGCAGGGCGCCGACCACCGCGAGCACGTCCAGGCTCAGCGAGCGCACCTCGCGGCGCAGCCAGCGGCGAATCAGGGTGGCTATCTGGTCGTTCCGCGACCGGCCAGCGCGCAGCCTGCCGCCAAGGTCGGGGCCGACGCGTCCGATCAGCAGCCGCTCGAGGGCGCCGTGCACGTCCTCGTCGCTGTCCGCGGGCCCGACCCGGCCGGCCGCCACGTCAGCGCGCAACTGCCCGAGCGCGGCCACCATCGCCGCGTGCTCCTCCTCATCCAACAGCCCAGCCCGGTGCAGGGCGCCGGCGTGCGCGACCGACCCGTCCAGGTCGTCCAGCGCCAACCGCCAGTCGAAGTGGGTCGACGCCGACAGGGCGAACATGGCGTCCGCCGGGCCACCGGCGAACCGGCCACCCCACAGGAAGCCCTCGGCGTGCTGGGCAGGTGCTTGGTCAGGTTGCTGGCTCACCGGCCCATCATGGCGCATCGCCATTGGTCGCTCCCGTCACATCGACCGGCTGGCGGTTCTTGCTGGCAGCCAGGCCGGTGAACCAGTCCGCCAGGCCCTGACCGCCCTCGGGGTCGCGGGCGATGACCAGGATGCAGTCGTCACCGGCGATCGTGCCCAGCACCGCCGGGTGCCCGACCCGGTCAACAGCGGACGCGAAGTACTGGGCGGCTCCCGGGGGGGTCTTCAGCACCGCGAGGTTGGCAGAGGCGGCCGCCGAGACCAGCAATTCGACGCAGATCCTGGCCAGCCGGGCCTGGTGTGCGGAGTTGTCGGAGGTGAACTCCGCGCTTGGGGGTGCATAGACCAGAGCGCCAGCCGCGTTGCGAACCCGGACCGCACCGATCTCGAGCAGGTCCTTGCTGAGGGTGCCCTGGCTGACCGTGATTCCCTCGTCCGCGAGCAGGTCGGCAAGCTCGGCCTGCGAGCCGATCTCACGGCGCTGGATCAGCTCAATGATCCGGCCCTGCCGGGCCACCCGGGACGACGTGCGGGGTGGCGCCTCACCCGTCATCGCTGCCTGACCTCGGCGAGCACCTCGGCCAACGCGCCGATGAACTGGTCGACCACCTCGGTCGTGATGATCAGCGGAGGCGCCAGCCGCAGCACCGACGGGCGGGGGGCGTTGGTGATCCAGCCGGCTTCCAGCATGGCGTCGGCGACCTGCGGTGCGATGTCGGCCGCCAGCTCGATGCCGAGCAGCAGCCCCCGGCCGCGCACCCCGACCACCTGGCCGTCACCGATGGCCAGCACCCGCCGGCTCAGGTAGTCGCCCATCGAGCGGCTGTGTGCCAGCAATCCCTCCGACTCGATGACGCCCAGGACTGCCAGGCCGGCCGCCGCCGCGATCGGGTTGCCCGCGAAGGTGCTGCCATGACTGCCAGGGGTGAGCAGTTCGCCAGCCGCACCGATGGCCAGGCAGGCCCCGATCGGGATGCCGTTGCCGAGGCCCTTGGCCAATGTAACCAGGTCGGGTTCGAGGCCGTCGGCCACCGAGGTGAGCCACTGCCCGCAGCGTCCGATACCGGTCTGGACCTCGTCCACCCACAACAGGCAGCCGTGCTCGCGGGTCACCTCGCGCACCCGGCGCAGGTAGCCGTCCGGTGGGCACACCACGCCGCTCTCGCCCTGGATGGTCTCCAGCACGACCGCTGCGGTGCGGTCATCGACCGCCGCCGCCAGCGCGTCCGCGTCACCGAAGGGGACGAAGACCACCTCGCCGGGCAGCGGTTCGAAGGGTTCGCGGTACCTGGCCGTTGCCGTCAGGGCCAGCGCGCCCATCGTCCGGCCGTGGAATGAGCCCTCCATGGCGACCACCCTGATGCGCCCGGTGAGCCGGGTGATCTTGAACGCGGTCTCGTTGGCCTCGGCGCCGGAGTTGGCGAAGTACACCCGGGCCGCCTTCGTCGGGTCCCCCGCGATGGCCGTGGCGGCCAGCCGCTCGGCCAGCTCGATCTGGGGCGGCGAGGCGTACAGGTTGCTGATATGGCCCAGGGTGCCGAGCTGGCTGGTCACCGCTGCCACCACCGCCGGGTGGGCGTGCCCCAGCCCACCCACCGCGATGCCGCTGAACATGTCGGTGTACCGGTTGCCGTCGGCGTCCCACAGGTGCACGCCCTCACCGCGGACGAAGACCCGCTTCGGAGGACCGAAGTTGCGCATAAGGGTGGCGTCGTAGCGGGCCAGCCACTCGCTCTGGACGGTCATCAGGCCTCCTTGTGTTCGTCGCTGATCATCGTGCCGGCGCCCTCGTTGGTGAAGATCTCAAGCAGCAGCGCATGCTTGACCCGGCCGTCGATGATGGTTGCCCGGTCGACCCCACCCTCGACGGCGCGCAACGCGGCCTCCATCTTCGGCCGCATCCCGGACGCCAGGCTGGGCAACAGTTCGCGTACCTCCTGGCTGCTGATCTGGGTGATGATCTCCTCGGAGTTGGGCCAGTCGGCGTAGAGCCCGGCCACGTCGGTGAGGATCGCCAGGCGTTCGGCGTGGAGCGCGACGGCCAGTGCGGCGGCTGCGGTGTCGGCGTTCACGTTGTAGACCCTGTCGCCCGGGCCGGGCGCCACGGTGGCGACCACCGGCACCCGGCCGGCCTCGATCAGGTCGAGCACGGCCGCCGGGTTGACCGACGCCACGTCGCCGACCTGGCCGAGGTTGACCTCTTCACCGTCCACCTCGATCAGCTTCGGCACCGCAGTGAACAGTCCGGCGTCCTCACCGGACAGCCCGACCGCGAACGGCGCGTAGCGGTTGATCAGGTTGACCAGTTCCCGGCCGACTTGCCCGACCAGCACCATCCGGACCACATCCATGGCCTCGGGACTGGTGACCCGTAGCCCGCCACGGAACTCCGACCGGATGTCCAGGCGCCCGAGCATGGAACTGATCTGCGGCCCCCCGCCGTGCACCACCACCGGCCGCACCCCGGCCTGCCGCAGGAAGACGATGTCCTGGGCGAAGGCCAGCTTGAGTTCGTCGTCGACCATGGCGTTGCCGCCGTACTTGATCACCACAATCTTGCCGGCGTACTGCATCAGCCAGGGCAGCGCCTCAATCAGCGTGCCGGCCTTGGCCAGCAGCGACGCATCGTTGTGGACCCGTTGTTCAACCATCAGGAGCTGTACTCCGCATTCTCTTTGACGTAGTCATAGGTCAGGTCATTGGTCCAGATCGTCGCCGCAGCCGGGCCGGCGTGCAGGTCGACCAGGACGTGGCAGGCGCGCGGAGTCAAGTCGACCAGCGAGCGGTCCTCGCCGACCCCGCCGGCCCGGCAGACCTGGACGCCGTTGATGCTGACGTCCAGCTGGTCGGCCTCGAAGACAGCGTCGGTGACCCCGATCGCCGACAGCACCCGTCCCCAGTTGGGGTCGTTGCCGAAGATCGCGCACTTGAACAGGTTGCTGCGGGCGATCGAACGAGCCACCTGCAGTGCGTCGTCCTCGCTGGCGGCGTTGACCACCTCGATCTCGATGTCATGGGCGGCCCCCTCGGCGTCCGCAATCAGCTGCCGGGCCAACCGCCAGCAGACCTTGGCCAACGTCATGGTGAACTCGTCCGGTTCAGGAGTGACGCCGGACGCCCCGCTGGCGAGCAGGAAGACGGTGTCGTTGGTGGACATGCAGCCGTCGGAGTCGATCCGGTCGAAGGTCAGGCTGCAGGCCTGTTGCAGGCTCGACTGCAGGGCATCGGCATCGACGACGGCGTCGGTGGTCACCACGACCAGCATGGTGGCCAGCGCTGGTGCCAGCATGCCGGCACCCTTGGCCATTCCGCCGATGGTGTAGCCGCCGACACCTTGGGCGAACGCCTGCTTGGGCACGGTGTCGGTGGTCATGATGGCGTGGGCGGCGTCGTGGCCACCGTCCACCGAAAGTGCCCGGTGGGCCTGGTCGACGCCGGTCAGCAGCTGCGTCATCGGTAGCCGGACGCCGATCAGCCCGGTCGAGCAGATCCCTACCTGCTCGGCATCGCAGCCGACCACCTGCGCCACGCGTTGGGCGGTGGCCACTGAATCGGCATAGCCGCCCGGCCCGGTGCAGGCGTTCGCGCCGCCGGAGTTGAGGATGACGGCCCGTAACAGGCCGTCGGCAACTGCTTGCCGGGACCACGCGACGGGTGCGGCGAAGACCCGGTTGGACGTGAACACGGCTGCGGCGTCCTGGCGCGGGCCCTGGTTGACCACCAGGGCCAGGTCGGGCCGGCCGTTGGCCTTGATGCCGGCCGCCACCCCGGCGGCCTGGAAGCCCAGCGGTTCGGTGACGCTCACGGTGCCACCCCGATGGTGGTCAGGCCCATGGTCTCCGGCAGGCCGAGCGCCAGGTTCATGGACTGGATGGCTCCGCCGGCAGTGCCCTTGGTGAGGTTGTCCAGGGTGCCGACCGCGACCATCCGGCCGGCGGCCCGGTCGACGGTGACCTGGACCTGGAAGCCGTTGCTGCCCAGCACCGACTTGGACGCCGGCCACTGTCCGGCCGGCAGCACGCTGCAGAACGGTTCGTCGGCGTAGGCGTCCTGGTAGGCCTGCTGGACCGCTTCGGGATCGAGTTCGCTGATCGGCGCGGTCACCACGGCGAGAATGCCCCGCGAGATCGGCGCCAGCATGGGGGTGAAGCTGACGGTCGGTTCGACCGCTCCGAGCCGGGCCATGTTCTGGATGATCTCGGGGACGTGCCGGTGCATGCCGCCGACGCCGTAGGCGCTGATCGAGTTGAACAGTTCGCTGCCCAGGAGGTGGGGTTTGGCCGACTTGCCGGCGCCCGAGGTGCCGGAGGCGGCGGCGACGGTGACGTCGTGCCCGGAGATCAGGCCGGAGACCAGGGCGGGCAGCAGCGACAGGGTGACGGCGGTCGGGTAGCAGCCGGGCACCGCGATCCGTCTGGCGCCGGCGAGTTCCTCGCGGGCGCCGGGTAGTTCGGGCAGGCCGTACGGCCAGCTGCCGGCGTGTTCGGAACCGTAGAACTTGTGCCACTGCGCCGCGTCGACCAGCCGGAAGTCAGCGCCGCAGTCCACGACCAGCACGTCGCCGCCGAGTTCGGCCGCCACCGCTGCCGAGGCGCCGTGTGGCAGGGCGAGGAAGACCACGTCGTGCCCGGCCAGGTTCTCGGCGGTGGTGTCCAGCACGTCACGGTCGGCCAACTGTGGCAGGTTCGGCAGGTGGACGCCAAGCTTGGTGCCGGCGTTGGAGTGTGCGGTCAGGGCGCCGATGCTGAGCTCGGGGTGAGCAGCGGCCAGCCGCACGATCTCGCCACCGGTGTATCCCGTGCAGCCTGCCACCGCAATCGAGAAGGTCATGGCATAACTATGCCGTGGTCCAAATAGTTATGCAAACCCGCTCCATCTGTACCGGGTGGTCAGCTGGGGGCCGGCTGCCCGTTCAGCGCGGCAGCGCCCGCGGCCACCAGTCGAAGGCCCAGGTCGAAGCCCTCGTCGTCAAGTGTTTCGGCGTCCGGCGGCAGCACCCCCAGTCGCAACAGGTTCTGCCGGGTCTGCTCGTGCATCACGTGCCCGAGGACGAACTGCGAGGTGGCTCTGGCCGCCCGTTCCGCCTCCTGGCCCGGCCAGCCGGCCCGGACGAAGATGGGCACTGCCGCAGCGTCCGGGATGCGGGAACCGAGCCCGACCGCCAGGGTGGCGGCGACCAGCTCGGCGGCGTCCCGGTGGGTCAGCAGGACACTGCGCAGGTCGCGCGCCCAGCCGATCAGCGCTGCCACCGGTTCGCCCGGCCACGCGTCGGCCTGGGTGGCCAGGATGGCGTCGGAAACTCCGGCCAACAGGCTCTGCTTGTTGGCGAAGTGCCAGTAGATGGTGGAGGCCTGCACGCCGACCGCGTCTCCGATTCGACGCATCGACAGGTCTGCCAGGCCGTACTCATCAAGGATGGTCAGTGCGGCGGCCACGATGCCCTCCCTACTGACTGCCACTTTCCGACCATACCGCCCAGGGGTGGGATGCCAGTACTCTTGTCACGGCGCGTCAGGACGTGACGCGGGAGGGCAGGAGGATCTTGAAGTACCAGCAGGCAACCCGGCTGCAGAATGTGCACTACGACGTGCGCGGGCGAAACATGGTGGAGGCCCAGCGGATGGTGGCGGAGGGGCAGCGTGTGCTGCACCTGGACATCGGCAACCTCGCCCCCTTCGGGTTCTCCGCACCCGAGTCGATGGTTCGCAGCGTCGTTGCGCACATGAATGAGTCGGACGGGTATGCCGATGCCCGCGGCATCTACTCCGCCCGCACCGCGGTGGCCAACTACTACCAGACCTTCGGGCTGGACGTCGACGTGCCTCAGGTGCTGATCGGCAACGGTGTGAGCGAACTGATCTCGATGGTGCTGCAGGCGATGACCAACATCGGCGACGAGATCCTCATCCCGGCCCCCGACTACCCGCTGTGGACCGCCCAGACCAACCTGTCCAGTGGCCGAGCGGTGCACTACCTGTGCGACGAGGGCAACGGGTGGCAGCCTGATCTCGACGACATCCGGGCGAAGATCACCCCGCGCACCAAGGCCATCGTCATCATCAACCCGAACAACCCCACCGGCGCGGTCTACTCCCGCGAGCTGCTTCAGCAACTGATCGACCTGGCCCGCGACCATGAACTGATCGTGCTGGCCGACGAGATCTACGAGAAGGTCATCTACTCCGGCCAGCACGTGCACGCCGCCGACCTGGCCGGCGATGACGTGCTCTGCTTCACCTTCTCGGGCCTGTCAAAGGCGTACCGGGCGTGTGGCTGGCGGGCCGGCTGGCTGGTGGCGACCGGGCCGCTCGACGTGGCCACCAACCTGCTGGAGGGGCTGCACCTGCTGGCCAACATGCGCATGTGCGCCAACGTGCCGGCGCAGCACGCCATCCAGACCGCCCTGGGCGGCTACCAGTCGATCGACGACCTGGTCAAGCCCGGCGGCCGCTTCCACGACCAGCTCGAGTTGGCGCACAAGTTGCTCAACCAGATCGAGGGCATCAGCTGTGAGCCCGCCCAGGGCGCGCTGTACCTGTTCCCCCGACTCAACAACGAACTGTTCGACATCGACGACGACGAGGAATGGGCGCTCGGCCTGCTGCGGGCGAAGAAGATCCTGGTCAGCCACGGACGCGGCTTCAACTGGCCGGCGCCCGACCACTTCCGGCTGGTCGCGCTGCCCGAGGAGGACACCCTCCGCGAGGCCATCGGACGGATCGCCGAGTACTGCGACGAGACTCGCGTCGACTGACGCGGGTCGACTGACGCGGGTCCGCACCCAGCCTGGCCCGAGCTACGGTTCAGGCCGGCTGCAGCGTCCCCACCAGGTACGGCTTGCCATCGTCGTTCACCACGGCGAAGCGCTGGCCGGCGTCCTGGCTGGTCGAGGCGAAGCCGACCCGGCCGGGCAACAGGATCGGCCTGGTGAACTGAACCCGCAGCGTGTGCGCAGCCGGCACGCCGGTGCCGAGCGCCGCCACCGCACGGGCGTGCGTCCACATGCCATGGGCGATGGGGCGCTTGAAGCCGAACAGCCGGGCGGTCGCCGGGTGCAGGTGGATCGGGTTGGCATCACCGCTGACCGCCGCGTACCGGCGGCCCAGGTCGGCCGGGAGCCGCCACTGCTGGGAGGGCGGTTGCTGCGGCGCCTCCAGTCGGTCGGGTGACGCCGGCTGCCCCGGCAGCGTGGCACCCTTGGCCAGGTAGTTCGAGCGGCCCTGCCAGACCAGTTCGTCGCCCACCTGAACCTCTTCGACCAGGTCGAAGACCACTCCCCTGGCGTGCGGTCGCAGCGCTTCCGCCCGAACCTTGAGCCGCAACTGCTCGACCGCCAGCACCGGGCGGTGCAGGGTCATGGTGTTGGCGACGTGCACCAGGCCGGCCAGCGGGAAGGGGAAGTCGTCCTCGGCCAACAGCAGCGCCTGCAGCCCGAAGGTCTGGACGTGCAGCCAGGTGGCCGGCACGTGGTTGCGCAACGAGTAGCCGGTCAGCCGACAGTAGGCGGCGAGCCGGTCGAGGTCCTGGCTGTGGCTGGGCAGCAGGATGGTGCGACCGGGCAGCCTGTCAGGGGTTCGGCTGCCGCGCTTTCGAACCGACCCGCCTAGCCCCTTCAACAGCAACTTCGCGGGGTCGGGGGTGGCGTCCAGCACCCTGGTGTCGTCGGTCATCACTGTCCGATCACGTTCTGACCGCAGATCCGGAGCACCTGCCCGGTGACGGCGCCCGAGGCCGGGTCGCACAGATAGGCCAGCGTCTCGGCGACGTCGATCGGCTTGCCACCCTGCTGCAGGGAATTGGTGCGCCGGAAGATCTCGCGCTGCACGAACGGAATCGAGTTGGTCATGTCGGTCTCGATGAACCCCGGGGCGACCGCATTGACGGTGACGCCACGCTCGCGCAGGTCTTCGGCCATCACCCGGACCGCACCGATGATGCCCGCCTTGGATGCGGCGTAGTTGGTCTGGCCGCGATTGCCGGCCACGCCCGTGGTGGAGGACAGGCCGACGATGCGGGCCTCCTCGCCCAGGCCGCCGTGCACGTCGTTGTTGAGCAGGAAGTCGTTCACCCGCATCTCGGCGGCGAGGTTGACCTCGAGCACCGGCGCCCACAGCCTCTCGTCGGTGTTGGCGAGCAGCTTGTCACGCAGGATGCCGGCGTTGTGCACGATCGCCCAGATTCGCGTGGCGGCGCCGTGCACCCGGGCAACGTGCTCGGCGATCCTCCGGCCAGCCTCGGGGCTGGTGATGTCGAGCTGGAGCGCCGAGCCGCTCAGCTGGTTCGCCACCGCCGCCAGTGCGGCGCCGGACTGCGGCAGGTCGATGCAGACCACCGTCGCTCCGTCCCGGGCGAACACCCTGGCGATCTGCTCGCCGATGCCCCGGGCCGCGCCGGTCACCACGACCACCCGCTTGTCGAACGGACGATCGGACAGCTCGTGGACGAACTGCGCGCGACCCACCCGCCAGGTCTGCCCGCTCACGAAGGCCGACCGGCCTTCCAGCAGGAAGGAGATGGTGGACGCCAGATCGGATGGCCGGGTGTCGACCCGGACGAAGATCAGGTTTGCCGTCGATCCGCCGCGCAGTTCCTTGCCGACGCTCCGGTTGATGCCGTCCAGGGCCTGGGCCACCGCGTGCGCCTCCCAGCCGTCGACATCCCGGGCGTCGGTGGCGACCATGATCACCCGGCCGGAGGGCTCCAGCGATCTCATGATCGGGCGCAGCAGCTGGCGGATCTCCTCCAGGTCGCCGATCGCGCGCACCCGGGTGGCATCCACGATGATGGCGCCGGGCGCGGTGTCGTACCTGGGCGGCTGCGCGCGACCCTTGTCGTCCGGTACCCGCAGTTCGGGGACGTCGCGGAGGGCCTCCGCCACCGGGACGTCGACCAGCGCCATGGTTCGCCGCACCAGGCCGGCGCCGGGTTCCTCCTCGGTGCCTGGCCGCACTTCACCGAGCACCACCGGCCCGGCGGGCAGCACCCGCCCGCGGCGCAGCTTCGGCGGATCCTTCAGACCGGCCTTGCGCACCACGAACCTGCCGACCGGTGAGTGGTAGGCCTTCTCAACAACGTTCATCTCATGCCTCCAGAATGGCGACGACACCCTGGCCGCCGGCCGCGCAGATGGATATCAGACCCCGGGAACCCGGCCCCCTGGCGGCGAGCATCTTGGCCATGGTGGCGACGATGCGACCGCCGGTGGCGGCAAACGGGTGGCCGGCCGCCAACGAGGAACCCTTGACGTTGAGCCTGGATCGGTCGATGCTGCCGATCCCCTGTTGTTCGAGAGCCTTGAGGGTTGCCAGCACCGTGGCGGCGAAGGCCTCGTGGAACTCGAAGTAGTCGAAGTCGGCCAGGCTCAACCCGTTGCGCTCCAGCAGCACCGGGATCGCCCTGGCCGGTGCCAGCAGCAGGTCTTCGGCGCCGGTGACGTAGTCGTTGGCGGCCACCTGGGCGTCCACCAGCCTGGCCAGGGTCGGCCAGCCGCGCTGCCGCGCATACTCCTGCTCGGCGAGCAGCACCACTGCGGCGCCGTCGCTAAGGGCCGTGGAGTTGCCGGCGGTCATGGTGGCGTCCGAGCCCTGGCCGAACACGGTGCGCAGCTTGCCCAGCTTCTCCAGCGTGGTGTCGGGGCGCAGGATGCCGTCCCGGTCGACCTTGAGGTAACTGGTCACGAGGTCGTCGAAGAACCCCTCGTCCCAGGCTCGGGCGAGGTTGCGGTGGGAGGCCAGCGCCAACTCGTCCTGGGCCTCACGGCTGATCCCCCATTTCGCGGTGGTGAGCGCTTGTGACTCGCCCATGCTCAGCCCGGTGCGCGGTTCGACCACCGCCGGCGGCACCGGCCTCAGGTCGGCTGGCCGGATGCCGGCCAGCGCGGCGAGCTTCTGCTTGATGTTGCGCGCTCGGCCGAGGGCCAGCAATTGGCGACGCAGCCCTTCGCTGACCACGATCGGGGCATCGGACGCCGAGTCGACTCCGCCGGCAATTGCCGCCTCTGCCTGGCCGAGCCGGATCTTGTTGGCCACGTAGACGACCGCCTCCAGTCCGGTTCCGCAGGCCTGCTGCAGGTCACAGGCGGGGGTGTGCGGGGACAGCGCCGAACCGAGCACGGCCTCGCGGGTCAGGTTGAAGTCGCGGCTGTGCTTCAGCACCGCGCCGGCGACCACCTCACCGACCTCCTGACCGGCCAGCCCGAAGCGGGCGACCAGTCCGTCGAGGGCTGCAGTGAGCAGGTCCTGGGACGACGCCATGGCGTACTGGCCGCCGGCCTTCACGAACGGGGTGCGGTTGCCCCCGACCACCACAGCGGTGCGTGGGTTCATCTCGGTCCTTCCGGATCAGCACGTGAAGATGTCTGGATCTGACGGTACCAGCTACTTGGGGTATCCGGTACTCTGGGTTGCGTGAAGCACGAGCAGGTACCGTCAGTGCCCGACGGCCGAACGACCCGGTGGGAGGCGCACAACGCGCAACGGCGGCACGAACTGGTGGCCGGCGCGGTGCTGGCCATCCGTGCGCACGGTCCCGCGGTGGGGATGGACGAGATCGCCAGCCACATCGGCACGTCCAAGACCGTGCTCTACCGGCACTTCGGCGACAAGTCCGGGCTCTACCAGGGCGTGGTGGCGTGGGTGCACGACTTCATCCTGCGCAAGCTGCCGCTCAGCGCCGTGGAGCAGATGAGCCCCGCCGAGATGGTCACCCAACTCGCCGACGCCTACCTGGCCGTGGTGGAACGCGACCGCAATCTCTACCTGTTCGTGTCATCGCGACCCACTGGTGAGATCCCCACCGACGACCCGGTGCTGAACATCACCACCCGCATCGGCAACCAGCTGTCCGACGCCTTCCAGGATTGGCTGGCCAGGCATGGCCAGGATGAAGACCCGGCCAGCATCTGGGCCCATGGCGCCGTCGGTTACATATGGGCGGTCGCCGACCGCTGGATCGTCACCAACCTGCGCCGTCCACGCGCCGACGTGGTTGCGCACATCGAGCAGTTCTTCGCGCCAGCATTCGCCGCTCAACTAAGGAGTGTGAAAACACCATGAACACCTCGCCGACCGGAGCGGCCCTGCGCCGCGCCCTGGATGGACCCTTCCACCAGGCAAAACAACGCTGGAGAACAGAGGTCCGGGCCAGCGACGTGGTTCGCGACACCGCGCTCGACATGGAGCAGGCCCGGGCCTGGACCCTGGAGAAGGTCAAGTGGCTGGCCGAGCAGAAGCTGGTCACCGCGGGCTTCCCCAGCAGCCTGGGCGGCACCGGGTCGCTGGCCGAATCGGTCGCCAACTTCGAATCGGCGGCCATGGGTGACCTGTCCCTGGCGATCAAGACCGGCGTCCAGCACGGCCTGTTCGGCGGTGCCATCACCAACCTCGGCACGCAGTACCACCACGAGACCTTCCTGCCCGACGCCATCACGGTCGAACTGCCTGGCTGCTTCGCGATGACCGAACTGGGGCACGGATCCGACGTGCAGTCCATCGAAACCACCATCACCTACGATCCGGATACCGACGAGTACATCATCGACTCCCCCACCGAGTCGGCCACCAAGGCCTACATCGGCAGCGCCGCCCGGGACGGGCGGATGGCGGTGGTCTTCGGCCAACTGTGGGTGGGCAGCGAACACCACGGTGTTCACGTGGCGCTGGTGCCGATCCGGGACGCCGACGGTAATGACCTGCCGGGGGTGACCACCGGCGACCATGGGCTCAAGGGTGGCCTGCTGGGCATCGACAACGGCACCATCCAGTTCGACCAGGTACGCGTCCCCCGCAGGATGCTGCTCGACAAGTACGGCGGCGTCGACGACCAGGGCAATTACCGTTCCCCCATCAAGTCGAAGAACGCCCGGTTCTTCACCATGCTCGGCACCCTGGTGCGCGGCCGGGTCTGCGTGGGTGGTGGCGCTGCCTCGGCAGCGCGCAGGGCGTTGACGATCGCGGTGCAGTACGCCAACCAGCGCAGCCAGTTCCGCAAACCTGGCCTGGGTGAGGAGATAGTCCTGATGGACTACCTCAGCCACCAACGCCGGCTGCTCCCGGACGTGGCGCGGGCCTACGCCTACGGCTACGCCCAGAACGAACTGGCGCTGCAACTGGAGCGGATCATGACCGCCGACGGCGCCGACCCGGTGGCCGCCCGTGAACTTGAGACCCGGGCGGCAGGAATGAAGGCCCTGCTCACCAGGTGGGCCAACGACACGGTGCAGCAGTGCCGCGAGGCCTGCGGCGGCGCCGGCTACATGGCCGACAACGGGCTTACCCTCACCCGGCAGGACGTCGACATCTTCGCCACCTTCGAAGGCGACAACACCGTACTGCTGCAACTGGTGGCCAAGGCGCTGCTGCTGGACTACCAGACCAGCTGGGGCGAGATGGACCTGCGCGGCACCGCCCAGAAGACCGCCCGGATGATGGGTGGCATCTTCATGGAACGCACCACCGCGCGCTCGGTGATCGACCGCCTGGTGGCCGCCGCCAGGCGGATGCCCGAGAGCCAGCAACTGCGGGCCCGTGGCTGGCACGTCGAGATGTTCGAGTTCCGCGAGTCGCACATTGTCGAGGGCCTGGCCCAACGGATGCGGGCGGCCAGCAAGGCCGAGGACTCGTTCGCCGCCATCAACGCCTGCCAGCCGCACATGCTGGAAGCCGCCCGGGCGCACATCGACCGGGTGGTGCTGGAGGCGTTCATCGAGGGCATCGAGGAGTGCCAGGACGAGTACGTGACTGCGCTGCTGGCCAAGGTCTGCGACCTGTACGCGCTGGCCACCATCGAGGCCAACCGGGCCTGGTACCTCGAGCACGAGGTCTTCGGCACGTGGCGCAGCAAGTCGATCATCGCCGAGGTGGACCTGTTGTGCGGTGAGCTGCGACCGTACTCACTGGCCCTGGTGGAGGGGCTCGGTGTGCCACAGGACTGGCTGGTGCACCCGCGCGCTGCGATCCCGCCGCTGGTCAGCGGTGCCGCCAGCGGCCGGGGCGAGCCCGCCGAGGAGCTACTGGCGGTGTCCTAGCTGTACTGACCACGGAGATTGAGTACGCGCGGCGGGTCTGCTGGACATAGGGGAAGACCTCTGAGTGAAGTGTGGGACTTACGACAGAACCCATTTCACGAAACAGAGGTCTTCCATGCCCCACCGT
>NZ_JBASCI010000004.1:0-5738 GCF_049651565.1 Brooklawnia sp.
GAGCTGACCAGCCCGGTGCTGATCCCCGACGAGTCCGACACCTGCCCGGAGGCGGCGACCCTGGCCCGGTTCCGCCGGCTGCTGGCCGAGCTCGGCAGGTTGGTTGAGCAGCGCGCCGACCTGCCGACGATCCTTTGGCATGCCTGGTCGCAGACGGGCTGGCCCCGCGCCCTGCAGGCCGAAGCGCTGCGGGGTGGCGAGGGTGCACCGCGGGCGCATCGTGACCTGGACGCGGTGGTGGCCCTGTTCGACATGGCTGCCCGCGAGGGCAGTTGGGCCGGCGCCAAGGGGGTCCGCGCTCTGGTTGCCGAGGTCGAGGGGCAGCAAATCCCAGCGGACACCTCGCGCGAGAACGACCCGCGCCGCAACGGTGTAACGGTGGCCACCGTGCACCGGGCGAAGGGCGAGCAGTGGCGGTTGGTTGTGCTGGTCGGACTGCAGGAGGGCCAGTGGCCGGCACTCAACGAGCCGGGTGGGCTGCTGCGAGCCGACCTGTTGGGCGCCGACGGCCTGCAGGCCCCGACGACCCTGACCGAGCGACTGGCCGCTGAGCGGCGGGCACTGTTGTTGGCTGCCAGCCGGGCCAGTGAGGAACTGGTGGTGCTGGGGGTGGAGGATCCGACCGGTGAGGCCGACCCACCGTCCCGTTTCCTTCGTGAGTTCGGGGTCACGCCAGAGCTGGTGACCGGACAGCAGCTGCCGTCCACGCTGCCGGGGCTGGTGGCGATGCTGCGGCGCAGCGTGGTCGACACCGGGCTGTCCCCACAATTGCGAGACCGTGCGGCGGCCGAGCTGGCCTGGCTGGCCGAACAGACCGATGACCAGGGCCGACCACTGGCTCCGGGCGCGCACCCGGACACCTGGTGGGGGTTGCGCGAGTTCACCACCGCCGACCGGCCGGTGGCGAGCGCCGGGCGGCCGATCCGGATCCGCGGCAGCGAGCTGGCCGACCTGCTGGGCTGTCCCCGCAAGTGGTTTCTGTCCCGGCGGGCGCGGGCCACCAGGTCATGGGGGCCGGCGGCAGCGTTCGGCACTCTGGTGCACCGGCTGATGGAGGAAGCCACGAGGACGAGGAAGCCGGCCGCCGAGCTGCTGCACCGACTCGACGAGGTGTGGCCCAGGTTGCCCTACGAGGCGGACTGGCTTGGCCTGGCCGAGCAGCAGGCGGCCGGCGAGGCACTCAGGAGGTTCGACGCCTGGGCCTCCAGCCCCGACCACCAGCAGGTGGTAGGTGCCGAGGTGCCGTTCGAGGTGCCCCTTCAGGTCGACGGCCACGAACTGGTGCTGGTGGGTACGGTCGACCGGTTGGAGGTTGACCACCGGGATCGGCTGCGGGTGGTCGACTTCAAGACCAGCCGCAGCGCGGTCTCCACCGAGGAGGCGGCTGTGATGGACCAGCTCGGGGTTTACCAGTTGGCGGCCCGGATGGGCGCATTCGACGAACTGGCCGCCGGGCGGCGCGGGGTGGCCGACGCCGAGGTGGTGTACCTGCGCTGCGGCGACGGTCAACCGACGGTGCGCACCCAACTGTCGCTGGACGCCCGGCCCGACGACCGCACCTGGGTCCACGATCGGCTGTCGCAGGCCGCCGCGATCATCACCACCGAGCGCTTCGACGCCCGAGCGGACAAGGCCTGCGGACGCTGCGACTTCCGGCAGGGCTGCCCGCTGCAACTGGCTGGGGGTGAGGAATGGTGAACAGGCTGTTGAACACCAAAGCCGACCTGGTCGACCTGCTCGGTATCCCGTTCAGCGACGAGCAGTTCGACGCCATCTCCGCACCGCTGACCCCGGGGGTGATCATCGCGGGCGCCGGCACCGGCAAGACCACCGTGATGGCAGCCCGGGTCGTCTGGCTGGTCGGCACCGGACAGGTCGAACCTGACCAGGTGCTGGGCCTCACTTTCACCCGAAAGGCTGCAGCGGAGCTTGCCCAACGGGTCGGGCAATCGTTGGCCAGGGCTGGGCTGAGCGGCGATGACCTGGTCGACCGGAGCAGGCTGCAGGCGGTGATGACCTACGACGCGTTCGCCGGGCGGTTGATGCACGACTTCGGGCTGCGGATCGGCGTCGAACCCGGCCAGACCATGATCACCGGTGCCACCCGGTACCGGCTGGCCAGCCAAGCGGTGAGCTCGGTGAGCGGGCCGCTACCGGCATTGTCCCGATATCAGCCGGTCACGGTCGCCGAGCGGCTGCTCAGGCTGGACGCCGAGTTGCGAGCCCACCTGGTCTCGGCCGATCAGGTGCTCCGCCACGACGCCGACTTCACCAGTGAGCTGCAGCACGTGAGGCCGTACCGCGGGAAGCCGACGAAGGCGGTGCAAACGGCGCAGCAGGCCGTGGCCGCCCGGGCGGAGCTGCTCGGCCTGATCGGCGACTACCGTCGACTCAAGCACGAACGCAACCTGGTCGAGTTCGCCGACCAGATGGCTCAGGCCACCGATTTGGTGGAGTGCGCACCCGAGGTGGGCAGGCAACTGAGGGAACGGTTCGCGGTGGTGCTGCTCGACGAGTACCAGGACACCTCGTCGGCGCAGGCGCGACTGCTGCGCGCCCTGTTCGGCGGCGGGCACCCGGTGACCGCGGTCGGCGATCCGTTCCAGGCGATCTACGGCTGGCGCGGAGCGGCTCCGAGCAACATCCTGCAGTTCGCCAGCGACTTCCGGCGACCTGACGGACGGGCGGCCAACCAGTACTCGTTACGCACCAACCGGCGCAGCCTCCCGGTGATCCTCGATGCCGCCAACCGGCTCGCCGCCCAGCTGCGCACCGACACCCGGTTGCGCGCCGGCGACGCGGACCAACGGCTGGTCGCACCGGAGGGGAAGATCGGTGGTGTGGTGCAGGTCGCGTCCTTCGATACCTGGCCTGCCGAGGTGGAGTGGTTGGCCGAGCAGGTGGTGGCTGCCAGGCAGTCGCAGCAGGTCGGCAACTGGTCCCAGATTGCGGTGCTGACCAGGGCGAATGCACCGATCGCGGCGATCTACGAGGCGTTGACCAGCCGTGACGTGCCGGTTGAGATCGTCGGTCTGGGTGGTCTGCTGGACGTCCCGGAGATTGCCGACATCGTCGCCACCCTGACCCTGATAGAGGACGTCGCCGCCAATCCGGCGGTGGTCCAGTTGCTGGCCGGGCCGCGCTGGCGGATCGGGCCCCGTGACCTGGCGGTGCTGGGGGAACGCGCCCGGCAGTTGTGCGCGACCGGCCGCGGCGAGGCGTCCAACGCGATCAGCACCGACCTGGACGCGACCGAACAGCTGTGCCTGATGGACGCCATCGAAGACCCGGGCCCGGCGCCGTTGTCCAGCCTCGCGCGGGAGCGGATCGGCCTTTTCGCCGCCGAGCTGCGCAAGCTGCGCCGACACCGTGACGAGCCGGTGCTGGAGCTGGTGCACCGGGTGATCGAGACCAGCAGGATCCGGCTCGAACTGGACTCCCACCCGGAGTGGTTCGCCGCCGGCCGGAGCCGGCAGTTGACGCAGTTCCTGGATGCGGTCTGCGACTACGTCGACATCGACGGCGACGGCGCGCTGAGTGGCTTGCTGGCCTGGCTCACAGCAGAGCGGGAAACCGCGGAAGGACTTGACCAGGCCGTGCCGAGCAACGCCGATTCGGTCAAGCTGTTGACTGCGCACCGGGCGAAGGGGCTGGAATGGGACCTGGTCTTCCTGCCAGCTCTGTGCGATGGCACCTTCCCGAGCGCGCTGGGGGCGGCCAACTGGGTGACCCAGGCCAACGTGCTGCCGGCCGGCCTGCGAGGCGACGCCGAGTGGGTGCCCCAACTTGGCGAGGTCCGGGCTGGCAAGGACCTCGAGGAGTACAAGGGAGCACTCCGGGACGCCGAACGGCAGGCTGAGGACCGGCTCGGCTACGTCGCGGTGACCCGGGCCCGGCAGCGGCTGGTGGCGACCTGCCACCACTGGTTCCCGGGTCGCAGGTCGGCGCGAAAGGTCTCGCCCTATTTCGAAGTGCTTCGCGAGCTGGCAGCCGAGTCCGGCGGCGTCCTGCACACCGCCGAGATGTCCGAGACAAACCCGCTGGACGACCTCGACCTGCGGCGGCCGTGGCCACCGCCCCCGGACGAGGCCAGGGTGGCCACCCTGCAGGAGGCCGCCGCGATGGTCCAGCGGGCCCGGCTGCAACCGACGTCCCAGCTGGATGGCCCAGACCTCGACGTGCAGCAGCAGGGTGACCGTTGGCGCCAGGCCGCTGAGCTGCTGCTGACCGAGGCGCGCAGCGGACTGCGGAGCCAGCGCAGCGTGGTGCTGCCAGCATCGGTGTCGGCGTCCGGGCTGCTGATGGCCAATCGTGACCGCGAGGCGTTCGCCACTCAGCTCGCCCGACCGATGCCGCGTCCGGTGGGACAACAAGCCGGGATCGGTACTCGCTTCCACCGCTGGCTGGAGAACCGCTTCGGCGTCCAGGCACTGTTCGAGCCCGACCAGTTGGACGTGGGCCCGGACGAAACCGAAGACGAGACCTCGGCCGACCTGGTTCTGCGAAGACTGGTGGCGGCGTTCGAACGCGGCAGGTACCGCGACCGGGTTCCGGTCGCGGTGGAGGAGTCGTTCATCCTGGTGCTGGCCGGCCAACAGGTCAGGGGACGGATCGACGCGGTCTTCGCCACTGCCGACGACCCGGACCACGACTACCAGGTCGTGGACTGGAAGACTTCGACCCGACCCGCCGACCCACTGCAGTTGTCGTTGTACCGGCTGGCCTGGGCGCACAGCACGCAAACCCCGGTGGAGCGAGTCGATGCGGTCTTCTACCACGTGCTGTCCGACCAGGTGGAGCGCCCGCAGCAGCTGCTCACCGAGGGCGAACTGGTCGACCTGCTGGACGCGACGGTCCAGGATTCGGCAGTAACCTCACAGCCATGAACCAACGCGATGCGAAACCGGTCCATATGTACCCGTGGGACTCCCCGGCCCTGCTGCATCGCTCGACGCAGTTGCGCACCGACGACACCCTGCAACGGTTGTGGCGCAGCCCGCAGGCGCGATTACTGCAGGTGGACGCCGAGTCCCGCTTCGCGGCCGACCCGTTCGGGGTGCCTCCGGCCGGCGAACTGGATGAGTCGATCGCGTTCCTGGGCACCGTCTTCGGCGGCCCGTGGTTCGCCGAGCGGGTGGTCGAGGTGCCCGGTGGTCACACCGTCCGGGACGCCACCCTGACCGGCACCCAGTACCAGTTGGCCAGCGCCGCACTGGCCATCCTGAACTGGGCCGACGCAACCCGGTTCTGCGACCGCTGTGCCGGTCGGCTGCGGCGGATCCGCGGCGGCTTCGCTGCTGTGTGCATGGTTTGCGAGCTGGAGCACTTCCCTCGAACCGACCCGGCGGTGATCGTCGCCCTGCTCGACCCGGATGATCGGATCTTCCTCGCTCACCAGGTCAGCTGGCCGGCCGGGCGGGCATCCATCCTGGCCGGTTTCGTGGAGGCGGGGGAGAGCGCCGAGAACGCGGTTCACCGCGAGGTGGCCGAGGAGGCCCAGCTGATCGTCGACAGCCTGCGGTTCCTCGGGTCGCAGCCCTGGCCGTTCCCGAGGTCGCTGATGCTCGCCTTCGTGGCGCGCACCCGTTCGCCCGGCCGGGTCGACCAGGTCGAGCTGGAATGGGGTGACTGGTTCAGCCGTGAGCAGGCCGACGCCGCTCAGGCCAGCGGGACGCTCACCCTGCCGGGCGCCGGTTCGGTGGCTGGCCGGATCCTTGACGCCTGGCGAGCGGGTACCC
>NZ_JBASCI010000005.1:0-14937 GCF_049651565.1 Brooklawnia sp.
GGTTCAACCGCATCATGCTCGAGGAATGGGCCTATGCCCAGCCCTACACCTCAGAGGCCCAGCGAGTCGCCGCCTTCGACCAATGGCTGCACCATTACAATCACCACCGAGGCCACACCGCGCTCAAGGGACATCCCCCAGCCGCGCGCGTACCCAACCTATCCGGGGTGAACACCTAGCGCTCGGGTCCTGGTCGGCGGTCGGAGGTATCCTCCGGCCGCCGCTCGTTGTGCGGAGCTCGGGCGTGGTGACCGGGGGTCTGGGCGGCGACCTGAGCGGACAGCTCGAGCATTGTCGCGGTCACTCACTGGTTGTGCGGGGGTGGGGGCTGCCCGGCGCTGAGGCATCGGGGCAGTCTGGTCGCGCAGACGACGGCGGCCGCACCCAAGCCGGCGGCGGACGGCCCGGCCCTGGGGCTGTGGGAACCTTTCTCGGGGAAGCTGTGGTCCGGCCGTTGACCCGCCCAACCCCAGGGGGCTGCGGGAACGATCGCGCGCCAGGCACGGAGAATGCACGCCCTACGTCCTTGGAGCGGGCAGTTTCCAGCCGCCTGAACGGGATGGTGCCCGAGTCTGGCGCTGGCGTGGCTCCAACCCAGCCCTGATCGCTTCCGGGGCCCTGGCAGAGGAGCATCGCTGAGGACCAGGTGCGTTCCAGTGCCGCGTCCACTCGGTGCCTCCGGTCGGCGGGGCGGGTCGACCGGGCATCCGCGCCGACGAGGACACCGGGGCCTGTGCGGTAGGCCCCACGGTGGCTGCGGGAACGATCGCGCGCCAGGGACGGAAAGTGCACGCGTTTGGCCCTGGGAGCGGGCAGTTTCGGGCCGAATGGGCCGATAGTGCCCGCCGGCGCGAGGTGCGGCGCTCGGCCAGTGTCAGGGCAAACAAGAACCCGCCGCCACTTCTACGTGGCGACGGGCGGTTGCTGGTTCCCCGAGCGCGCCTATGCGTCCGCCCCGACGAGACCATCACGATTGGTCAGCAGGTTGCTGACGAACCGGGCGAAGGTCAGCTCGGGCATCGGGTCGGGCTCATTGGTATACGCGTCGGCGATCTTGCTCAGGATGTTGATCAACTGCTTCTCCTCTTGTGGTCATTCGGACAACAACCACGGTAGGGCAGGCCATTCCGAGCGACCAGAAATCGTGCAACCAGTTGCCATCGCAGCTACCAACTGGTTGCCCTGGAGGATCAGCGAGCGGGCTTGAAGCCTCGCAGCCGCAGGCTGTTGCTGACCACGAACACCGAGCTGAATGCCATCGCTGCACCGGCGAACATCGGGTTCAGGTAGCCGAGCGCGGCGATCGGGATGGCGCAGACGTTGTAGATGAACGCCCAGAACAGGTTGCCGCGGATGGTGTTCAGGGTGCGGCGGGAGAGCTGGATCGCGTCTGCGGCCAGCATCAGGTCATGGCGCATCAGGGTCAGGTCGGACGCCGCGATCGCCGCGTCGGTGCCGGTGCCCATCGCGATTCCGAGGTCAGCCTGGCTGAGTGCCGCGGCGTCGTTGACGCCGTCACCGATCATTGCGACGTGGTGGGTGCCGTCGGCCTGCAACTGGGTGACGACAGTGAACTTGTCGGACGGCAGCACCTCGGCCCGAACCTCATCGATGCCCACCTGCCCGGCCACGTGCTCGGCGGCGGCCCGGTTGTCGCCGGTCACCATCACGGTGCGCAGCCCAAGATCGCCGAACCTGGCGATCGCCGCCGGGGCGTTCGGGGCGACCTGGTCGGCCACCGTGAGCAGGCCGATCACTTGACCGGCCCGCGCGACCAGCATCACGCTGGCCCCCTGCCGGGCGGCCTGGTCAGCCGCCTCGGCCAGGTCGGCGGGCACGGGCAGCCCCAGATCGATCATCAGGGCGGCGTTGCCGGCGGCGGCCGGGCGGCCATTCACCTCGGCGCGAACGCCGCGGCCGGGCACGTTGGTGAAGCCGGAGAGCTCGCCCAGCGGGCCCTCGTGGGCCGCCACGATCGCCCGGGCGATGGGGTGCTCGGACGCCGACTCCAGGGTCGCGGCGACCGTCATCAGCTCGTCCTCAGCCACCCCGCCTGCTGGCCGAACCGAGGCCAGCGTCATCTGACCGGAGGTGATGGTGCCGGTCTTGTCCATGGCGATGGTGTCGATCCGGTGCGCTTCCTCCAGCGCCTCCGGCCCGCGGATCAGGATGCCGAGCTGGGAGCCGCGCAGCGAACCGGCGAGTAGGGCAGTCGGGGTGGCCAGGCCGAGCGCGCACGGGCAGCTGATGATCAGCACCGACACCGCGGCGGTGACGGCGAAGGTGGCGCCCTCGCCGGCGACCAGCCAGCCGCCCAGGGTGATCAAGGCCAGCAGGATCACGATCGGCACGAAGATGCCGGAGATCCGGTCGGCCAGCGCTTGCGACTTCGACTTGCCGGTCTGGGCGAGTTCGACCAACCGGGCGATCTGGGACAGCTGGGTGTCGGCGCCGACCGCCGTCGCCCGCACGACCAGGCGTCCGGTGGTGTTGACTGACGCCCCGACCACGCCGGAGCCGGCGCGCACCTCCACCGGCAGCGACTCCCCGGTGATCACCGCGTTGTCGACCGCCGACTCGCCTGATATCACCTCGCCGTCGGTGGCGACCTTCTCACCGGGGCGGACCACGAACGCGTCCCCCACCGCGAGCTTCTCGATCGGGACGGTGACCTCGGCGCCATTGCGCAGCACGGTGACCGACTTGGCGCCGACCTCGGCCAGCGCCCGCAGCGCCGAACTGGCGTCCTGCCTGGAGCGGGCCTCGATGTAGCGGCCCAGCAGGATGAACGTGATGATGCCGACGGCGGCCTCGAAGTAGATCGAGCTGAGCTGGTGGTCACGCTCCAGCGAGAACGACCACTGATGGGTCATCCCGATCTGGCCGGCGGTGCCGAAGAACATCGCGAACACCGACCAGAGGTAGGCCGCCGTGGTGCCGAGGCTGATCAGGGTGTCCATGGTGGACGCGCCGTGCCGCAGGTTGACCAGCGCCGACTTGTGGAACGGCCAGGCCGCCCAGGTCACCACCGGGGTGGCCAGCAGCAGGCTGACCCACTGCCAGCCGGGGAACTGCAGCGGCGGGATCATCGCCATCGCGATCACCGGGACGGCGAGGATGGCGCTGACCACCAGCCGGCGCTTGATCTCGGCCGCCCGGTCCCGGGGCGGCGCGTCGGGAGTGGGCAGGGCGGCGTCGTAACCGGCGGCCTGCACGGTCGAGATCAGCTCATCGGCACCCAACCGCGCCGGGACGACCACATGGGCCTTCTCGGTGGCGTAGTTGACGCTGGCCTGCACCCCTTCGAGCTTGTTGAGCTTCTTCTCGATGCGGGCCGCGCAGGACGCGCAGGTCATGCCCTGCACGTCCAACTCGATGACCTGATTGCCGACCGCGACGCCGGGCACGGTGCCGGTGTCGATGCCGCCCTTACTCCCGTGACTCATCAGGCGAGCGCCACCTCGTAGTCGCCGGCCTCCTTGACGGCCGCGTCGATGGCGGAGAAGTCGATCTGGGCCTCGCTGACGACACTCATCGGGCCGGCCTGCTCGACCTTGACATCGGTGACGCCCGGGATGGCCTGAACTTCTTCGGTGACGCCCTTCACGCAGTGGCCGCAGGTCATGCCGCTGACGCGGTAGTTCGTGGTGATCATGGATTCCTTTCGCCGATTCCACCCAGCCTGGATGGATCTCGTTACCGGTTGGTCATGAGCGCACCAGCCGGGCGATTGCCTGGCTGGCCTCGTCCAGCTTCTCCCTCGCCTGCTCGTCACCCTGCCGGGCAGCGTCCAGGACGCAGGAACTCAGGTGCTCGTCCAGCAGCCCGAGGGCAACCGACTGCAGAGCACTGGTCGCCGCCGAGACCTGGGTGAGGATGTCGATGCAGTACTTCTCCTCCTCGACCATGCGGGCGATGCCGCGCACCTGTCCCTGGATCCGGCGCAACCGCGAGAGGTAGCCGGCCTTGTTGTCCAGGTAACCGTGGTGGTGACCATGGATCTGGCATTGCTGGCCCTCAGCGGCGAAGCTGAGGTCGGTGGCTTCGTCCGCACTCATGCCAAGCATGGTACCCCCTGGGGGTATCCGCGCAAAAGTCGGCCCTGCAACTGCAAGTTGCGCCATCGGCCACATCGCACACCGGACGCGATTACGATACGTGCTTGCATCGACTTTCCGGCTTGTCCACATCGATTGTGGAAACCGTTTCAAACCCCCCGCCAACCGGAGTCGATTGACGTCAAGATTGCTGCCATGGTTGCCGCCCCCGGGTTGCCAAAAAGCCCGGAGTTCTTACTTTTCTGACGGCGTCCTGCCGTGTGAACGCCACTTTGATCAGTCGACTCTGAGATTTGACCCAAGGACCGCACAAGGTTGTCCACCTGCGCCGCGGCGAGTTCCACAGACAGCCGACCTTCTCCACAGGGGTTGTGGATAACCCTTTTTGCGGGCTGTCGGAGGGCCCTGCTAGCGTCCCTGATCCACAATGGAGAGGGTCTCATGTACAACGAGCCGCCGCCCGAAAGTGTCGCAGTGCAACGCACCCCGCCACAGGACTTCGCCGCCGAGCAGGGCGTCCTGGGCGCCATGCTGATGAGCAAGGACGCCATCGCCGAAGTACTCGAGGTGGTCAAGCCGACCGATTTCTACCGGCCGGCCCATGAGCTGATCTTCTCCGCGATCATCCACCTCTACGGGCATGGCGAGCCGGCCGATCCGGTCACCGTCGCCGCCGAGCTCGAACGCCGTGGCGAGCTGTCCCGCGTCGGTGGCCACGTCTACCTGGCAGACCTGTTGTCATCCATCTCGGTTGCCGCGAACGCGGTCTACTACGCCGAGATCGTGCGGGACAAGGCGACCCTGCGCAGGCTGGTGGACGCGTCCATCAAGATCGCCCAGTTGGGCTATGCCGGGCAGGGTGAGGTGGCCGACATCGTGGATGCCGCCCAGCAGACCATCTACGAGGTCTCCGAGGGTAAGCGATCGGAGGATTACAAGGCACTGCGCGAACTTGTCGAGCCGACCTACGACGAGATCGAGGCCATCGGCGCTCGGGGCGGCGGGCTCAGCGGCGTCCCGACCGGCTTCGCGGCCCTGGACAACCTGACCAACGGCCTGCACGGCGGGCAAATGATCATCGTCGCGGCCCGCCCGGCGGTCGGCAAGTCGACGTTGGCGCTCGACTTCGCCCGGTCGGCCGCAGTCAAGCACAAGTTGGCTACCGCGTTCTTCAGCCTGGAGATGAGCCAGACCGAGATCGTGATGCGGCTGATCTCGGCCGAGGCCGAGGTGATGCTGAGCTCGATCCGCAACGGCCAACTGGGCGAGGCGGAGTGGACCAGGATCGCCAGCCGTACCAAGTCGTTCGAGGACGCCCCACTGTTCATCGACGACTCCCCCAACCTGACCATGATGGAGATCCGCGCCAAGGCGCGCCGGCTGAAGCAGCGCCACGACCTGAAGTTCGTCGTCATCGACTACATGCAACTGATGAGTTCCGGCAAGAAGGTCGAGAGCCGCCAGCTCGAGGTCAGCGAGTTCAGCCGCCAGATCAAGCTGCTCGCCAAGGAACTGGACATCCCGGTGCTGGCGTTGAGCCAGCTGAACCGTGGCCCCGAGCAGCGCGGCGACAAGAAGCCGATGATGAGCGACCTGCGCGAATCCGGTTCGCTGGAGCAGGACGCCGACATCGTGATCCTGCTGCACCGCGAAGACCTCTACGACAGGGAATCCCGTCCCGGCGAGGCGGACCTGATCGTGGCCAAGCACCGCAACGGACGTACCGATACCATCCCGGTCTCGTTCCAGGGTCACTACAGCCGGTTCGGGGAGATGCCGGACTGAGGTTCGGCAGCCGTGATCGCTTGTCGGCGCGGCGAGCGCGCGGAGTGCCGGTGTCGGCACAACGCCCCGGGCGAGGCACCCGGGTCGCTCAGGGTGCTGGCCGGGCCTGTCGGGCGGCGGTCCCGTGCGCGTGAGCGGTCCCAGCCGAAGGGGTCTGGTGGGGTTGGACGGCCCTTCCTATGCTGTGTCGAACAGCCAACCCGGCCGTGTGTGCGATCGAAAGGAGCGCCGTGACCAGCAACCATCCCGATCCGAACCCGGTTCGCCCTTCCTCGGCCGAAGGCGACCCCGACGAGGTCGTCGAGCCGTCGACGGCGCCGGTCCAGGAGGGTCCGGATCCGCGCAGCGATCGTCCCTCCCAGGCGGAGGGCGAGGAGGACTAGCCGCCCGCAAGGGCAATGCTCAGGGGCAGCCGCTCAGGCAGTGATGGCCTGCAGGATGAAGGGCCACACCTGGGCGGTTGCCTCGTCCACCGTGCGGCGTCCCTCACCGATCGGCATCCGCTGAGACCCGATCACGGCGCCCACCATCTCGACGGTGGCCTGCAGGTCACCGGAATCACGGAACTCCCCGCGCGCGATGCCGTACTCCAGCGTCTGGCGAACCATCCCGTGCAGCCGGGACAGCCGTCCCATCAGGGCGTCGAAGACCTCGGCGGGCAGCGAACCGCCCTCCAGCATGCCGGCCACCGACCCGGCTCCGGGCTCGACCGCGAACGAGGCGAGCTGGGCACGCACCAGCATCTCCATCCGGTCCCGCGCGCTGGGCAGCTCCTCGACTTCTCGGCCGACCTCGGTAACGAATTCGTCCACGCTGCGTTCCACATACAGCAGCATGAGTTCGTTCTTGTCCGCGGCGTAGTTGTAGACGGTGTTGCGGGCGATGCCGGCCCGCTCGGCCACCTTGGCCAGGGTGAGGCCGGCGAAGCCGGACACCGTCATCTCGGCGCCGAACGCATCAAGGATCCGGCCCTGCACCAGGCTGCGGTGCTCGGCCAGCGTCTGTCCCTCGATGCGCGGCATGGGGCCATTGTGCCCCAACCCCGGTAGCTTCGCTGAGGGCGAACAGTTGAACGTTGGATCAGTTTGTGACGCCACGTCGTGAAAAGTAGGCTGGCCCACATGTTCCTGGCGGTAAAGGAGATGCTCCGCTCGCCGGTCAAGTTCACCTTGTTGGGCGTGGCCGTCAGCCTGCTGGTCTTCCTCATCCTCGTCCAGCAAGCCCTGGCGACGGCGCTGGTCACCTCGTTCAACGGTGCGCTGAAGAACCAGTCCGCGCCGGTCCTGGTCTACGCCACCGACGCCCTGCGCGCGCCGCAGGGCAGCGTGATCACCCCCGACATGGCCACCGAGATCAGCGACGCGGCGTCGGTGGCCGACTCGGCCGGCATCGGCCTGCGCACGGTGGTGCTCGACTCAACCAGGAACTCGCCCGACGCCGAGGTGTCAGCAACCCTGTGGGGCTACCAGGACGCCGCCCTCGGCGGACCTGCCGAGCTGTCCGAGGGCCGGCTGCCGCAGGGCGAACTGGAGGCCGTCGGATCGGCCGCCGACTACCGGCTTGGCGAGGTCGTGCAGGTGCCGGTCGAACAGGCACCCGATGGCTCCACCACCATGGACCTGACCGTGGTCGGGCTGGCCCGCGACATCCAGCTCTCGGTCGGAGCCACCCTGATGATGCCGTGGGACGAATGGACGAAGCTGGCCACCGCGCTCGACCCGACCACCCCGGTGCAGTTGCCCAACCTGGTGGGGGTCGACCCGAGCGGCCCGGCGCAGGACACCATCGACCAGTTGCGGGCGGCCTCGGTCGACCTCGACCCGCTCACCGCCCAGCAGGCCGCCGACGAGTTCCCCGGCGCCGCCCAGGTGAACACCTCCTTCGCCCTCATCCTTGGCCTGTTCGGGTTCGTCGTCCCGCTGGTCGCTGGCCTGTTCTTCCTGATCATCACGCTGCAGAAGTCACGCGCGCTCACCCTGCTGCGAGCGGTCGGTTCCCGCTCCGGCGTCCTGGTCCGCTCCCTGCTGCTGCAGGTGCTGGCGATCCTGGGCGGCGGGATCGCGGTGGGCGTCGGCTGCTACGCGCTGGCCGGGCTGGTCGAGATCGGCTCGCTGCAGATCAGCTTCGACCTGAACGCAGTGCTGATCTGGACCACCGCCCTACTGGCCCTCGGCCTGCTGGCCTCGCTGGGCGCGGTGCGCCGCGTCCTGGCCATTGACCCGATCGCCGCGACCAAGCCGGGAGGCGGACGATGAGACTCGCGCTACGAGAACTGCGCAGGACCCCGGGCCGTTTCCTGGTGGCCACCATCACCATCTCGCTGATCGCCGTGCTGCTGATGTTCCTCGGCGCACTGCTCGACGGGCTGATCCAACTGTCCACCGGCTCGATCCAGGCCCAGCGCGGGCAGGTGATCGTGATGTCCAGCGACTCCCGCGGCGTGCTCAACGCGTCCAGCGTGACAGCCGATGAACGCCAGGCCGTCACCGCGGCCGTCGAGGAGACCGCGGACGGCACCGACCCGGTGGTGGGCGGCTACGGCGAGGTCACCGTCGGGGCCCGGCTGGCAGGCGGCGACGAACGTGAACTCACCTCGGTGCGGGTGCGGGGCTACGAAATCGCCCCGACAGGGCTGCCGGCCACCCCACCGGCAGCCGGCGAGGTCTGGGCCGACCCCGACCTGGTCAGCGACTACGCCGTCGGTGACGTGCTGCAGCTGGGCCCCGGCCGGGTGGAGGTGCTGATCGTGGGCTTCCTCGACCGCAGCGAGACCCCGTCCCTGGGCGGTGTCTGGGGCAGCCTGGACACCTGGCGCGACGTGCTCGCAGGGTCGCGTCCCGGTTCGACGGTGCCCGGTGACTTCATCCAGGGCCTGGTCGTCGACCTCGGTCCGGCCGCCGAAGACGCGCTGCCCGCCGCCACCACCTCGATCGAGGACGCCGGGCTGGCCGCCTTCTCCCTCGACGAGGCAAGCCAGGCCATCCCCGGGGTCAGTGCCCAGCGCACCACCTTCAACCAGATCATCGCCGTCACCACTGTTATCGGACTGGTCGTCATCGCCCTGTTCTTCGCCCTGCTCACCGCCGAACGAGTCGGCCTGTACGGCGTGCTCAAGGCGGTCGGGGCCCGGTCGGGCGCCCTGTTCGCCGGTGTCGCCACCCAGGCCATCGCGATCTGCCTGATCGCCTCACTGGTCGGCCTGGCCATGATCGCCGGCGCCGCCTTCGCAATCCCACCCGGCAGCCTGCCCTTCGTGGTCACCCCTGCTCGCATCGCCATCTCGGTCGGCCTGCTGCTGACCGCCGCCATCATCGGAAGTGTCTTCTCGCTGCGCACCGTGCTGCGCATCGATCCCGCCCAGGCCATCGGAGGAAGCTGATGAACCACGCACTCAACCTCGAAGAAGTCAGCAAGGTCTACGGCAGGGACGACAACGAGGTGCGCGCCCTCGACCGGACGTCCCTGCAGGTGGCGCAGGACGAGATCGTCGCCCTGGTGGGCCCGTCCGGGTCGGGCAAGACCACCCTGTGCACCATCTCCGGCGGAATCCTGTCGCCCACCGAGGGCCGGGTCATCGTGGGCGGCGAGGACATCACCGGCTTCAGCCGCAAGCAGCTCACCGAGTTCCGCCGCCGCAAGGTCGGCTTCGTCTTCCAGACCGTCAGCCTGGTGCCGTTCCTGACCGCGCGGGAGAATCTGCTGGTGGTCGGCGAACTCGGGCCGACCGGCACCAGCCGCGCGGAGCTGCGCAAGCGCGCCGACCAGTTGCTCGAGGAGCTGGGACTGGCCGAGCGGGCGAGCAACCTGCCCAGCCAGCTCTCCGGCGGCCAGCAGCAGCGGGTGGCCATCGGCCGGGCGCTGATGAACCGGCCCGAGCTGGTGCTGTTCGACGAGCCGACCAGCGCGCTGGATTCGAAGATCGGCGACAGGGTCGTCCGGCTGATCCGCGACGAGATGAAGGCCCGCGGCACCTCCGCGGTCATCGTCACCCACGACGAGCGGATCACCCGGTACGCCGACCGCACTGTGCGGATCGAGGACGGCCGGGTGGTGTCGGCCGCCCCGAAGCGCGCCCTGGCCACCGCCGGTTGACCCGGTCTGGTCGCTAGTATCGTCCCGTGCGTCTGTGGTCGCTGCACCCGAAGTATCTCGACCGGCAAGGGCTGCTCGCGGCTTGGCGGGAGGGCCTGCTCGCCCAGGCCGTCCTCGCCGGTCGGACGCGCGGCTACCGTGAGCACCCGCAACTGCACCGGTTCCGGGCGGCCCGCGACCCCGAGGACGCCATCTGTGCCTACCTCGCCGGTATCGCCGCCGAGGCAGCCCGCCGGGGCTACCGGTTCAACACCGAACTGATCGGCCGGCCGGGGACGGTGGCGGAGTTGACCGTCACCACCGGTCAACTGGCCCATGAACGCACCCACCTGGCCGCCAAGCTGACAGCCCGGTCACCCGATCTGCTGCCCCAGCTGCCGCTGCACGTCGAACCGCACCCGATCTTCGCCGAGGTCGACGGCCCCGTCGAGCCGTGGGAGCGGCCCTGAGGCCTACTCGGGCCGGGTCAGCGCGCTCAGCGCGTCCACGTCGGTGATCACAACCTGCCGCGCGCCGTCCAGCGCGATCGCGTCCTGCTCCACCAGCCTGGCCAGCGTGCGGCTGAACGACTCCGGGGTGGTGCCGAGCAGGGACGCCACGTCCTTCTTCGGCAGCGGCAGCCGCACCCGGATGCCGCCGGAAGCGGGCTCGGCCGGCAGCCCGAGCAGGTAGTCCGCCACCCGGCTGCCTACCTCCTGCCCGGTCTGCTCCAGCTTGTCCTGGACGTCGGCCAGCCGCTTGCTCAGAGCGCCCAGCATCTCGAAGCCGATCTGCGGATGGCCGACCAGCAGGCCGCCGAAGTCCTCGTGCCGAAACGTGCACAGCGTCACCTCCGTGACCGCGATCGCCGAGTGGTCGGGACGGCCACCGGACAGCAACGACGCCTCCCCCACGAAGTCACCGGGTTCCATCACCTGCAGGACGCGTTCCCGGCCGTCCGGGGTGACCCGGGTGAGTTTCACCAGCCCGCGGTGGACGACGATCAGCGGCGCCAGCGGGCCACCCTGCTGGTAGAGCGCCTCGCCCGGCGCCGCCGTCACCGGGCGTGCCAGCCCGGCCACCTGCTCCTGCTGGGCCCGGGACAGCCGGGCGAAGATCGGGACGTGCGCGACGCACAGGTCATCGTCCATGCAGATGAGCGTACCCATCCGTGATTCGCCTACGCCGGGCCGGCACGAGCGAGTCTCGCGAGAATGGGGGTATCGAGAACCCGGGAGGCACCCATGGCAGCTACCGACCTATGCGTCGTGATGATCACCACGCCCGACCAGGCACTTGCGGCCCGGATCGCCGACATGCTGATCGACCGGCGGCTCGGAGCGTGCGTCCAGGTCAGCGACATCCGCTCCACCTACCGCTGGTCGAGCGAGGTGCACCACCAGGATGAGGTGCTGATGCTGGTCAAGACCCGCACCGCGCTGATCGACCAACTGGTCAGCGAGGTCCGCGAGATGCACGTCTACGACGCACCCGAGATCGTCGCGCTGCCGATCATCGGCGGCTCGCCTGACTACCTGCACTGGATGGACGCCGAGACCCGGTCGGTCTACCGGTGAGCCGCGGCGTCCACCAGCAGTGGGCTACTCGTACATGACGTAATCGGGTACCGGCTCCAGCCACATCACTTCCTCGGGCGTCATCAGGTAGCCGCTGGCTGCCAGGTCCTCCTCGTAGAACAGCTTGAAGCCCATGGCCACGTGCTGCGGCACCTCGGCCTTGACGCGGTCGTAGGTGGCGATCTTGTCGGCCGGGGCACCGATGCCGTCCACACTCTTGATCTGGACGACCCCGCCGTGCCACTGCAGGGCGTCCTCGTTGCTGATGATCTGCGGGTGCAGGATGTGGTACAGCATCACCTTGTCAGGCAGGTCGTGCTGGCGCACCAGGTCGGCCAGGTAGCTGGCCACCGCGTCGAGCTCCTCGCCCGAGGTCGACCCGAAGCTCTGCATCGGCACCTGGCCCGGTGACATCGCCCATTCCGGGTCGAGTGCGACGCCGACGTCCGGCTCGACCAGGTACTTCTCCAGGGCCATCACCTCGTCCAGGAAGTCGGCCTGCCCGGGCTGGATGTTGAGCAGCAGGATCGCGTCGTTGTCACGGGCCACCGACAGCCAGTGGTCGATGATCGCGTGGTCGGTGCGCACCCGCCACATCCCGTCCTCGCCGGGGAACGGCATCACGGTGACTGCGATCAGCTCCATCACCGGCATGATCTGGCGGTCACCGGCGTATGGAGCGCACTGCTCGTGCAGTTCCGGCATCCGGTCCTCGACCGCGCCGATCCCCAGCCGGCCCTGGCCGTCGGCACCGGGGTAGCCGACGAAACCACACAGCCGGTAGGCGGGCAGCAGTTCGCGGCCGCCGTTGCCCGGCAACTGCACCGGCGTCGGGGTCGGCGTTGGCGTGGGGGTCGGGCTGGGAGTCGGGGTCGGGGTGGGCGGATCGGCGCTGGCAACCGGAGCGGCGGTGTCCTCCGTCGCGTCCTGCGCCGAGCCCGAGCAACCGGCGAGCACGAGGACGCCGGCCAGCAGGGCCGCTAGGTACTTGAGCATGCGTCCTAGTACAACACACAACGTCGACCCCACCACCGACGCCATGTCACCATCTGGGTATGTCGGACAAGCGCCCGCGTGATCTAGGTGAGTTGGTGCGCCGCGCGGTGCGGGCGATCCCGGGCGGTCGGGTCGCCACCTACGGCGACGTCGCCGAGCTGGTCGGCTGCGGGCCGCGGCAGGTGGGCCGGATCATGGCCACCGACGCCGACACCCCGTGGTGGCGGGTGGTCAACGCGTCCGGACGGCTACCCGGCCACCTGCTGGCCGAGGCCCGCGCGCACTGGGACGCCGAAGGGATGGCACTGAACCGGGACGCCACCGGGGTGCTGCTGGCCCGCTGCCGGGTGGCGCCGCAGCCGTGGGCGTCCCGGGTCGGCCTGGACTGACGCGAGGTGGCCTGGCGGTGCGCTCAGCGAACCGCGCGCAGCTCGCAGACGAAGATCAGGGCCTCGTTGCGGCCGATCACGCCGGGGATGCCGCGCCGGCCGTAGACCTGGTCGGAAGGGATCAGCAGCTTGCGCCGGCCACCCACCCTCATGCCCTGCACGCCGGCGTCCCAGCCCTTGATCACCTGACCGACGCCCAGCCGGAAGGTCAGCGGCTCACCACGGTCGTAGGACGCGTCGAACTGCTTGCCCGAGTCCCAGCCGACGCCGACGTAGTCGACGTCGACGGTGGAGCCGCGGCTGGCCTCGGGGCCGTCGCCGACGACCTCGTCGATGATCTGGAGTTCGGTCGGGGCCGGACCCTGCGGGACCTCGATGAAGGGCTTCTCGCTCATTTCCCTGAGGCTACCGCACCATCGGCCGCCTCCCGACCCGCCAACAGCTCAGGGGATGGCGATCCGGTGCGGCAGCCGCAGCCGTCCACTGCCCGACCTCGGGGTGAACCGGCCCGGGATGGTGGTGCCGCGCACCGCGCAGGCACCGTGCCCATCGAGGTGGTACGCCTCGATCAGGTAGCGGTCGCGCTGGATCACCGGGGTGGCGCAGTTCGGGCAGAACGTGGTGCCGCCCTCGGGGTCGTGGATGTTGCCGGTGTACACGTAGCGCATGCCCACCTCCATCGCGATCAGCCGGGCCCGCACCAGCGTCCGCGGCGGGGTGGCCGGCACGTGCCGCATCCGGTGATCGGGGTGGAAGGCGGTGAAGTGCATCGGCACGTCGGGGCCCAACTCCTCGTACACCCAGCGGCACATCGCACGCAGGTCGCTGGTGGCGTCGTTGTAGCCGGGGATCAGCAGCGTGGTCAACTCCACCCAGGCGTCGGTCTGGTGCACCACGTAGCTGATGGTGTCGAGCACCGGCCGTAGCCGGGCGCCGGTCACCTGCTGGTAGAAGGTGTCGCTGAAGCCCTTCAGGTCGATGTTCACCCCGTCCATCACGGCGAAGAAGTCAGCCCGGCACTCGGGGTTCACGTAGCCGGCGGTGACTGCGATGTTCGCCAATCCGCGCGCCCGGCAGGCGATCGCGGTGTCGATGGCGTACTCGGCGAAGATCACCGGGTCGTTGTAGGTGTAGGCCACCCCGGTGCAACGCTGCTGGACGGCTGCCGCAGCGATCTGCTCGGGGCTGGCCTCGTCGGCCAGCCGTTCCATCTCACGGGAGGTGCTGATGTCCCAGTTCTGACAGAACTTGCAGGCCAGGTTGCAGCCGGCGGTGCCGAAGCTGAGCACGGTGGAGCCGGGCAGGAAGTGGTTCAGCGGCTTCTTCTCGACCGGGTCGACGCAGAACCCGGACGAGCGGCCGTAGGTGGTGAGCACCAGCTTGTCGTCCTCGTTCGCCCGCACGAAGCAGAAGCCCCGCTGGCCGGGCCTCAATCGGCATTCCCGCGGGCAAAGATCGCACTGGATCCGGCCATCGTCCAGACGGTGCCAGTACCGGGCCTCATGCTCCATGGGGCATCTGCTCCTCTCGGCGATCGGCGTCGGGGTCAGGGGCGCCGAACACGTCGGATGCGGGTGTGGGTGGGATGACTGGTTCACTCCAGGAACAGACCCGATAGCGCGCCAAGGTGGTGTCGGAGTCCCAGTGGTTCGGCGGCAGGTCTGCCTTCAGCATCAGGGCCCGCAGGAAGCGGTCGGGGTCGGGCAGGTGCCGCCAGACCTGCGGCAGGAACGTGGCCCGGTTCTGCCGGCAGTCGACGATGACGCCGTCCTTGCCGGGAACAAGCTCGGCGAGGGCATCCTGCCGGCTGGCGGTCGGGATCAGCTTCGGCGGGGTGAGGACCGAGACCTCGATGCGGATGTCGGCGAACTCCTCGGCGGTGAGCGGCGGGAAGCGGGGATCGCGGAAGGCGGCTGCCCGGGCGTTGGCCGCGACGTCGTCACCCAACGGCCGTCGGGCGGTCACCGAGCCGATGCACCCGCGCAGCGCTCCTCTCAGGATGAGCGTCACGAAGCTCGCACCGGGCAGGTCCAGCCAGGTCTCGTCCGGCCGGGGCAGCTC
>NZ_JBASCI010000006.1:0-16003 GCF_049651565.1 Brooklawnia sp.
GGCCAAGCCAGCCCCGCTCCAGCCAGGCCTGCACCTCGGCGGTGCGGCCGTGGCCGGCCAGCAGGAAGCCGCTCTGCTCGGCCACCACCCGCAGCGCGGCCACGTCGCGGGCGTGCGGGTAGGGCGCCCGTGGTTCGGAGTGCAGGTCGTCGCCGTCGTCCCACAGGCAGATCAGCCCCAGGTCGGCGACCGGTGCGTAGACGGCGGCCCGGGTGCCGACCACCACCTTCGCCTCGCCGCGGCTGAGCGCCAGGTAGTTGCGGTAGCGGGCCGAGACCCCGAGGTCGGCGTGCAGTTCGGCGACGGCTCCCAGCCCGATCACCGTGCCCAGGGCCTCGCGGACCCGCACCAGGTCGCGGATGTCGGGGACGATTACGATCACCCCGCGGCCGGCCCGCAGGGTGGCCACCGCGGCCTGTACGATCCCGCGTGTCCAGTCATCCAGCCCGTGTGCGTCGGGGGCGAACCTGGGCGCAACCTGCCAGTAGGCGCGGATGGGGGCCCGCTGCGCCAGCGCCGCCAGGAAACCCGCACCGTCGGGGTAGGACAACAGCCCGCCGGCAGGCATGGTCCCGGTGTCCGGCGCCGGCCAGGTGCGTTGCGGGGCCTTCTCGGTGGTGGCATGCCGGGGCGGGACGGCCAGCCGCACCACGTCGGCGAATGTGCCGGCATAGTGGTCGGCCACCTGGCGGATCAGCCGGATCTGGGCGGTGCTGAGCACCGGCTCGTCGGAGACGACCTTCGACAGGGTCGCGATCCGTCCGGTGAGTTCGGTGCCCTCGGCGAGCTCGATGAGGTAGCCGTCGCGCTGTCGTCCGGCGAACCGGACTCGCACCCGGACGCCCGGCCGGGCCTGGTCGGCGACTGCCTCGTCGATGGCGTAGTCGAACAGCCGGTCGAGATGCGGCAGCGGGTTGTCCACCGCGACCCGGGCGAACACGGGCGCTTCCTAGCCCTTTACGTGTCGTGCCAGTTCGTCGACCCGGTTGGTCTTCTCCCACGTCATGGTCGGCAGGTCGCGGCCGAAGTGTCCATAGCAGGTGAACGCCGAGTAGATCGGCCGCTGCAGGTCGAGCGCCGCGATGATGGCAGCCGGCCGGAGGTCGAACACCTCGGTGACCGCGTCGGCGATCCGGGAATCCGGCACCACCCCGGTGCCGAAGGTGTCGACGTAGAGGCTGGTCGGGTGGGCGCTGCCGATCGCGTAGCTCACCTGGGCCTCACACCGCCTGGCCAGGCCGGCGGCGACGACGTTCTTGGCCACCCAGCGCATAGCGTAGGACGCCGACCGGTCGACCTTGCTCGGGTCCTTGCCACTGAAGGCGCCGCCACCGTGCCGTGCCATGCCGCCGTAGGTGTCGACGATGATCTTGCGTCCGGTCAGGCCGGAGTCGCTGGCCGGTCCGCCGGTGACGAACCGACCGGTGGGGTTGATCAGCACCCGGGGCTGGGCGCCGGCCAGGCCGGTCTCCTCGAGCACCGGGGCCAGCACTTCGCGGCGCAGGTCGGGGTCGAGCCTGGTGTCGACGTCGATGTCGTCGCGGTGCTGGGCCGAGATGACCAGGGTGTTCACCGCCACCGGGCGCTGATGCTGGTCGTACTCGACGGTGACCTGGGTCTTGCCGTCGGGACGCAGGTAGCCGAGCACCCCGGTGCGACGCACCTTCGTCAGTTGTTCGGCGAGTCGGTGCGCCAGCCGGATGGGGGCGGGCATCAGTTCCGGGGTCTCATCGCAGGCGTAGCCGAACATCATCCCCTGGTCGCCGGCACCTTGCAGGTCGTAGGCGTCGACCGCCTGGCCCTTCCTGGCCTCCCAGGAGCCGCTGACGCCCATCGCGATGTCGGGCGACTGGTTGTTCAGGCTGACCATCACGCCACAGGAGGCGCCGTCGATGCCCTTGGCGGCAGCGTCGAAGCCGATCTCGAGCAGTCGCTCGCGGGCGAGTTGCTGGATGTCGACGTAGGCCTCGGTGGTGGCCTCACCGGTCACCACGACCACCCCGTTGGCCACCAGCGTCTCCACCGCGCTGCGTGAGGCAGGGTCGGCGGCCAGCATGGCGTCCAGCACCGCGTCGGAGATGGCATCGGCGACTTTGTCGGGGTGGCCTTCGGCGACCGATTCAGATGTGAACAGCTTGAACACGGATCAGGCCGGGTCCAGGCCGCTGAACGGATCGGTGAGGGTGAAGTCGGGATCGCTGAACGCCTCGGCGCGGGCGGCTGCCTCGGCCTCGGGATCGATCTCGGTGTACTGCAGTTGCCCGGCCTGCACCTCGCGCAGGGCGATGGACAGTGCCTTCTCCTGGGGCTGGGTCTCGACCAGCGGCCCCACCGACTCCAGCAGGCCCTCGCCGAGCTGGGCGTAGTAGGCGTTGATCTGCCGCGCGCGCTTGGCGGCGAACAGGACCAGCCGGTACTTGGAGTCGACCTGCTCCAGCAGGTCGTCCACCGGCGGGTAGGTGATGCCCTCAGGAATGTGTGTGGTCAAGATCCGTCCTCACGCAAGTGGGTTTTTGTCACAGACCTATCAAGTCTACCAGTTGGTCCACAGTCCGCTCGACCGACTCGTTGGCGACCACGGTGTCGAACTCGGACGCGGCCGCCAACTCCTGGCGGGCGGTGGCCAGCCGCGCGGCCATCTGTTCGTCGTCCTCGGTGCCGCGGCCGCGCAGGCGGCGGACGAGTTCATCCCAACTGGGCGGGGCCAGGAAGACCTGGACGGCCTCCGGCATGCTGCGGCGCACCTGTCGGGCCCCCTGTAGGTCGATTTCGAGGATGGTCGGGTGGCCAGCAGCGAGTGCGTCGAGGACGGCCTGCCTGGGGGTGCCATAACGGTGTGTGCCGTGGACAACCGCCCACTCCAGCAATCCGTTGCTGGCCACCAACTCATCGAACCTAGCGTCATCCACGAACAAGTAGTGGACGCCCTCCACCTCACCCGGGCGGGGTGGACGCGTGGTCACCGAGACCGACACGTGTACCTGCGGGTACCGGAGCTTCAGCGCGGAAACCACTGTGCCCTTGCCCACGGCCGTCGGTCCGGAGATGACGTAGGCGCCTACCCCGTCAGGCATCGGTTCAGCTGAACTCCTGCTTGAGTCCGGCGATCTGGTGGCGTCCGAGTCCGCGGACGCGACGGTTGGCGGCGATGTCATACTTCGCCATCATCTCACTGGCCCGCTTCTCACCGATGCGGGGAACTGCCTTGAGCAGGTCGACCACACGGATGTGAGCCAGGACATCACTATCAGCGCAGGCGTCGAGGGCTTCCGGGAGGGTCTTCGAACCTTCGCGCACTGCGTTCTTCAACGAAGCGCGCACACGGCGTGCTTCGGTGGCGGCAGCCCGGGCGGCCTGGAGCTGCTCGGGGGACAGAGTGGGAATTGCCACGTTTCATTTCTCCGTTCACGATTCTTCGAGCGCCCCTGTCAGCGTACTAGGACAGGAACGATGCACCAAGGATCATATAGCCTAGTCGTCACGTATGGGACGCGGGACTCAAGTTTTCTTCACCTCGTCCAGGACGGCCCGCAAGTGCTCCCGCTCGGGGCCCGCCTTCATCACCTGCCGCGAGGCGCTGGGTAGCACGTTGTCCACCGCGCGCCCGAACAGCGTCGCCAGCGACTCAACTGTACCCCCCTGTGCCCCGATACCCGGAACCAGGATCGAACCGAAGTATCTTGTCAGATCAAGATCAAGCTGAGCATGGGTGCCCCCGATCACCAGCCCGACGGCGTGCTGACCGGATTGTTCGTTGCACTCGCGGGCGGCGTCCACGATCTGCTGGGCGACGCTGCGCCCGGCGGCGGTCGCCTGCTGTACCTGCCCGCCCTCGGGGTTGCTGGTCCGGCAGAGCACGTAGACGCCCCGGCCGCTGGCGTGCGCCAGGTCGATGGCCGGCTGCAGCGCTCCGAATCCCAGGTAGGGGCTGACGGTGATCGCGTCCGCGGTCAGGTCGGTCTGCCCGGACAGGTAGGCGTGCGCGTAGGCAGCCATCGTCGAGCCGATGTCACCGCGTTTGACATCCAACAGCGACAGCGCACCGGCCTGACCGATGTCGGCCAGTAGCCTGGCCAGCACACCCAACCCGGCCGAGCCGAACGCCTCGAAGAACGCCGACTGGGGTTTGAAGACCGCCACCCGGTCACCGATCGCCTCGACCAGGTCGCGGCTGACCCGCTCGACACCCGCCGGGTCGAAGGCGTGGCCCCAGGCCCGCACCAGCGACTCGTGCGGGTCGATGCCCACGCACAGGTTGCCGCGCTCGGCGACCAGGGCAGCCAGCCGGGCGCGGTACGGCGAGGTCACCGCTGTACTCGGTCGGGCCTGGTGAGGGTGTTCACACCGCGGACCAGGGCCGGCCCGTTGTAGATGAAACCGGTGTAGAGCTGCACCAGGGCGGCGCCGGCGTCGAAGAAGTGCTGGGCGTCTGCCGGGGACATGATGCCGCCCACCCCCATGATGGGAAGCCGGGTGCGCCTGGCGGCGGCCTCGACCATCCGCAACGACTTGCGGTGCAACGGCGCGCCGGAGAGTCCACCGGCCTGGCTGGCCAGGTGCAGTTCGGAGGGGTGCAGGAACTCCCGGGCCGTGGTGGTGTTGGTGGCCACCAGACCGGCGATACCGGCCTCCTCGCAGACGTCGATCATGTTGCCCAGGTCGGTCGGCGACAGGTCGGGCGCAAGCTTGACGAAGATCGGGATCGGGTTGCCGGGGTCGAGTTCCCGGGCCGTGCTGACCAGCGCACCGGTCAGGCCGGTCAGCGCGTCCCTGGCCTGCAGGCTGCGCAGGTTGGGGGTGTTCGGGCTGGAGACGTTGATGGCGACGTAGTCGGCGTAGGGCCCGATGGTGCGCAGCGATGTCAGGTAGTCGTCGGTCGCGTCCTCGATCGGCACCACCTTGGTCTTGCCGATCGAAACGCCGATCGGCAGGTCGAGCACGTTTCGTCCTCGCCTGACGCCCCACTGGTCGAGCCGGGCGGCCAGGGCCTCGACGCCGGCGTTGTTGAAGCCCATCCGGTTGATGATGGCGCGGCTGTGCGGTAGCCGGAACAGCCGGGGTTGCCGGTTGCCGGGCTGGGCGTGAGCGGTGACGGTGCCCAACTCGGCGAAGCCGAACCCGAGCGCCGCCCAACTGCGGGCGGCGGTGCCGTCCTTGTCCATGCCGGCAGCGATGCCGACCCGGCCGGGGAACCTGATGCCGGCCACCTCGATGGGGTTGCGGCGCTCCCCCAGCAACGCCTCCAGGCGCAGCAGGACCGAGTCCGGCAGCTCGCTGAGCAGTGCGATCACCTGCGAGTGGATCTCCTCCGGGTCACCGTTGGCTGCGGCGAACAGCACCGGACGGACCAACCCCCGATAACCGGTCAACATGAGTCGGACGATCAGTTCGTCACTGCCCATCAACGCCATGCACCCCATTCTGCCTTGCCGAAGCCGCCACCTCTGCCGTCGCCGGCTCTTGCGCGGCCCGAATGTCGCCGGCCCACTCCTGCAGCGACCTGACCTCGACCTGGTCGAGCCGAACGGCCTCGATCCCCTGCACGGCCGCCTCGAGCCCCTGGACGGTGGTGATGGACGGCACCTGGTGCAGCACCGCTGCGGTGCGGATCTCGTAGCCGTCGCGGCGAGGCGAGCCGCCGGTCGACCCGCCACTCGGAGTGTTGAAGATCAGGTCGATCTCACCGGCGGTGATCAACTCGACGATGGTCGGCTCCCCGTTGGGACCGCTGCCCTGGGAGTGCTTGCGCACCGGCTGGGCGGTGACGCCGTGCAACGCCAGCATGGCTGCGGTGCCCTCGGTGGCGAGGATCCGGAAGCCGAGGTCGGCCAGCCGCTTGATCGGGAAGATCACGTTGCGCTTGTGCCGGTCGGCAACCGAGACGAAGATCGTCCCGGCGGTGGGCAGGCTGCCATAAGCGGCGGCCTGCGACTTGGCGAACGACATTCCGAACGTCGGCGACAGGCCCATCACCTCGCCGGTGGAACGCATCTCGGGACCCAGCACCGAGTCGACCGATGAGCCCTCCATGGTGTGGAAGCGGCTGAACGGCATGACCGCCTCCTTGATGGCGATCGGCATGCCCGGCCAGGTGGCGGCGCCGTCGCCGTGGGCGCGCAGCATGCCATCGCGGCGCAGGTCGGCGATGGTGGCGCCCAGCATGATCAGGGTCGCCGCCTTGGCCAGTTGGGTGTCGGTGGCCTTGCTGACGAACGGCACCGTCCGGGACGCCCGCGGGTTCGCCTCCAGCACGTACAGGGTGTCGCCGGCCAGCGCGAACTGGATGTTGATCAGGCCCCGCACCCCGACTCCTGCGGCAATCGCGTGGGTCGACCTGCGGATCTGGGCGAGCACCGCCTGCCCCAGCGTCGACGGCGGCAGCGAGCAGGCGGAATCGCCGGAGTGGATGCCGGCCTCCTCGATGTGCTCCATCACCCCGCCCAGGTACAGTTCGGCGCCGTCGAACAGCGCGTCCACGTCGATCTCGATAGCGTCGTCGAGGAACCGGTCGACCAGCACCGGCATGTCCGGGCTGATCAACGCCGAGTTCTCGATGTAGGTGCGCAGCGCCTGGTCGTTGTAGACGATCTCCATGCCGCGTCCGCCCAGCACGTAGCTGGGACGCACCAGCACCGGGTAGCCGATGTCCTCGGCGATCCTGCGGGCGTGCTCATAGCTCTCGGCCATGCCGTGCTTGGGGGACGGCAGGCCGGCCTCGGCGAGCACCCGGCCGAACGCGCCGCGTTCCTCGGCCAGGTCGATCGCGGCCGGGCTGGTGCCGACGATCTTCACCCCGGTGGCCTCCAGCGCACGGGCCAGCTTGAGCGGGGTCTGACCGCCCAGTTGGACGATCACTCCGGCCACCGGCCCCAACTGCAGTTCGGCCTGGTAGATCTCCAGCACGTCCTCCAGGGTCAACGGCTCGAAGTAGAGCCGGTCGGAGGTGTCGTAGTCGGTGGAGACAGTCTCCGGGTTGCAGTTGATCATGATCGAGTCGTAGCCGTGCCCGGACAGCGCCATGGCGGCGTGCACGCAGGAGTAGTCGAACTCAATGCCCTGACCGATCCGGTTGGGCCCGCTGCCGAGGATCAGCACCGCCGGCCGGGTGCGCGGGGTGACCTCGGTCTCGGAGTCGTAGCTGGAGTACAAGTAGGGGGTCTCGGCGGCGAACTCGGCGGCGCAGGTGTCCACCATCTTGTAGACCGGACGCACCCCCAGGCTCCAGCGCAACTGCCGGATCAGCTCGGGGCTGGTGTTGCGGACATCGGCGATCTGCCGGTCGGAGAGCCCGTGCCGCTTGGCCTCCCGCAGCAACTCGGCACTGATGCCCGGGGCAGCCTGCAGTCCGTCGGCAGTCTGCTTGACCTGGAACAGCTGGTCGACGAACCACTGGTCGACGTGGGTGGCCTCGCTTACCTGCTCCGGCGAGGCCCCGGCGCGCAGCGCCTGCATCATCAACTGGATGCGGCCGTCGTGCGGTTCCCGGATGCGCTCCAGCAGGTCGGCGACGTCGCCGGGGTCACCTGCGAAGTCGAATGGGGCGTTCGGGTCCTCCATCGAGCGCAGCGCCTTGCCCAGCGCCTCGGTGAAGTTGCGGCCCAGCGACATCGCCTCGCCGACCGATTTCATGTGGGTGGTCAGCTTCGCGTCGGCGTGCGGGAACTTCTCGAACGCGAACCGGGGAACCTTGACGGCCACGTAGTCCAGGGTCGGTTCGAAGGACGCCGGGGTCTGCTTGGTGATGTCATTGCGGATCTCGTCAAGGGTGTAGCCGACCGCCACCTTGGCGGCGATCTTCGCGATCGGGAAGCCGGTCGCCTTGGAGGCCAGCGCCGAGGAGCGGGAGACCCGCGGGTTCATCTCGATGACGATCATCCGGCCGGTCTCGGGATGGATGGCGAACTGGATGTTGCAGCCCCCGGTGTCGACCCCGACCGCGCGGATGATCGCGATCCCGACGTCGCGCATGTGCTGGTATTCCCGATCGGTCAGCGTCATGGCCGGGGCGACGGTGATGGAGTCGCCGGTGTGCACGCCCATCGGGTCGAAGTTCTCGATCGAGCACACCACGACCACGTTGTCGGAGCGGTCCCGCATGAGCTCGAGTTCGAGTTCCTTCCAGCCGAGCACCGACTCCTCGATCAGCACCTCGTTGACCGGGCTGGCCTCCAGACCGATCCGGCCCAACCGCTCCAGGTCTTCGCGGGTGTGGGCGAAACCGGAGCCCACCCCACCCATGGTGTAGCTGGGACGCAGCACCACCGGCAGGCCCAGCTGATCGCCGGCAGCGCGGATTTCATCCATGGTGTGGCAGATGACGCTGCGGGCACACTCTGCGCGTCCGCCCGGGAAGATCGGCAGCTGCTCGACGACCTGCTTGAACTGCTCCCGGTTCTCGCCCCGCTTGATGGCGTCGACCGACGCGCCGATCAGCTCGACCCCGTACCGGCCGAGCACACCCGAGTCGTGCAGGGTGACGGCGGTGTTCAACGCGGTCTGCCCGCCCAGGGTGGCCAGCAGGGCGTCCGGGCGTTCCTTGGCGATGATCCGCTCGACGAACTCGGGGGTGATCGGCTCCAGGTAGGTGGCGTCGGCGAACTCCGGGTCGGTCATGATGGTCGCCGGGTTGGAGTTGACCAGGATCACCCGGTAACCCTCGGCCCGCAGTACCCGACAGGCCTGCGTCCCGGAATAGTCGAACTCGGCGGCCTGGCCGATGACGATCGGCCCGGAACCGATGACGAGGATCGACTTGAGGTCGGAGCGTCGTGGCATCAGTTGGGCCCCTCGGTGGTGGACAGCATGTTGATGAAGCGGTCGAAGAGGTACTCGGCGTCGTGCGGACCGGCAGCCGCCTCCGGGTGGTACTGCACCGTGAAGGCCAGCAGCCGGTCGTCCCTGGTCAGTTCGAGGCCCTCGACCACGTCGTCGTTGAGACAGATGTGGCTGACCGCGACCGTCCCGAACTCGATCTCGACCTGTTCGCTGAGCGGAACCCGCAGCGCGAAGCCGTGGTTGTGGGAGGTGATGTCGATCCGGTTGGTCCGACGGTCGAGCACCGGCTGGTTGATCCCGCGGTGACCGTACTTGAGCTTGTAGGTGCCGAAGCCGAGCGCTCGGCCGACCACCTGGTGGCCGAAGCAGATCCCGAACACCGGCACACCCGCGGTCAGCGCAGCCCGGGCCAGTTCGACGGCGTGATCGGCGGTCGCCGGGTCACCCGGGCCGTTGCTGAAGAAGACCCCGTCCGGGTGACTGCCCAGCAGTTCGTGAATGCTGCTGCCGGCTGGCAGGACGTGCACCTCGACCCCGCGTTCGGCCAGTTCGCGGGGAGTGTTGGTCTTGATCCCCAGGTCGACCGCCGCCACCCGGGCCCGTCTGGCACCCTGGGCGGGCACCACGTACGGCTCGGCGCAGGTGACGTGCCGCACCAGGTCGGCGCCTTCCATCGGCGGATGCCGGCGCACCCTGTCCAGCAGCCCAGCCACGTCGGTGCTGGTCGAGCTGATGCCCACCCGCATCGCGCCCTGGTCGCGCAGGTGCCGGGTCAGGGCGCGGGTGTCGATGTGGCTGATGCCAACGACGCCCTGCGCGATCAGCTCGTCGTCCAGCGACCGGGTTGACCGCCAGTTGCTGGGCCGCGGCGCAGGGTCGCGAACCACGTAGCCGGACACCCAGATGCGGTGTGATTCGGCGTCCTCGTCGTTCCAACCGGTGTTGCCGATATGCGGTGCGGTGGCGATGACGACCTGGCCGTAGTAGCTGGGATCGGTGAGGGTCTCCTGATAGCCGGACATCCCGGTGGCGAAGACACCTTCACCCAGGGCCTCGCCGGTCGCGCCGAACGCCCGGCCGTGGAAGGTGCGGCCGTCCTCGCAGACCAGGATGGCGGGTTGGGGTTTGGTGGTCGGCTCAGGGCTGCTCATTGGTCGTCCTTCCCGGGCGCGTCTGGGCCGCCCTTGCCAGCAGGCCGTTGAGGAACGCCACCGAGTCGTCAGTCGAGAGTTCATCTGCCAGGCCGACCGCCTCGCTGATCGCTGCGCTGGCCTCGATTCCGGTGTGGTCCAGTTCGTAGACGGCCATCCGGGCCAGATTGCGGTCCACCCTGGGCATCCGTTCGATCGGCCACTGCCTCGGAGTCAGGGCACTGATCCGGCGATCGATCTGGTCGGCGTTGTCGCGCACACCGAGCACCAGTTCGCGGGTGAATTCGCGGACGAGCTGGTCTGGGTCGTCCAGCCGGTCAGCCAATGACTCGAACGGGTCACGTTGCAGCAGGTCTGCCTCGAAGAGGATGTCGAGCGCCGCCTTTCGGGCCTTGGTGCGGGCGGAGTGGTGCCGCGTGGCCATGTCGATCGACGAGATCTTGACCGCACCGGGTACGGGAGGATGCTCCCCGGCCGCCAGCGGCAGCGGCTCCTCGGCGGAATGGGCCATCAACTGGAGACGCGGCCGAGGTATTCGCCGGACTCGGTGGAGACCTTGACCTTCTCGCCGGTGGTGATGAACAGCGGTACCTGGATCTGCTTGCCGGTCTCCAGCGTGGCCGGCTTGGTGCCACCTGTGGAGCGGTCGCCCTGCAGGCCGGGCTCGGTGTAGGTGATCTCGAGTTCGACGCTGGCGGGCAGTTCGATGTAGAGCGGGACACCTTCGTGGGTCGCCACCGTGATTGTCATGCCTTCCAGCAGGTAGTCCTTGGCCTCGCCGAAGGTCTCGGCCGGGATGGTGAGCTGGTCGTAGGTGTTGGTGTCCATCACCACGAAGCCGCTGGCGTCCTCGTAGAGGCACTGCATGTCGGAGCGATCCACCTGCGCCATGTCGATCTTGGTGTCAGCGGGGAAGGTGCGATCGACGGTCTTGCCGTTGACCACGTTCCGGATCTTGGTGCGGACCACGGTGTTGCCCTTGCCGGGCTTGTGGTGCTGGAACCACAGGACTTGCCAAAGCTGGCCGTCAAGGTCGAGTACCGTGCCGTTCTTGATGTCGTTGGTGGTAGCCACGCTTGCCTTTCAGGAGCTCGAAGAGGCGGTCAATCCGCGCGATCGTCAATCTTAGCGGAGTCGGGCGATCCCTTCCGCCGCAGCTGCAACTCGCGGGCTTGCCGGACGCGTTGCTCGCGCGCCGAGATGTAGGGCAGCGCGAGCCGGCGCATCACCTCGGCGGTCTCGGGGCTGTGGCCGTCCTCGGCCAGCGCGCTGGCGATGCTCTGCAGGTCGTGGGAGGAGCGGTTCTGGCTGAGTTTCGCCTTGCCGATCACCTCGTCGATGATGAGCTCGATGCCGACCAGGGCGGGCAGCATCCGTTCGATCGCCGACACCGGCCCGTTCTCCAGCCGCCACTTCGGTTCGTGCCGGGCGGTCAGGTCGCGAAGCGACTGCAGCTTCCACTCGGCGTCGTGGTGGGCCACCAGGCGACCTCGCAGGTGAACTACGACGTAGTTCCAGGTCGGGACGGTGGGCAGCCGCTGGGGTTGCGGCTGCGGCGGAACCAGTTCCGGGCTCAGGTAGCTGTCCGGCCCGTGCACGACCCAGGTCGCGGGACCCTCGTCCTGCCACTGCAGGTTGGTGCGGGCGACATGGCTGCTGAGCCGGCGCGGTCCGCCGTCGTCGGGCAGCAGGACGAACGGCAGGTACGTGATGTCGATACCGCGTTCGCCATGGGTGACCAGGTCACCGACGCCGCGGGCGTCGGCCTGGGCCAGCGCGTCGGCGGTGCTCATCGCGAACTGCTCGGCTACGTACAACTCACTGGCTCCCGAGTTGGGCGTAGCACTCGGCCAGGATCCGTTCACTGGGGGCCACGATCATGGCGGGTTCGCCGAACGCTCGCAGCCCGACGAATCGCAGTGAGCTGCCCCGGGCCTTCTTGTCACGAGCCATGAGCTCGCGCAACTGTGGCCAGGGCGCAGCTGAGTACTCCACCGGCAACCCCAGCATCTCCAGGTAGTCGCGCAGGTCGGCGACCGCGGCGTCCGACAGCCCGAGCAGTCGGCGCGACAGGTAACCGGCGAAGACCATGCCGAGCGCCACCGCCTCTCCATGGCGCAGCTGGTAGTTCTCCCAGGCCTCGATGGCGTGGCCGAGGGTGTGGCCGAAGTTGAGCAGTTCGCGGCCGATCCGCTCGCCCACCGAGGTCACCTCCCGCAGGTCGTCGGCCACCACGTCGGCCTTGAACTGCACCGCCCGGCGGATCAGTTCGGCGTGCCGGGCGCTGGTGACGTCGCGCGCGCCATCCGGGTGCTCACGAATCAGGCTGAGGATGCGTTCGTCGCGGACGAATCCGGCCTTGACCACCTCGGCCAGGCCGGAGCTGACCTCGCGGTCGGGCAGGGTCCGCAGCAGGTCGAGGTCGGCCAGCACGGCGCGCGGCTCGTGGAAGGCGCCCACCAGGTTCTTGCCCTCAGGCAGGTCGATACCGGTCTTGCCGCCGACCGCGGCGTCCACCATTCCCAGCACCGTGGTGGGCACGCTGAGGTAGGACACCCCGCGCAGCCAGCTGGCGGCCACGAAACCGGCCAGGTCGGTGGTGGCGCCGCCGCCCACGCCGATGATCAGGTCGGATCGGGTGAATCCGGCGCGGGCCAGGGCCCGCCAGCAGTCGATCAGGATGTCGGTGGTCTTGGCGGCCTCACCGGTGGGCACGCCGACGCCCAGCACCGACACCTCACCAGATCCGACCAGCCGGGAGACCTCCAGCGCCGCCTCCGCCAGCGGCTCACCGTAGATGACCGCCACCCGGCTGGCCTGGCCGACCAGCCCCGGCAGCTTGTTGATCGCCCCGTAGTCGATCTCGACGGAGTAGGGACGCTCGGCATTCACGCGCACTGTGCTCATCGGGCCGCCTGCAGGTTGAGTTCGGATATCACGGTGTGCGCGATCTGGTTTGGGGTGTGCCGGTCGGTATCGACCACCACCGTGGCCACCTCGGCGTACCAGTGCGCCCGTTCTGCGAGCAGCTTCGCCCACTGACCGGCAACGTCACCGGTCAGCAGCGGCCGGTTGGTGGACTCACCCACCCGCCGCACCGCCGATTGCAGCGACGCACGCAGCCACACCACCCGGTGACCCGCCAACGCTGAGCGCACCGCCGGGTTGGTGACGGCACCCCCGCCCAGCGCCACGACCCCGCCGGACGACAGCGCGGCCAGGGTGGCCTCCAGTTCCACGGCCCGGAACCCCGGCTCGCCGTCGGCGGCGAAAATCTCCGGGATGGTCCGCTGCTCGCGCTGCTCGATCAGCGAGTCGACGTCGGTGAACTGGATGCCGAGCAGCCGCGCCAACGCGTGACCGACGGTCGACTTGCCGACCGCGGGCGCCCCGACCAGCACGATCGCCTCAGTCATGGATGGACAGGCCCCGTTCGGCGATCTGCCGGAGGTAGCCGCGGTGGTTGCGGCGGGTCTCGAACAGCGAATCACCACCGAACTTCTCCAGCGCGCACTCCGCCAGCACCAGCGCCACCATAGCCTCGGCGACCACGCCAGCAGCGGGCACCGCGCATACGTCGGAACGCTGGTGGTGCGCCTGGGCGGGCTGCCCGGTGGTGGTGTCGATAGTGCGCAGTGCGCGGGGCACGGTCGCAATCGGCTTCATGGCTGCCCGGACGTGCAGCACCTCGCCGGTCGACATGCCGCCCTCGGTGCCGCCGGAGTGCTGGGTGAGTCGTTCCAGGCCGGTGAGGCCGGGCACGATCTCGTCGTGTGCCTGGCTGCCCCGCACCCGGGCCAGCCGAAAGCCGTCACCGATCTCGACACCCTTGATCGCCTGGATGCTCATCAGCGCCGAGGCGAGCCGGGCGTCCAGCCGCCGGTCGCCGTGCACGTGGCTGCCAAGGCCGGGCGGGCAACCCCAGGCGACCACTTCGACCACGCCACCCAGGGTGTCGGCCTCGCGGTGACAGACCTCGATCGCCTCCTGCATCGCCCGGCTGGCGGCCGGGTCGAAGCACCGAACCGGGTCGTCGTCGATCAGCGGCAGATCGGCCATCGTCGGGAAACGATCCGGATTGGCCGACACCCCGCCGATCTCGACGACGTGGCTGAGCACCGTGATCCCGAAGGCCTGGGCCAGGAAGTTCTGCGCCACCCGGCCCAGCGCCACCCGGGCGGCGGTCTCCCGGGCGCTGGCCCGCTCCAGCACCGGCCGCGACTCGGCGAAGTCGAACTTCTGCATGCCGGCCAGGTCGGCGTGGCCGGGGCGGGGCCGGGTCAACGGTTCGTTGCGGGCAAGGCCGGCCAGCACCGAATGGTCGACCGGATCGGAGGCCATCACCTGTTCCCACTTCGGCCACTCGGTGTTGCCGATCATGATGGCGATCGGCGAACCCAGCGTCCGGCCATGGCGAACCCCGGACAGAACCGTCACCTCGTCGGCCTCGAACTTCATTCGGGTACCGCGTCCGACCCCGAGCCGACGACGCGCCAACGCCTCGGCGATGTCGTCGGTGGTGAGTGCGACGTGGGCCGGCACACCATCGATGGTGGCGACCAGCGCGCGTCCGTGGGATTCACCGGCAGTCAGGTAACGCAGCATGGTGCCAAGTATCCCAGATGGTGGCGACAGCGACGCCGACGATCAGCAGTGGTCAGGATTGTCCCGGCACGACTGCTGGAACAGCGCCACGTTCTCCTCGTGCTCCTCGAAGGTCTCGGCGAACCTCGTTTCACCGGTGGTCACGTCGACGGTGACGAAGTACAGGTAGTCACCGCTGGACGGGTTGACCGCCGAGCTGAGTGCCCACTCCCCCGGGTTCGAGATCGCGCCGGGCGGCAAGCCCTTGTAGCGGTAGGTGTTGTACGGCGAGTTGATGCCTCGTTCCTCGTCGGTGGTAGTCACCTGACCGGAGGTGTCGTTGGCGTAGTGCACGGTGGAGTCCATCTGCAGCTCCATGTCGGCACGCAGCCGGTTGTAGATCACCTGGGCAACATCGGGCCCGTACGCCGGGTCGCGGGTCTCACGTTCGATGATGCTGGCGATGGTGACCGCATCGAAGGGCGACATGCCGAGTTCCTCGGCTCTGGTCACGAAGTCGAGCGCCTCGGTGACGGTGTTGAACTGGCTGGTCATCAGCGTCAAGATCTCGGCGGCGGTGGGTTCGGCCCCGAAGGTGTAGGTCTCGGGGTACAGGAAGCCCTCGGTGCGTCCTTCGGCCCAGCCCGGCAGGGTCAGGTTGACCGGGTCGGCGAGTTCGGCCTCGAAGTCGGCGACCGGGATCCCGGTGGCCTCCGCCAGACGTTGCACCACCTCGCTGTTGCGCCAGCCCTCCGGGATGGTCACCTGGTCGCGGACCAGGTTTTCGAGGTTGAGCAGCGTGTTCACCGCGTCGGCCGCCCGCATCTGGGTCATCATCCGGTAGGTGCCCGGTTGGATGCTGGCGGAGTTCGGGGTGTCCTGTGCGGCGTTGATGAACGCCCTGCTGGACTTCACCACGTCGTACTCCACCAGCAGCTCGGCGATATCGGTGAGAGTGGCGCCGGTCGGGATCTCGACCAGCACCTCTTCCTCGCCGGGGCCCGGGTAGTCCTGCACGGTGGCGAAGTTGAGGTAGCCATCGGTCAGCCTCGACACCACGAAGTAGCCGCCCCCGATCAGCACCGCCAGCGAGATCCCGACAGCCAGCACGTTCTTCAACCAAGAGCCCGGACGCTTGACCGGCGGCGGCAGCGGTTCTGCGGAATCGGGATCATGGTCGAAGAAGTCGACTTCGTCCTCGGTGTCGTGCGGTCGCCCGACCTCCGGATCCTCATCCAGGAATCGACTCATCTTTGGTTCCTTCCAGATGCCACAGCGTGCCTGCCGGCTCGCCGGTGCGCCGTTCGTACTCGAGGGCCTGTTCCAGGATGTCCAGCGCCGCCGCCTGGTCGATGACGCTGCGTCGCCGCCGCGAGTTCCGCCCGCCTGCGGCCAGCTTACGGGCGGCGCTGGCGGTGCTCATCCTTTCGTCCACGATCCGCAGCGGCACACCGAGCCGGGCGGCCAGCCGGTCGGCCACCGCGGACATGGCC
>NZ_JBASCI010000007.1:0-2694 GCF_049651565.1 Brooklawnia sp.
GGTCAGGAAGTCGTAGCCGCAGGTCTCGCAGAAGAAGACGTCCGGGCCGGACACCGTCCCGCACACCGGGCAGGTCTGGGCGGCCGACTGCGGTGTCGGCTGCTGCACCGGGGGTGCCGGCGGCGCCGGTTCCGCGGCGTCCGGGATGGTCGGCGCGGACATCGGCGTCCCGCAGATCGAGCAGTAGTCGGTGGTCGAGCTGTCATGCCCTTCGGGGCACCGTGCCATGGTCACTCCTGCGGTTGGTCGTCGCCGGACTGCCGCGTCCTGGTGGTCTTGGTGGAGGAGGTGTCCAGCGCCATCTCGTCGGCGCGGCTGACGTTGCGCTTGAGCCTGACCGTCCCGGTGCCGGGGTCGACCACCTCGACGACCTTGCGCAGCTTGGTGGTGGCCTCCCGGTTGCCGGTCTCGGCGGCCAACTGCACCGCACGGCCCAGCTTGCTGGTGGCGGTGGACAGGTCACCGGCCTGCTTGGCGGCCAGGCCCTCCTGGATCGCTGCCGCGAGCTCGGTCTGCCCGGTGTAGTGGGCCACCTCATCGTTGATCTGCGCGGTCAGGTTGTCGTCGTTCGACCAGACAGCCTTCACCATGCCCTGGGTGCGCGGCTGGTCGGCCACCACCAACTGGACCCGGGCCGCCAACTGCTCCTGCCCGACCGCCTTGGCGGGCAGCCGGACCGAGATGTGGTAGTCGCGTTCCTCGTCGCCCCAGGCCCCGGTCGGGAAGTCGACGGTCAGCGGGTTGACCGGCTCTGCCTGGTTGGTCAGGTCCTCAACGGTGGGCGACACCTGGCGGACGAACATCAGCTGGGCACCCTGCGGCACCCACACCCGCAGGTTGGCCGACGACACACCCCGGTTCATCGAGGTCTGCATGATCCGGGCGAACTCGGCGGCCATCATCGACGGCTCCGGGATGATGTCGAGGGTGCCCATCAGGGCACGGGAGATCTTGCGCACCTCGCTGACCACCCAGTAGGTGCCCACGCCCCGGCAGTCGCACTGGAACTGGCCCATGCAGGCCCGGATCGCGGCGTCCAGTTGCTCGGGGGTCTCGTGCTCGTCGGCGCCGTCGGTCAACAGCAGCGCGTGCTTCTGCGCCAGTCGGCCACCCATCGAGTTGAACAGGGCCAGCGCCAGCGTCAACCAGCGTCCGATCGCGGTGCCACCGTCGGCCACCAGCCGGCTGATGGCGTCCTTCGCCTCGCGCCGGGTGCGGGGGTTCATCTGCACCATGCCGGGGCCGGACTGGACGATCGGGTAGGCCAGGTACGCCTCGTGGGTGCCGGACACCACCGCGAAGTAGGTGCCATCGATGATGTTGTCGAGGGCGACCATCGCTGCCTGCCGGGCGGCCATCATCGAACGCTGGCCCATCGAGCCGGAGCAGTCGATGATGATGATCTCGCCGGCAGCGCCGTCGGACCCGGCCGCCCCGGCGTCCCGGACCCCGATCCGTACGATCGCGTTGACGTCGGTCCCGCCGTCGGGCAGGTACTCGTTCTGGTAAACCTCCGAGTGGAACAATGCCACGGGGTTTCTTCCTTTCGTCCTCGCTGCTGGCGGCGCCCCGCCCAGCCCAGATTAGCCTGCCAGGACCGGCTCGGCCGCCGCTGCCGGCCGCGTCCGGGTGGTGGGGATGTCGTGCTCCGCGGCGACCTCGGTGACTGTGGGAGGGTCCACCGGCTCGGTGGCCGGCGGTTCGTCGATCCGGGCCAGCGCCACCGTGATGTTGTCGTGGCCGCCCTGCTCGTTGGCCCAACCGACCAGCGCCCTGGCTAGCCGCAGCGGGTCGGCGTCCAGCTGGCTGAAGTGGGCGACCAGCCGCCCCATCAGCGCCGGATCGGACGCGTAGTTCCACAGGCCGTCGGAGCAGACCAGCAGCCAGCCCGGGCCCTCGGCCAGGGCAGCGTTCACGTTCGGCTCGATCTCGGGGGCGTCGCGACCCAACCACTTGGTGATGACGTGCCCGTGGACGCCGGTCTCGGCCTCCTCACGCTCCATCCCGGCGGCGATCTGTTCCTGGGCCATCGAGTCGTCGGTGCTGAGCAGCATCGCCGCGCCGGCGTCCGGCAGCCAGTAGACCCGGCTGTCCCCCAGGTTCGCCGCCACCAGCCGGCGTCCCGACACCAGCCCGATCGCCAGCGTGCAGGATGCCGGGCTGGCCTCGGTCAGGTCGGAGTTCTCCAGCACCGCCTCGTTGGCGACCTCGGCCGCCTCGACCAGCATGGTGTGCGCCGGCGAACCCGGCGCGACGTCGGCCAGGTCCCACTCGCGGCGGGAGGCGAGGTGGTTGACTGCCGACCGGGCGGCGGCCAGGGAAGCCTTGTCGGAGTCGGCCGACATCGAGACTCCGTCGCAGACCACCAGCACTGCACGGCCGCCGATCTCGGCGCTTGCGTCCATCGCCATGGCGTCCTCGTTGCGAGCGTGCTTGATGCCCCGGTCGCAGATCCCGGCCACCCAACCGGCCGGGTTCTCGGCGAAGTGCTCCCGGACGCTGGGTGCCTTGGCCCCGCACTGCTCGCAGTAGCCGTCGAAGTCGATCCGGCCGCCGCAGCGCGGGCAGCTGGCAACCGTGGGCGTGAAGGTGCGCACCGGCGCGTAGTTGGGGATCGGGGTGCTGGCCACCTGGGACGCCGCCCGGTCAGCGGCCGCTCGTTCGGCGGCGGCGTCCGCCTCGGCGCGTTCGGCC
>NZ_JBASCI010000008.1:0-6715 GCF_049651565.1 Brooklawnia sp.
TGGCCTCGCGGTCCGAAAGACCGTGCAGCGCCTGCAGCACCAGCACCGTCGCGACCACGTCCGCCGGCACCGACGGCCGACCGCGCGCCGAGCGGAACAAGTCGGCGAACATCTCCTCCGGGAACAAGCGCCAACCGTTGCTCAGCCAGGAACGCGAACACACTCCCCGGCTCAAGCAACTCCCCGGCCATCGACTCCGCATCGAACAGATCCCGCTGATCCCGCGATCGCCCCTGCACACGACCAAGGCTCCCGCACCCGGCCCCACCACCCGGGCACAGACACGCACTTGTTCAGCAGTCTCCTAGCCCTTGGGGTGTGGGGCAGACGGTCGCGCGGCGACGCTGAGATAGAGGCAATCTGCTCACCGGACGCGTCGGGTTCGAGCCCGATGATGGCGAACAGCTCTGTCACGGCCATGCTCCGACCCGTTACGCCGTCGCGATCGACGAAGAAATCAGCCGGGCCGCACCGCGGGCCGAGGACACGTTGCCCTTCGCGCAAGCGGGTCGCGGCGATTACCGGCGCACTCGTGGGCGTCGAGATCACCGCCATGATCGCGTTGAGACCATTGACCTTGTTGTAGCCGTAGGCGGGCCCCATCCTTGCTTGCCACAGGAGCACTCGGCGTCGACCCACCCAACAAACTCCGGCGGATCGAGGCTCAGCGTGGCCGGGCCGGGACCAGCCCGCCCTGGGGAGCGGGGAAGCCGAAGGGCCACAGCTGGTAGCCGGGGTGTCGCCGCAACTGCCAGACCAGCAGGACGATCGCACCGATGAAGCCGATCAGCGAGACGTAGCTGTTGAGCCGCCAGCCGCCGACGTAATTGACCGGGTCGATCCGCAGACCCTCGATGAAGAACCGGCCGAAGGTGTACCAGATGACGTAGCAGGTGAACAGCTTGCCACGACCCAGCTTGAACCGCCGTTCGGCCCACAGCAGGAGGAAGCCACCCAGCCCCGTCCAGGTCATCTCGTAGAGGAAGGCGGGATGGTAGGTGGCCACCGTTTCGTAGCCGTCCGGCCGGAACTGCGGGTCCACGTAGAGCGCCCAGGGCGCATCGGTGGGTCGTCCGAACAGTTCCTGGTTGAACCAGTTGCCCAATCTGCCGATGCACTGGGCGAACAGCAGTCCGGGGGCGATCGCGTCGGCCAGGGCACCGAAGCTGAACCGGTAGCGTCGGGCCAGCGCCCAGGCGGCCAGCCCGCCGAGCATCACCCCGCCCCAGATGCCCAGCCCACCGCTACGAATGTTGAACGCCTGCCATGGGTTACGGCCGGGGCCGAAGTAGAGCTGGTAATCGGTGATCACGTGGTAGAGGCGGGCACCGATGATCCCGACCACCACCATGATCAACGCTATCGTGTCGAAGCGGTCGGCGTCCCCGCCGCGCTGGACGAACCGGCGGCGGCTCAGCCACGCGGCCACGAAGATGCCGACCAGCACGCAGATGGCGTAGTAACGGATCTCGACCGGCCCGAGGAAGAACCCGCCGGAAGATGGGCTCGGGATCTGCAGCGGGATCACTGGCGGCTCCGGCGAACCCCGGCGGCCAGTTCGCTCGCCTTGGCCCGCAGCGCACCGAGGGCGTCGGTGCCGGCATCATCCGCGGCGATCAGGCAGTTGACCAGCGCCGAACCGACAATGACCCCATCGGCGTAACCGGCCACCTCGGCGGCCTGGTCGCCGTTGGACACCCCCAACCCGACCCCGACCGGCAGGCTGGGGTCGGCCTGGCGGGCCCGCTGGACGATCACCGGCGCGGCGGCCGAGGTGTGGGAGCGGGCCCCGGTGACACCCATCACGGAGGTGGCGTACACCCAGCCCCGGCAGGCCTGCATGGTCTGCCGGATCCGCTCGTCGGTGGAGCTGGGCGCGATCAGGAAGACCCGGTCGAGCCCGTACTCGTCGGAGGCGGCCAGCCAGTCATCGGCCTCGTCGGGGGTCAGGTCGGGGGTGATCAGGCCGGCGCCGCCGGCGGCCGACAGGTCGCGGGCGAAGGCGTCCACCCCGTAGCGTTCGACCAGGTTCCAGTAGATCATCACCATCGGGACGGCCCCGGCGGTGGCGACGCTCTCGGCTGCCATGAAGATGTCCCGCGTCCGGACGCCCCGTTGCAGCGCCCGGGTCGTGGCGTGCTGGATCGCCAGCCCGTCCATCATGGGGTCGGAGTAGGGCATGCCGATCTCGACCAGGTCTGCGCCCAGCCCGTCGGCGCCCTCGATCACCGCCCGCATGGCGTCCAGCGAGGCGGACACCGATGGGAAGCCGACCGGCAGGTAGGCGACGAAGGCGGCCCGGCCGTCGTGCCTGGCCTGCCGCAGGACGTGACCCGACACGCCCAGTCGCGGATCAACCGCGATCACGGCAGTGCTCCGGTGCTCTTGTCGGCCTCACCACGGATACCGAAGTACGCCATCGCGGTGTCGACGTCCTTGTCCCCCCGCCCGGACAGGTTGACCACGATCAGTGGCCGGGCGTCCGGGTCGGTCTCGGCGATCCTCAGTCCCAGCCTGCGGGCACCAGCGACCGCGTGGGCCGATTCGATGGCCGGTATGATGCCCTCGGCGCGGCTGAGCAGCCGGAAGGCGTTCATCGCCTCCGCGTCGTCCACCGGCTCGTAGGTCGCCCGGCCGGTCTTTGCCAGCAGCGCGTGCTGCGGGCCGACCGCCGGGTAGTCCAGGCCGGCCGAGATCGAGTGTGATTCGATGGTCTGCCCGTCGGCGTCCTGCAGCACGTAGGTGCGGGTGCCGTGCAGCACGCCGATCGAACCTCCCGCGATGGACGCGGCGTGCCGTCCGGTGTCGACGCCGGCCCCGCCGGCCTCGAAGCCGTACAGCTTGACCCGGTCGTCATCGATGAAGTCGGCGAACATGCCGATCGCGTTGGAGCCGCCACCCACGCACGCGCAGACGATGTCGGGCAGCCGGCCGTAGCGCTGGAGCACCTGGTCGCGGGCCTCGGTGCTGATGATTCGCTGGAACTCCCGGACCATCATCGGGAACGGGTGCGGCCCCGATGCGCTGCCGATCAGGTAGTGGGTGTTCTCGACGTTGGTGACCCAGTCCCGCATCGCCTCGTTCATGGCGTCCTTCAGGGTCTGGCTGCCCGCCTCGACGGCCACCACCTCGGCGCCGAGCAGTTGCATCCGGGCCACGTTGAGTGCCTGACGTTCGGTGTCGACCCGCCCCATGTAGACCCGGCAATCCAGGCCCAGCAGGGCGGCGATGGTGGCGGTGGCCACCCCGTGCTGGCCGGCGCCGGTCTCGGCGATGACCCGGGTCTTGCCCATCCGCCTGGTCAGCAGGCCCTGCCCGATGACGTTGTTGATCTTGTGCGAACCGGTGTGGTTCAGGTCCTCCCGCTTGAGCAGGATGGTCGCGTTGCCGCAGTGCTGGCTGAACCGCCTGGCCTCGGTGAGCGGCGTCGGACGGCCGGCGTAGTTGACCTGCAGGTCGGCGGCCTCGGCGGCGAAGTCGGGATCGGCTTGCGCCTGGTGGAACGCGTCGGTGAGTTGGGCCAGGGCGGCCCGCAACGCCTCGGGGACGAAGCTGCCGCCGAACAGCTCGAAGTGGCCGCGCGCGTCGGGGTACTCAGAACGCGTCATCGGTTGTCCTCGGCGTCGGCTGCGGCAACCAGGGCGGCGATGGCAGCGCTCGGATCGGCGTTGGTGACCAGGGCCTCACCGACCAGGATGGCGTCCGCCCCGGCGGCCCGGACCCGGGCGGCGTCCCGAGGCCCCAGGATGCCGGACTCGGCTACCTTCACCGCGTCGGCGGGCAGCAGCGGCACGATGGTCTCGAACATCGCCAGGTCGACCTCGAGGGTCTTGAGGTTGCGATTGTTGACCCCGACCAGCTGGGCGCCGAGGTCGGCGGCCCGGCGGGCCTCGTCGGGGGTGTGCACCTCGACCAGTGGGGTCAGCCCCAGCCCGACGGCGAGGGTGTGCAGGCTCGCCAACTGGTCATCATCGAGTGACGCCACGATCAGCAGCACCAGGTCGGCACCGTGGGCGCGCGCCTCGTACACCTGGTAGGGCTCGACGACGAAGTCCTTGCGCAGCACCGGCAGGTCGACCGCTTCCCGCACCGCCGCCAGGTCGGCCAGCGAACCGCCGAACCGCCGTCGTTCGGTGAGCACCGAGATGGCCGCCGCCCCGCCGGTGGCGTAGGCGCGGGCCAGCTCTGCCGGTTCGTCGATCTCGGCCAGCGCCCCCTTGGACGGGCTGGACCGTTTCACCTCGGCGATCACCGCCAGCCGTGATGCGCGCAGAGCCGGCATCGGATCGCGGGTGGGCGGGGCCTCCACCGCCTGCGCGATGATCTTGTCCAGTGGCAGGGCGGTCACCCGTTCGGCCAGGTCCTCGCGGACCCCGGCGACGATCTGGTCCAGCACATTGCTCACGGCATCTCCTTCTCGACCCGCTGCAGACCGGCGGCCCGGGCCACCGAGCCCAGCACCGCAGCGGCCTTGTCACGGGTCTCCTCGTCCTCGTTCTTCGGCACCGAGTCGGCCACGATACCCGCGCCCGCCTGCACGTAGGCGATGCCGTCCTTCAGCAACGCGGTCCGGATGGCGATCGCCGCATCCGAGTCGCCGGCGAAGTCGAAGTAGCCGACCACTCCCCCGTACGGGCCACGTCGGGACACCTCGAGGGAGTCGATGATCTCCATCGCCCGCATCTTCGGCGCCCCCGACAGCGTACCTGCCGGGAAGCAGGCCATCGTCACGTCCAGCGCGCTGCGGCCGGGCTGCACGCGACCGACCACGCTGGCCTCCAGGTGCATGACGTGGCTGTAGCGGTGCACCGACATGAACTCGGTCACCTCGACGGTGCCCGGTTCGCACACCCGGCCCAGGTCGTTGCGGCCCAGGTCGACCAGCATCAGGTGCTCGGCCCGTTCCTTCTCGTCGGCCAGCAGTTCGCGTTCCATCGCCAGGTCAGACGCCGGATCGGCGCCGCGCGGCCGGGTACCCGCGATCGGGCGGGTGGTCGCCAGCCCCGATTTCACCGTCACCAGCGCCTCCGGGCTGGAGCCGACCAGCGCGAAGCCGCCCTGCTCGTCGGCCAGGCGCAGCAGATAGAGGTGGGGGCTGGGGTTGGTCAACCTGAGTTCGCGGTATACCGCCAGTGCGTCGGCCTCGACGTCCAGTTCGAACCGCTGGCTGGGCACCACCTGGAAGACGTCCCCCGCGGCGATGTGCTGCCTGGCCCGCTCGACCACCTCGACGAACTCCTGCTGGCTGCGCTGCCGCCTGATCCGTGCGGACGCGTCGGGAGTGCGGGTGGCCAGCAGGCTGCGGCGAGGTCCGGCCAGCCGGGCGGCCATCGCCCGGACACGGTCCACCGCGTCCCGCCAGGCCTGCTCGGCGCGCTCGGGCGAGGCGTCGAAGTTGATGGCGTTGGCGATCAGCCACACCTCGCCGGTGTGGTGGTCGAGGACGGCCAGGTCGCTGGCCAGCATCATCACCATGTCGGGCACGCCGATATCGTCGGGGTTGGAGTCGGGGATCCGCTCAAGCTCCCGGACCAGGTCGTAGCCGAGGTAGCCGACCATCCCGGAGGTGAACGGCGGCAGGGCGGGGTCCCGTGGGGTGTGCAGCAGTTCCAGCACCTCACCCAGCACCTGCAACGGCGCGCCCTCGATCGGCAGGCCGCTGATCGGACGACGTCCCCGCCAGGTGATCCGGCCGTCGTCACCGACCAGGGTGGCGGCGCTGTTCACCCCGACGAACGACCAGCGTGACCAGACCCCCTGCTCGGCCGATTCGAACAGGAAGGTGCCCGGCCGGTCACCACACAGCTGCTCGTAGAGGCCCACCGGGGTGATGTCGTCGGCGAGCAGCCGGGCGTGCACGCTGATCACCCGCCGGCTGGTGCCCTGTTCGAGGAAACCGGCGAGGTCCGGCTTGATCATGGACTCGGCTATCACTGTTCCTCCGCCGCCAGGATGACGCCACCGGCATCGAAGCAGCTGGTGGTGCCGGTGTGGCAGGCCGGCCCGATCTGGTCGACCTGCAGCAGCAGCGCGTCGCCGTCACAGTCGACGCTGAGTTCGCGGACGTGCTGGGTGTGGCCGCTGGTCGCGCCCTTGCGCCACAACTCGCCGCGGCTGCGTGACCAGTAGGTTGCCTGCCGGGTGGCCAGTGTGCGGGCCAGCGCGTCGTCGTTCATCCAGGCCACCATCAGTACCCGGCCGGTCCCGGCGTCCTGCACCACGGCGGCCACCAGGCCGTCCGCGGTGCGCTTCAGGCGCCCGGCGATGTTCGCGGGCAACTGCGGGATCTGATCGGCCATGGCGCCATTGTTCACCATCACCGCCAACCGCCCCGTCGCCGTTTCCCATGGCGGACCACAGCCGCCACGCACGCCGCCAGCCGGCGCCGGGCGCTGCGGTGGTGTCAGGCCAGCTTCTCCATCACCAGTTCCCGCACCCGGGCGGCGTCCGCCTGGCCCCTCATCGCCTTCATCACCGCGCCGATCAACGCACCGGCGGCCTGTACCTTGCCGTCGCGGACCTTCTGGGCCACCGCCGGGTTGGCGGCGATCGCCTGCTCCACCGCCTTCGACAACGCCCCGTCGTCGCTGACCACCGCCAGACCCCGGGACGCCACCACCTCGGCGGGCTCCCCCTCGCCTGCCAGCACGCCGTCGATCACCTGGCGGGCCAGCTTGTCGGTCAGTGTGCCGTCGTCCACCAGTGCCTGCAGGGC
>NZ_JBASCI010000009.1:0-19838 GCF_049651565.1 Brooklawnia sp.
TTCGAGATCTTCGAGTATGAACTGGACGGCCGCAATGAGCAGCAGCCGGCCAACTCCGACGTCGGCGGCCACCACCTGGCGTTCTACGTCGACGACATCGACGCCGCGATCGAGTATCTGAAGGACAGCGGCGTTCGGGTGCTGGGGGAGCCCACCCACAGCAGCGGCCCGGCCAAGGGCCAGCGCTGGGTGTACTTCCTGAGCCCGTGGGGCATGCAGATGGAACTGGTCAGCTTCCCCGATGGCAAGGCCTACCAGGCCGAGCGGGCGCGTCACCTGTGGAACCCGACCCGGCCCGAGCTGTGAGCCATGTTGAGGATCTGACGGCTGCCCGCACGGTGCAGGCGTCCCGCATCGTGCAGGAGTTGCGCGAGCAGATCCTGGACGGCGACCGGGCGCCGGGCTCGCGGCTCGGGCAGGAGTTGCTGGCGGCCGAGTTCGGGGCCTCCCGGATGCCGATCCGGGAGGCGCTGCGGGCGCTGGAGGCCGAGGGCCTGGTGATCGTCAAGCCGCACTCCGGTGCCTGGGTGGCAGGCCTGGACGCCGAGGAGTTCGAGCAGTGCTACAAGCTGCGCGAGGCGGTTGAGCCGATGGTGATAGTGGAGTCGCTGCCCCACCTCGGCGCCGAGCAGATCGACCGGGCCGCCGAACTGGCCGACAGGATCGAGGCGACCGGCGGGGCCCGTGGGCTGCGGGAGTTCATGTCGCTGGACCGGGAGTTCCACCTGCTCACCTATGCCGGCGCGACCTACCCGTTCCTGACCGAGCTGGTGACCAGGCTGTGGAACACCACCCAGCCGTACCGCCGCGAACTGGTGCGTCGAATGCCCGACGAGGCGTTCCGTTCAACCTGCGCCGAGCACACCCTGATCGTCGACGCGCTGCGCCGTCGTGATCCGGACGCCGCGTCCGCGCTGGTGCGGTTGCACATTCACCGCACCCGGATGGCGCTGGCAGACTATGGCGACGTGGACTGGACCGATGAACCCAAGAGCCGGAGGATCCTCAATGACTGACGTACTGGACCTGTTCAAGTTGACCGGACGCCGCGCCATCGTCACCGGCGGTGGCCGCGGCATCGGGATGGCGATCGCCAGGGCGCTGGGCGAGGCCGGCGCGCAGGTGGCGCTGGTCTCCCGCACCGCAGAGCAGTTGGCGGCGGCGACCGCGGAGGTGCCGAACTCGGTGGCGGTGCCGGCCGACGTGATGACGGTCTCGCCGGTGAAGCTGGTCGACGATTGTGAGGCGGCGCTGGGCGGGCCGATCGACATCGTGGTGCACGCCGCCGGCTTCCAGCACCGTCAACCGGCAGTTGACTACCCTGTCGAGCAATGGGATCGGCTGATCCGGGTGCACCTGACCGCCCCGTTCCTGATCAGCCAGGAACTGGGTCGCCGCCAGTTGGCGAGCGGACGCCCGGCCAGCCACGTCTTCATCGGCTCGTTGAACAACCTGCAGTCGGTGGTGCCTGACATCCCGGCCTACGCGGCCGCCAAGTCAGGGATCGGAGGAGTGCTGCGGGCGCTCAGCAAGGAGTGGTCGGGTCGCGGGATCCGCTGCAACGGGGTGGCGCCGGGCTGGGTGCGCACCGAGCTCACCGAGGCGCTGTTCTCCGATCCGCAGAAGTCGGCGGCGATCCTGGCGCGCATTCCGATGGGACGCCTGGCCGAGCCCAGCGAGATGGCGACCACGGCGCTGTTCCTGGCCAGCGACGCGTCCAGCTATATCACCGGCCAGATGCTGGTGGTGGACGGGGGTTGGACGACTTCCTGAACGAAGTGGTCGCAGCCACAACAAGGTGATCGCCCCAAGTCGGCTACCTCTCCTGCTGACTCCAGCGCCGAAACACTTGACACGTGCCGGCAGGCTGTCTACGCTGCATGTAATCGATTACAGAAATCGTTTACATCCATACTGGACGGCAGTCACATGGCAACCATCAAGGACGTAGCGCACACCGCTGGCGTGTCGGTTGCGTCGGTCTCGCGGGTGTTCAGTAATCACGAGTCCGTTTCGCCGCAGATGCGCGAAAAGGTCCTCGCCGCGGCCGAGGAGCACAGCTTCCGGCCCAACGCGATGGGGCGGGCGCTGCGCCGTACCGGTACTCGCACGATCGGCCTGGTCGTGTCTGATCTGCTCAACCCCTTCTTCACCCAACTGGCTCGCGCGGTCGAGGATGCCGCCCGCGAGGCTGGTTACCTGATGATCGTCGGCAATGCCGACGAGAAGCCTGAGCAACAGGACCTCTACGTGCAGACCCTGCTCGAGCGTCAAGTTGACGGCATGATCGTCGTCCCCACCATCGAAACCTCCGAGCTGCTACGCGAGGCCGCCGAGTTGAACCGCCACCTGGTCCTCCTCGACCGCCCGGCCAACGACGTGCATGCCCCCCTGATCGCCTCCGACACCGCTCCCGCGATCACTCAGCTCGTCGACCACCTGGTGGCGACCGGGCGCCGCGACATCGGCGTCATCGCCGGTTCACGTGCGGCGGGCACCGCCCGCGAGCGAGTGGACGCCCTTCGCAGTGCGCTCGCGGTCCACGGCATCGAGCTGCCGCCCGAGCGCATCTGGGCCGGCACGTTCAGACGAGAGTCCGGGCTGGCGTGCATGACGCGCATGCTCGACGAGCGGACAACTCCCGAGGCGCTGCTGATCTCCAACGGTGAGATGGCCCTCGGCGCACTTGAGGCGCTGACGACTCACGCCGGCGGCGTTCCGTCGGTGCCCAACGACATCGCCCTGGCCTGCATAGATGACCTCGACATGTTCGCCTGGCTCCGGCCTTCTGTGACGGCTATTGCACAACCCACGCGCGAACTCGGACGCCATGCGTTCGAGGCGCTCCTCGACCGGATCAACGGCCACGAGGTTTCCGCCACGCGCATCGCTTGCACCTTGCACCTGCGCGCCTCCACCGCACCCCGCGTGGCCCACCACGCGTCAGAAAGGCATGCCCATGAGTGATGCAGCCCCCATCTTGCGCGTCGAGGGGATCGTCAAGCGCTTTCCCGGTGTCGTCGCCCTGGGCGGGGTCTCCTTCGACCTCGTGCCCGGAGAGGTACACGTACTACTCGGCGAGAACGGTGCCGGCAAGTCCACGTTGATCAAGTGCCTGGCAGGCGTCCACCAGCCCGACGAGGGAAGGATCTTCGTCGACGGACAACCGGTGAACCTCCACGGCACCGCGGACGCCGAGCGGCTCGGCATCGCCACCATCCACCAGGAGTTCAACCTGGTCACCCAGCTCAGCGTGGCCGAGAACGTGATGCTCGGACGTCAGCCGCGGGTTGCGGGTGTCGTCAAGACCGGCGAGATGAACCGCCTGGCCACCACCGCGATGTCGCGCGTCGGGCTCGCGATCGACCCGCGGACTCCCGTTTCCAGCTTGGGCGTCGCTCGCCAGCAGCTCGTCGAAATCGCCAAGGCACTCAGCCTCGACGCTCGCATCCTCATCATGGACGAGCCGACGGCCGCGCTCGCCGACGACGAGGTCGACAGGCTGCTGAACCTGATGAACGAGCTGCGCTCGCGGGGTGTGGCCATCATCTTCATCTCCCACCACCTCGACGAGATCCGGCGCATCGGCGACAGGGTGACCGTGCTGCGCGACGGACAGTCCATCACCACGGTGCCCGCCTCGACATCGACCGACGAACTGGTCCGGCTGATGGTCGGCCGGTCGATAGACGCCCAGTACCCAAGGGTGCGCGGCGAGGTCGGCGAGACGCTGCTGGCGGTTGAGGGCCTCACGGCCAAGGGCCGGTTCGAAGACGTCAGCTTCGAGGTACGAGCAGGCGAGGTGGTAGGCCTGGCCGGGTTGGTCGGTGCTGGGCGCACCGAGGTGCTACGAGCCATCTTCGGGGCCGACGACTTCGACTCCGGCAGCATCGCTGTCCGGGGTAAGAAGAGCCGGGCCCGGGGTATCGGGCGCGCGATCGGCCAGCACCTGGGTCTGGTCCCCGAGGACCGCAAGCAGCAGGGGCTGGTGCTGGGGGCGTCGGTGGGGGAGAACTTGGGTCTTGTCAAACTCAGGGACGCCTCATCAGGCGGGCTGGTCAATAGGCGTGCCCTCGCCGACCTCGCCCGGCGGGGGATCAAGAACCTTGGCATCCGAACGCCGTCCGCCAATGTCGCCGTCAAGAACCTGTCGGGCGGAAACCAGCAGAAGGTCGTCATGGGGAAGTGGCTCCTGGCCGACCCCACTGTGCTGCTGCTCGACGAACCGACCCGCGGCGTCGACGTCGGCGCCAAGGTCGAGATCTACAACCTCATCAACGAGATGACCGCCTCAGGCCGCGGCGTCCTCATGGCCTCGTCCGACCTGCCCGAGGTGCTTGGAATCAGCGACCGGATCCTGGTCATGGCCCAAGGCCGAATCGTCGGCCAACTAAGTCACGAAGAAGCGACGCCGGACGCCGTCATGGCCCTGGCCGTGCAAGAAATGGAGTCCACCCGTGCTCACTGATACCGCCCCCGCCGCGCCGAACAACTCAGCCCGCGCCGCAGCCCTGTCGGGCCGTACCCGAGAGATGCTCCGTCAGCAGGGGGCTCTCGGTGCCCTGCTGGTGCTGGTCATCATCATGGCCATCCTCAGCCCGGTGTTCCTCAGCCCCCAGAACCTCATCAACGTCGGGACCCAGGCGGCCGTCGTGGCAATCCTCGCGTTCGGTCAGACGTTCGTCATCGTGTCCGCTGGCATCGACCTGGCGGTGGGATCGGTTGCCGCGCTGTCGGCAATCGTCACCGGATACAGTGCCGCCACGCTCGGCCTACCCGCCTGGGTCGCCATCCTGCTGGGGCTGGGTACCGGGGTGGCGACCGGCCTGGTGAGCGGCGCCCTGATCAGTTATGGGCGCCTGCCAGCCTTCATCGCCACCATGGCCATGTTGTCCGTCGCCCGAGGGCTCGCGCTCGTCATCTCCAACGGCGTCCCGGTACCGCAGCCGCCCGAGGTGGCCTTCTTCGGATCGACCCTGTGGGGCTGGCTCCCGGTACCGCTGCTCGTCATGGTCGTGCTCGGCGTCCTGGCCGCGTTCATCCTCAACCGCACCTACGTGGGCCGATGCATGTACGCCATCGGCGGTAACGAGGAGGCAGCCCGGCTGTCCGGGATCAACGTCGGACGCCAGAAGCTCATCATCTACGCCCTCTCCGGCGGCTTCGCTGCGGTGGCCGGCCTGGTGCTTGCCGGCCGTCTGGTCTCGGGGCAGCCGCAGGCCGCCGCCGGCTACGAGCTGGACGCCATCGCCGCAGTCGTCATCGGAGGAGCCAGCCTGGCCGGTGGCAAGGGGCGGGCTTTCGGCACCTTCGTTGGGGCGCTTGTGCTGGCCGTGATCCGCAACGGCCTCAACCTACTCAACGTCTCCTCCTTCTGGCAGCAGGTCGTGATCGGCATCGTGATCGCTCTCGCCGTTCTCACTGACACCCTGCGCCGCAAGTCGGCATGACCACCTCATCAACCCAACCACCGAAAGGAACCCGTACCATGTCCCGATCCACGTCCCGTCCCCGCCCGCGCGTTCGCATCGCCGCTGCGCTGGCGGTGGGCGCACTCCTGCTGGCCAGCTGCTCCCAAGGGTCGAACACCGCCTCCGGCGGGGACGGCGAGCAGGTCAAGCTCGGCATGTCCATCTCGACGCTGAACAATCCGTTCTTCGTCTCGTTGCAGAAGGGAGCCCAGGATGCGGCCGCGGCCGCCGGAGCAGAGCTGATCGTCACTGACGCCCGCGACGACGCCACCCAGCAGGCCAATCAGGTGCAGAACTTCCAGACCCAGCAGGTCCAGGCCGTGCTGATCAACCCTGTCGACTCCGACGCCGCGGGCCCGATCGTCTCCCCCCTCATCGCAGCCAACATCCCCGTTGTTGCGGTGGACCGCGCCGTCAATGGTGCCGAGGTGAACGCGTTCGTCGCCTCCGACAACGTGGCCGGCGGCAAGTTGGCGGCTGAGGCGCTCGCCGAAGCCATCGGCGAAAGCGGGCAGGTCATCGTGCTGCAGGGCGTGGCCGGCACCACGGCGTCCCGCGAGCGTGGCCAAGGCTTCGAGGAGGGCATCGCGCAGTTCCCCGACATCGAGGTCGTGGCCAAGCAGCCCGCCGACTTCGATCGCACCAAGGGCCTCGACGTGGCCACCAACCTGTTGCAGGCACACCCGCAGGCCGTGGGTATCTTTGCCGAGAACGACGAGATGGCGCTCGGCGCTATCCAAGCCTTGGGCGCGCGCGCAGGCGGCGATGTGAAGGTGGTCGGCTTCGATGGCACCGATGACGGCGTGGCAGCGATCAAGGCCGGCACGATGTACGCGTCGATCGCCCAGCAGCCGGAGGAACTGGGCAAGCAGGCCGTCGAGGCAGCCGTGAAGCTGGCCCGCGGCGAAGCGGTCGAGCAGGCGATCTCGGTCCCGGTGGTCGTCCTCGACAAGGACTCCGCCCCGTGACCATCGTCGTCATCGGTTCCGCCAACGCCGATCTCATCGTCCAGGTGGATCGGCGTCCCGGCGGCGGGGAGACCGTACTCGGATCCGACTTGGTGATCGCCGCCGGCGGCAAGGGAGCCAACCAGGCCGTCGCGGCCGGGCTCCTTGGTGCGGCGGTGGAGTTCATCGGCTGCGTCGGGTCAGACACCACGGGCCAGATGCTCCGTGCGTCGCTGGACGCCGCGGGTGTGGGCACCTCAGGCCTCGCCGCCACTTCGGACGCGACCGGTACGGCCATGATCATGGTCACTCCCGACGGCGAGAACTCCATTGTGGTCTCGCCAGGCGCAAACCGCCGCGTGACCCCGGAGTATCTCGACCAGTGCGCCGCCGTGCTGCATGACGCCAAGCTTGTCGTCATGCAGCACGAGGTGCCCCTCGAGACCGTCAAGAGTGTCGCGGCGCGCTGCCGCCAGATCGGCGTGCGGTTCCTGCTCAACGCGGCGCCCGCAGCAGAGGTGCCCGACGAGGTGCTCGCAACGTGCGACCCGCTGGTAGTCAACGAAACCGAGGCGGCGATCGTCGCAGGGGTAGGGCCGGAGGAAGGCATCGGGCCCGCGGTACTGGCCCGGCGTCTCTTAGCGCGCGGGGCACGCAGCGTCGTGGTCACGCTCGGCGCCGAGGGCTCGTTGGCCGTGGCGCATGACGGCGAGGAGATCACCCAGCCAGCCCAGGCGGTTACTGCGGTGGACACCACCGGTGCTGGCGACGCCTTCGTGGGCGGCATGGCCACCGCGCTTGCGTCCGGCGAAGGCCTGCGTGAGGCCTTGGCGCTCGGGACCCGGGTCGCCGCGCTGGCTGTCCAGCGCCCAGGTGCGCAGGCTTCATACCCGAGCGCCGCGGAGCTGAGCGGCGCGGCCATGAAATCGGGCGCGGCGGAAGGGGTGGGGGGACGATGAAGCGGCGCGGCATCCTCAACGCCGACCTGTCGGCTGCCCTGGCCCGGCTCGGACACACCGACCTCATCGTCATCGGGGACTGCGGGCTACCGCGCCCTCCCGGCGTGCCAGTGGTGGACTTGGCCGTGACTTTCGGCGTCCCGAGCTTCGCCGACGTCGTGCGTGCGCTTGCGGACGAGATTGTCGTGGAGCAGGCGTGGATCGCCGAGGAGACCGTCGATGCTAACCCCGCGATCCAGCCCTTGGTCGCGGAGTGCTTCGGTGAGCCCGAAACCATCAGCCATGAAGAGCTCAAGGCCAGATCGGCCGCCGCGGTGCTAGTCGTGCGCACCGGCGAGGCGACTGCCTATGCCAACGTGATTGTGCGGTGTGGCGTCCCCTTCTGAAGCCAGCGCTTCGCACGGGGTGAGCCGTGCGTCGATGAGGCCACGGCTGCTGTTGAGGACGCCCGGTCGCGGGTTGTGGCGGGGAGGCAGCAGCAGGTGGATGACGTCGGCTTCCAGATCCGCCTACATACCGGCAGAACCGGTGTCGGTCCTGGCATCCACTCGGCGAACGACACGGTGGTGCCGCCGTTCGGGGACCAACCGTAGGACACCCCACTTCCGGGCGTGGAGACCCTGGACGAGTTGCCAACCCTTGACGAGGTGGTCACCAGGTGGGCCGAGCTGAACGGCTGCACCCAGCCGGGCGAGACCGTTGCGCCATCCGGGTTGCTGGAGCGGACGTGGTCGGACTGCGAGGCGGACAGCCGCGTCCGGATGCTGCTCACCAGCGACGGCGATCACGGTTGGCCGACCGGGCCGGACGCCCAGGTGGACGCCAGCGCCGAAATCGTGGAGTTTGTTGCCAGTTCCAGTCGCTGAAATGGGCCGCCCGCGGCGGGCGAACGTACTATTGGCGACAAATGAAATCCCAAGTGAAGACCACTCCGAGATGTCCGCTGCGGCCGGCCGACCCGTGCAGCCTGTGCCAACCGGGCGCCACCGGGCCGCAGGACTGCGGACTGGTCTACCTTGTGATGGACGATCCTGAACTGCGGGACCTGTACGTAGCCGATCGCAAGCAGCGGCGGGCACGGAAGGACGCCGATGCGAGTACAAGGCGCTGAACGAGTAGCCACTCTGGCGCTGTCGCTGGTCGGCCTGGCGCTGTGGGTGCTGCACCTGGTTCGACCCGAGTCGATGGTGCTGTGCTACCAGGAGCCCTGCCCGTCGGCGCCCCGGGACATGACCGGCGTCTGGGGCTACCTGATCGCGGTGGTGCTCGCCCTGGGCGCGTCGGTCTTCGTGGTGGCCAACCGGTACCCGAGGTGGCATGTGCCGCTGCTGTCGGTTGCGGCGCTGGCGCTGGTGGTGCGGTTCATCATGATGATTGTGCGGGTGCGCCGCGAGCCGTCGACCCTGCTGATCGAACGGCTGGCCGGCATCGGGCCGCTCGATGCGGCCGGCATCGTGATCGGGCTGGCGCTGCTGATCTGTGCCCTGCTGGTGTGGGCGACCGCCGGGCGTCCGGCGGCGAACACCGAGCCGGCGTTGCCGGTGCTGATAGGTACCGGGTGCGCGATGGCGGCCGCGGCGGTCGCGCTGGTGCCAGCGGTGCCGGAGTGGACGTTGACCGGGCCGTTGCTGGCCGGTCAGTACCTGACCCCGGGCTGGTACCCAGCCGGCGAGGTCGGTATCTCGATGCCGGCGGGTACCCGCAACGCCGCCCTGCTGATGTGGTTGCTGGGCGCGTTGCTGGGGGTCGCCACCCAGGCCTGGACGCGCGCGTCCGCAGCGTTGAGCCGGGTCGCCGCAGCCGGGTGGGGGCTGGCGGGTTGCGTGGCGGTGGCCGTCTTCCTGGGTGGGCACCTGTTGATCGTCGAGGCGTGGCACCAGACCGTGGTTGACTTCTACGTTGGGCCGTTCACCGCCGCAGCGCAAAGCACCATCGCGGTGCTGGGCGCCGCGATGGTGGCTTGTGTCTTGGCTCTGCTGTTCTGGCCGCGCACGGTTGCTGTGGCCGGACAGGGCTGAGCCTTCGGTATTTGGTTGGTCCAGCGGTTTACGGGTCAGCGCCGGCGTTCGCCGGTGCGGACGACCTCGACCTTGAGCTTGGCGACCGCGCCACCGATCACGGCGACCGCCGAGATGATCGGGGCAATGAAGATCGCGAGCGCGCCGCCGGCGATTCCCACTGCGAGCGGGATGCTCATCAGTTGGCGGCCGTCAGCGTTGCGGATGATGATGCGGCGGACGTTGGCGTCCTGCATCAGGTTCTTGACGGTGGAAGCGAGGTTCTCGCCGGCGACCTCGATCTTCTCGGTGAAGCTGTTCTTGCCATCGGCACTGTGACTGTCCTTGACCATGCATTGAAGGTAGCGCCAAGACCGTGCCGAATCATCCACTCGCGAGCGGATTGGGTGGTCAACCCGGGTCAACCCCCGATAGCAGGGGCCGGAGTCGATCGAGGCTCAGCTGGCCGAGCCTATCCAGTTGCGCAGCCGCCCGAGGCCTTCGGAGATTGCCTGGGCGGACAGGCCGGAGTAGGCCAGCCGGATGTATCGGCGGTCCTCACCGGATAGCGGACGGCCGAAGTGGTTGCGGGTGCAGAAGCTGCAGCCGGTTTCCCGCAGCGCCCGGTCGGCGAAGTCGGCCAGGTCACCGGAGTTCACCATCCGCATCGCCTCGCTGACCTCGGGGAAGAGGTAGAAGGTGGTCTCCGGTTTGGTGAGCGTGATGCCGGGGGTGGTGGACAGTTCGGCGTAGGCGGCGTCCCGCCGGGCCTGCAGCGTCGACCTGATCTGCCCGATCTCGGCTTCGGCGTCCTGCAGGGCGGCCAGGCCGGCGTACTGGACGAAGTGGGTGGTACAGGATTCGTTGTTGGTGTTCAAACGGGAGAACCAGTCGGTGAGTGGGGGTGGGGTGATGCCTGCCCCGAGTCGCCAACCGGTCATGGCGAACCGCTTGCTGAAGGTGTAGAGGATGACGGTGCGTTCGGCCATGCCGGCCAAGGACGCGATGGACTTGCTCTGGCCGGAGTACCGGACCTCGAAGTAGGCCTCGTCCGACAGCACCCACAGGTCGTTTTCGAGCGCAAGTTGGGCGACCGCCTCGCGCTCGGCCTCGGTCGAGTCGGCGCCGGTCGGGTTGTGCAGGTCGTTGTAGATGATCGCTCGGGTGCGTGCTGTGACTTGCGAGCGCAAGTGGTCGAGGTCGAGGGCGAACCCGGACTGGCTGGGGACGAATCGGTAGGGGCGGCCCACTCCGCCGAGGTACTCGATCTGGCTCTCGTAGATCGGGAAGCCTGGGTTGGGGAAGAGCACCTCGTCGCCCGGGTTCATCACGGTCTGCAGGAACTTCGTGATCACCGGCTTGCCGCCGGGCTGGATGGTGACGTTGTCGACGGTGTAGGAGGTGCCGCGCTTGGTGTTCACGTCGTTGGCGATGGCTTCCCGCAACGGGGTGATGCCAGCCCCGGGGCAGTAGCCGGTGTGGCCGTCGGCGATGGCGCGGTCCATTGCGGCCACGATGCGGCCTGGCGTCGGCAGGTCGATGTCACCCAGGTGGAACGGGTAGACGGTGTGCCCTTGGGACGCCCACTGAGCTGCCACCTCGGAGACCTTGAAGGCGGTTTCGGTGCCCAGTCTGTTGAGTCGGTCTGCCAGTTCCATGGTGCTCCTGCCATAGGGATGCATGGAGGCTTTGCAGTATACGAGTCGCGACCTGCAAGTACTCCGTACTTCTGTCGGTGGTTGGTGCCATGCTGGCGGATGTGCGTGAAGACCATGATCAGCTACCGCCCGGCGTGTACGACGTTCTGATCACCCGGGAACTGGCAGCCCGTATCAAAGGCGGCGGATTGCAGCCGCAATGGGAAGATGTTGACGATGCGGCTCAGCCAGATATGTTTGCTCGCCATCTGGCCCGGCTGGCGAGGACTCGACTGGCCGGATCAGACGCTTCGGAGCGCGTGGAGCTTTTCAATCGGATGGCTGCCGAGATTGCCGGCGACGAACACGCCATCGATGAGCCACGGCGGCTCATCGCCTTGCGGGCAGGCGAACAGTTGGGCGTCGAGCAGCATTACCGCGAACTGCCGTCGCTGCCGGTTGGTGAGCCCGCTCTGATCACGAACGCCAAAGAAGACCCAAGCGTCGGTCATGAAATCAGATCGGAACTGCACTCCGCTGACCGGGTAGATCTGTTGTGCGCCTTCATCAAATGGAGCGGTGTGCGCACCATGGACAACGAGCTGCGCGAGATTCGGCGTCGTGGTTCCCCTTTGCGAGTGATCACGTCCACTTACCTCGGCGCCACCGAGGCACATGCCCTCGACAAAATGGTCCGCGACTATGGTGCCGAAGTGAAGGTCAACTACGAGGTGGACAGGACGCGGTTGCACGCGAAAGCCTGGTTGTTCACCCGCAACAGTCGCTTCGATACCGCCTATGTCGGTTCGTCCAACCTGTCGGTGTCGGCGCTGCTGGACGGCGTCGAGTGGAATGTTCGGCTTACCCGAACAGCGACCCCCACATTGATCGACAAGTTCGGGGTCACCTTCGAGACCTACTGGAATGACGACCGCTTCGAGGTCTACGACCCGGCTAGGGACGCCGAACGGCTGCGCCATGCCTTGCGGGAAGCTGGTACCGGCAGGGTTGAAGGCCGGGAAACCATCACGCTGTCAGGCCTCGAAGTCCGGCCCTACCCGCACCAGGTCCAGATTCTGGAAGACCTCGAGGTGGAGCGAACGGTTCAAAATCGGCATCGAAACCTGATAGTCGCTGCGACCGGAACCGGGAAGACCGTGGTCGCAGCCCTCGACTACAAGCGGTTATGCGCTGACGCCAAACGTCGCCTGAAGCTGCTTTTCGTTGCGCATCGCCAGGAGATTCTGGCGCAAGCTCGGGCGAAGTATCGCGAAGTGTTATCAGATGCCAACTTCGGGGAGCTCTGGGCAGCCGGTCAACGACCCGTTCAGTGGCAGCAGGTCTTCGCCTCCGTACAGAGCCTCAACGTCTCCGACATAGCCAACTTCGCACCCGGTGCATTCGAAGTCATCGTCATCGACGAATTCCACCACGCTGCTGCGCCCAGCTACCGCAAGCTGCTGACGCACTTCCAGCCAGGCGAGCTGCTGGGTCTAACCGCAACGCCGGAACGAACCGACGGCTTCGACGTCCAGGATTTCTTCGACGGCCGGATGGCGTCCGAAATCCGGCTGTGGGACGCATTGAAGGCCGATTTGCTGTGCCCGTTCCACTACTTCGGACTCCACGACGGCACCGATCTGAGCGGCGTGTCATGGCAGCGCGGATCGTATGACATCGAACAGCTTTCCAGTCTCTACACCGGCAATGACGCCCGCGCCCGAATCGTGTTGAAGCAGTTGGCGGACAAGGTGCCCGACTCCGGCCAAATGCGAGCTTTGGGGTTCTGCGTCGGGGTGGCACACGCGCAATACATGGCCCGTGTTTTCAACTCCGCTGGGATTCCAGCTGTCGCCTTGAGCGGGGAGACGCCTCAGGACCAGCGTCACCAAGCCATCGAAGATCTTCGCACTTGCAAGATCAACGCCATCTTCACCGCAGACCTGTTCAATGAGGGTGTTGATCTGCCGGACATTGATACCCTGCTATTCCTTCGGCCAACGGAGAGCGCCACACTATTCCTGCAGCAACTCGGCCGGGGACTGCGCAGAATCCGGGATAAGGCAGTACTCACGGTGCTGGATTTCGTCGGTAATCAGAACGTCGAGTTCAGATATGACAAGCGCTTTACTGCCATGACTGGCATCCCGAGAGGGCAGTTGAGCCACCACATTGAACATAAGTTCCCGTTCCTGCCTTCAGGTTGTCAGATCATTCTCGATCGCCAGTCGACCGAGCTCATCCTCGCGAACGTCGAGCGGCAGGTGGTCTCCAGATGGCGGGACGTGGTCAGCCAGTTGCGCGCCATCGGAGACGTTTCGCTCGGCGACTTCCTCAAGCAGGGTGATATTGATCTGGTCGATGTAATCAAGCAGTGGGACAAGAGCTGGGTGAAGGCGCGACTGGAAGCTCGCCTGCCCGTGCCCTCTGAAGAGAATCACGATGCGAAGCTGCTTCGCCGCGGGCGTGCGGTTGCTCATGTCGACGATCCGCACCGGTTGAGCATGTACCGGTTCCTGCTTTCGGATCGCCGTCCTTCCTACGACGATCTGGACTCCGAGCAGCAACGGTTCGCCCGCATGTTGCTGTACTCGATCTGGCCAAAACTGGCCGAGCCGTACTCGGTCGCACTGGAGCGGTTGCGGGCGGACCAGCGCTCCCGGTTTGAGCTGCGCGAAATCCTGGACTGCTTGTCCGACGGAATCCGCCACATACCACGCCCATTGCAAGGGCACCTAAGCCAGACCGGCCTGGTTGCCCACGCCCGTTACAGCAGAGAGGAGATTCTGGCAGCGCTGGACTATGCCAAGCCAGCCCGGCTGCCGGGGAACTTCCGCGAGGGCGTCCTGTGGTCTGACGACTGGAAGACAGACGCGTTCCTGGTCACCCTCAACAAATCGGAGTCCGAATTCGCTCCCTCGACCATGTACTCCGATTATGCGATATCGCCAACGCTGTTCCACTGGGAGAGCCAGTCGTCTACGAGAGTGGCGTCACCTACTGGCCGGCGCTACCTTAACCAGCGGAAAACCAAGACCTCAGTAGTGATCTTCAGCCGAGAGCGCAGGGCATGGGAGTTCGGGAAGGGAGCGCCTTACCTGCTGCTTGGGACCGCCAATTACGTGAGCCACTCGGGCGAAGCACCGATCGCCATCACCTGGAAGCTGGATATCCCAATGCCCAACGAGCACTTTCAGACGGCGACCGCCGTCGAGACCGGATAGATCAACTACTGCGGCTCCGACCAGTCAAACCCACCTCCCAGCTAGCTTCGCTCAAGCACGGCACGCAGCCGGGCCGCGAATTCGTCCGGCTTGCCGGCTTGTCCAGGCTCACCCTCCAGGAAGCCACCATGGTGGCTGGGGAACATCACAGGTTCCTGGCCCAGCAGAGCCGCCGCCGCCCGGGCTGCTCGGGCCGCCATCGTCTGCCCGGACTGCTCGCCGACCGCGATGATGACGCGGTCGCCCAAGGCGCGGAGCGCCTCAACGTCCAGCCGATAGCCGGGTCCATTGTGCAGGCTGCCGGCCAGCATCGGGTCGTCGCGCAGCCCGTCGTCCTCGGTGGGCAGCCCGAACTTCGCGGGATCTGGCGGCGGCTGCCGGAGGTACTGCTCGCCGATCTCACCGTCATGGGTGACCAGCCGGATGAACTTCGCCATCGCTGGCCCATATCCGGACTCCTGGTAGGTGGCCAGGATGTCGTCGATCACCGCCTGGATCGCCTCACGGTCGGGCAGCAGCCAGGTGAGCGGCGGCTCATGCGAGACCAGCAACCGCACCTTTTCCGGATACGCCTCTGCGAACGACAGGGCGTTGATACCGCCGCCGCTGGTGCCGAAGACGTCCACCTGACCCACATCGAGGGCATCGACGAGCGCTGCCAGGTCGCGAGCATGGTCGTCCGGTGCGAGCAGCCGATCATCCCCGGCGTTGCGGGTACTGCGCCCGACACCACGCGGGTCAACGGTGACAACCACCCGGTCGTCAATGCGGGACGCCAAGGCGGCGAACGCGTCGGCTTCCATCGGGAACCCGAACACGAGGAGTACCGGCTGCCGGCCGGGATCGGTCAGGTCACCATGGACGTCATAGTGCAGCTTCATCCCGGGCAGTTCGAGCACTTCGGCGACTGGCTGGCGAGTCATGAAAGCGAACTCCTCTGCAACTCGGTCTCGGTGTCGTCGACAGCGGGCCGCCCACGGGCAATCCGGCCGACCAGGCGGGCCCGCCAACTCGCCGGCAGGTGCGCCAGCACGGCCAGCGCCCACGCCTCGCGTCCGACGACGTAGCCCGGTCTTGGTGACCGGGAGTGGGTGATCCCGACCACCAGGTTGGCGATCCGTTCCGGGGGCAGCGCCTGCTCGAACGCCCCGGCCGCGCCCTCCAGGGTTCGCATGAGCCCGGCCTCGTAGCGTCGACGTTGCTCGGGTGTTGCGTTGGCCAGTAACGAAACAGCTTGCTCGCGACTGGAGTCGAGAATCCTGGTGCGGACAGCCCCAGGTTCGATCAGGCTGACCGAGATCGAATCGCCGGCCACCTCGGCCCGTAGCGCATCCACGATCGCCGCCAACCCTGCCTTGCTGGCGGCATACCCGCCGCCGAACGGCAACGCCACACGTCCCTGACCTGCCCCGATGACCACGATCCGGCCCCCGGCGTGCCGCAGCTGGGGCAGCAGTGCAGCGGCCACGCGTGCCGGAGCGGCCGCATTGATCTCGAACTCACTGCTCAGGTCGTCCGCGCGTAGTTCGACCGGCCCGGGCAGGGAGATGCCTGCCGAGCTGACGAACAGTTGCGCACCGCCCACCTGTCGGGTTCGCTCGGCGATCAGGCGCGGGGCGTCGTCATCGAGCAGGTCGACCTCGATGAACTGCGCCCGCTGCATTCCCGGCTCCGGAAGCTGGTCCGGCATCCTGGTGGCCAACACCGCCCAGCCATCAGCGAGCAACGCCCGAGCGATGGCGGCTCCGATGCCAGACGCCGCTCCCGTCACCACGGCGACACGCCCCGCGCCGTCCGCCTGCTGCCGTCGTCCTCGCCCCACGGTTACCTCCCTTGTCGGGTTGCACATCGGTGAGGAAGCGATGATCAAGCCATCGTAGGCCGCGCTGGCGTGGCCGACCAGATGACCTGGGTCGTCCGGGTCCACGGTTCGCCCCGCCGATACCGACTGCCAGACAACCGCGACACCACGTCGTGCGCTGCGGCCTTGATGTCGGCGCAGCCCCCGCGCCCGCCCGCGCCGGATGGGACAATGCTTGGGAAGCACATCTACTGTGGTATCTTGACATCAAGATAATTCACGACAGGGAGAGCACGCATGAGCATCGACAGCTTTGGCGCCAAGGACACTCTCGAGGTCAACGGCACGCAATACGCCTACTACCGGCTCGACAAGGTGCCGGGACAGGAGCGCCTCCCGTTCAGCTTGAAGGTGCTGCTGGAGAACCTGTTGCGAACCGAGGACGGCGCGAACATCACCCATGACGACATCGCCTTCCTCGGCAGTTGGGACCCGACCGCCGAGCCTGACCACGAGATCCAGTTCACCCCGGCCCGCGTGGTGATGCAGGACTTCACCGGCGTCCCATGCGTGGTCGACCTGGCCACCATGCGTGAGGCGATGGCCGACCTTGGTGGCGACCCGGCGAAGATCAATCCGCTGTCGCCGGCCGAACTGGTGATCGACCACTCCGTCATCGTCGACACCTTCGGCACCCCGGACGCACTGCGCATCAACACCGACATCGAGTACGAGCGCAACCGCGAGCGCTACCAGTTCCTACGCTGGGGACAGACCGCGTTCGACGACTTCAAGGTCGTGCCGCCGGGCACCGGCATCGTCCACCAGGTCAACATCGAGCACCTGGCCCGGGTGGTCTTCTCCCGGGAGGAGGACGGCGAGCTGACCGCCTACCCCGATACCTGCGTCGGCACCGACTCGCACACCCCGATGGTCAACGGGCTGGGTGTGGTGGGCTGGGGCGTTGGCGGCATCGAGGCCGAGGCCGCCATGCTGGGCCAGCCGGTCTCGATGCTCATCCCGCGGGTGGTCGGGTTCAAGCTGACCGGCAAGCTGCCCGAGGGCGCCACCGCCACCGACCTGGTGCTCACCATCACCGAACTGCTGCGCAAGCACGGCGCGGTGGGCAAGTTCGTCGAGTTCTACGGGCCCGGTGTCTCCGAGGTGCCGGTCGCCAACCGCGCCACCATCGGCAACATGACCCCCGAGTACGGGGCCACCATCTCGATCTTCCCGATCGACGACCAGACCATCGAGTACCTGCGATTCACCGGACGCGACGAGCAGCAGCTCGCCCTGGTCGAGGCCTACATCAAGGCTCAGGGCATGTGGTTCGATCCCGACGCCAAGCCGGACTTCTCCGAAGAACTCGAGCTCGACCTGTCCACCGTCGTCCCGTCCATCGCGGGGCCCAAGCGTCCCCAGGACCGCATCGCTCTCTCGGACGCCAAGCAGGCCTTCGCCTCGGTGCTGCCGCAGTACACCTCCGACATCACCAGGACGGTGCGTGCGTCCATCGGGGGCAACGAGGTCAAGCTGCGCAACGGTGTGGTCGGGATCGCCGCCATCACCTCCTGCACCAACACCTCCAACCCGAGCGTGATGATCGCCGCTGGACTGCTGGCCAAGAAGGCGGTCGCGAAGGGGTTGTCGCGCAAGCCCTGGGTGAAGACCTCGCTGGCTCCCGGCTCCCAGGTGGTCACCGACTACCTGCGGCGGGCCGGTCTGGACGAGTACCTGAAGAAGCTCGACTTCCATGTAGTGGGTTATGGCTGCACCACCTGTATCGGCAACTCCGGCCCGCTCATCCCGCAGGTGAGCGCCGCGGCCAACGAGGACGTCGCGGTGGTCTCGGTGCTGTCCGGCAACCGCAACTTCGAAGGCCGGATCAACCCGGACACCAAGATGAACTACCTTGCCAGCCCGCCGCTGGTGGTGGCCTACTCGGTGGCCGGCCGGATGGACCTCGACCTGGTGAACGAACCGCTCGGCCAGGACCCGGCCGGCAACGACGTCTACCTGAAGGACATCTGGCCCTCACCGGCAGAGGTCGAGGAGGTGATCGGCAGCTGCGTCAGCGCCGATATGTACTCCAAGTCGTATGCCGACGTGTTCACCGGCGACGAGCGCTGGCGCACGCTGCCCACCCCATCGGGTGACATCTTCGAGTGGGACGCCGACTCCACCTACGTGCGCAAGCCGCCGTACTTCGACGGCATGCCGGCCGAGCCGGAGCCGGTCACCGACATCTCCGGCGCCCGCGTGCTGCTCAAGTTGGGCGACTCGGTGACCACCGACCACATCAGCCCGGCCGGCACCATCCGGAAGGACTCACCGGCCGGTGCGTACCTGATCGCCAACGGTGTGCAGCGCAAGGACTTCAACTCCTACGGCAGCCGGCGCGGCAACCACGAGGTGATGATCCGCGGCACCTTCGCCAACATCCGGCTCCGTAACCAGATCGCGCCCGGCACCGAGGGTGGCTTCACCCGCGACTTCAGCCAGCCGGACGCCCCGGTCACCACGGTCTACGACGCGGCCATGAACTACCAGGCAGCCGGCACCCCGCTGGTCGTGCTGGCCGGCAAGGAGTACGGCTCGGGCAGTTCACGCGACTGGGCGGCCAAGGGCACCATGCTGCTGGGCATTCGCGCGGTGATCGCCGAGAGCTACGAACGGATCCACCGGTCGAACCTGATCGGCATGGGTGTGCTGCCTCTGCAATTCCCCGAAGGGCAGAACGCCGACAGCCTCGGCCTGACCGGGGAGGAGACCTTTGACATCAGCGGCATCACCGGGCTCAACTCGGGCGTCACCCCGGCCACGGTGACCGTCATCGCGACCGCGCCGGATCGGGAGACCAGGTTCGAGGCCGTGGTGCGGATCGAGACGCCGGGGGAGCGCAACTACTACCTGCACGGCGGCATCATGCAGTACGTGCTGCGGAACCTGAAGAACAGCTGATCGCTCGCCCGATCGGCTAGCACTCATCCGCAGGGTCCGCGGGTGAAGGCATCGTGGTGATGTCGTCGGCCGCGGACTTCTGCGTCTGCTCGGTGGGCTGCGCGGCGGGCCTACGGTAGGGGTTGCCGATATCGGTGGACGCCTCCGTTGCGCTGCCGGTGCGGTCGCGCAGCACCATCGTGCCGGTGTCGAGGTGGAGCGGATCAGGACCACTGCCGCCCTCCTTGGAGTCGACCAGCAACATCTTCTCGGCCCGCTTCACTTCCTCCCAGTGCGCACGGCCCGGCATGAAGATGCTGAACACATCGCTCATCGGGCCTCCTCGTCGGTCAGCGCGGCCCGCAGTTGGTCACCCACGGTACGCAACTCCTCAACGGTGGGACGGGAGCGCGGCCACAGGAACCCGCGCAGGCCGTCCTTGCGACGCCGGGGGATCACGTGCAGGTGGTCGTGCGGGACGGACTGGCTGACCACGTTGTTGGTCACCAGCAGGGTGCCGTCGGCGACGAGGGGGGCCTGCTGGGCCAGGCCGATCCGGCGGGCGGCGATCAGCAGCTCCGCGTACAGCTCGACGGGTAGGTCGTACAGGGTCTCGTAGTGGTCGAGCGGGCAGACCAGGGTGTGGCCGGGGAAGACCGGCCGGACGTCCAGGAAGGCGATGAACCTGTCGGTCCGCAGGATCACCTCAGCGGGGGTGGCGCCGGAGATGATCTGGTCGAAGACGTCCATGTCACCCAGTGTGCCGACCCGGGCCTAGAAAAATGTCAGTGGTCTGGTGCACACTAGGTATTGAATCGAACGGCTGTTCGACGACAGGAGGACGTCATGACCACAGTCG
>NZ_JBASCI010000010.1:0-2952 GCF_049651565.1 Brooklawnia sp.
CCGACGGCAAAACGCATGGACGCCACACACCCCACCAAGGGGCGCTCCCGGCACGCAGCCTAAGAACCAGCCGACTGATGGTCAGGATCCAACCACCGCAACAGCGGTACCACCACCCTGACACTGAGAGAGGGCAACCTACAGCCAGCCAGGCTCAGCGCATGCCCCGATTCGGGTATAGCAGTCTGCCGGCTGGGGATCGTCAGCATCGGTGCAGGTCTCGTTGCGGCAACAAGGCCCGCCGGGATTCGAGCAGGACCCTGCGCGCTGGTTAGGGTCAATAGAGTGACTGATTCCGCCCGGCCTGCCCCGAAGCGGCCGTCGCGGGCGGTTCGGCTGCTCGTCCCGATGGCCGCAACCATCGCTGTCGTCGTGGTTGCAGTCGTCTGCGCGTTCATCCTGCAGCTGTCCACGCACCTCGATTTCTTCGCCGGCTGGCGCACCCGCGCCTCGTCCGATGTGCTCGTCGAGCCGCTGGACGTCGCGTTCATCGCGACCGCGATCGCCGGCGCCTGGGCCCTGCTTGGACGCCTGAAGTGGGCGCTGGCGTTGGTGACCGGCTCGGCCACGCTGCTCGCCGGGATCAGCCACAGCAAGGTCGTCCTGCGGCATGAGCCGCTCTTCCCGGCCGACCACGGATTCGTCAGCAACTCCGGTTCGCTGCTGGGCATGGTCGATCCCACCTCCGCGCTGGGTATCGCGATCGGCGTGGTGGGGGCGGCGTCCACCGTTGCGGTGATCGGACGCCTGATATCGCGGCTGCTCCCGCAGCACTGGCTCCGGGCTGTCCAGCACCTCCCCAGGTGGCGGCTACTGGCCGTCCGGGGCATCGCGCTGGCGGTGTCCCTCGCGCTCCTGCTGCACGGGACGCAGTTCAACAAGCCGAACAACCTGTGGCGGACGCTGTACGACCAACAGGCCGACTGGATGTCCTGGAGCCAGCTGCACAACTACCGGAGCAACGGCTTCGTCGGCGGCTTCCTGTACAACATGCCGGCCGAGGTGATGGGCGAGCCGGGCGGCTACGACGCCGAGGCGATGGCCGCCATCAGCGCGCACTACTCCGAGCGCGCCGACCAGATCAATGCCGAACGAACCGGCTCGCTGGCCGACGCCAATGTGGTCTTCATCCTCTCGGAGTCGTTCAGCGACCCATCCCGGCTGGCGGGCTTCACCCTCGCCGAGAACCCGATCCCGGTCACCCAGCGGGTGATGGCGCAGAACATCTCGGGCACGATGTACGCCCAGTCGTACGGGGGCGGAACCTCCACCATGGAGTTCGAGTCGCTCACCGGTCAGTCGGTCGGCCTGTTCAACTCGCAGGTGACCTCGCCGTACCAGATGATGGTCGGCGACCAGGCGACCTACCCGTCGATGGTTGGCGCGTTCGCGGAGCTGGGCCACCGCACGGTGGCGATCCACTCCTTCAGCCTCGACATGTACAAGCGCAAGCAGGTCTATGTCGCGTTCGGCTTCGACGAGGTGATCGACGACGCGGCGATGCAGTCCCAGGAGATCATCGGCGACAACAGCTACCTCAGTGACGCGGCCGCTTTCGACGAGGTGCTGCACCAGCTCGACCGCCACGATGGTCGGGAGTTCGTCAACCTGGTCACGATGCAGAACCACGGCACCTACTACGACCTCTATCCCGACCCAATCGAGTCGGACATCCCGGACCCCGAACGGGCGGCGGTTTACGGGCAGTACGCCCGGGGCCTGGCGCACACCGACAGCGCGCTGGCCGACTTCCTGGCCCAACTCCAGGCCCGGGATGAGACCACGATCGTGGTCTTCTACGGAGACCACCAACCCGGCATCATCCCGCAGGATGTGCTGGACGTCAACGAACCCGACGCGGCCTTCCGGACCCCTTTCTTCGTCTGGAACAGCAGCACCCGTCGCGCCGACACGGTCGACGCCATCGGGCCGGCGATGTTCCTCCCGCTGGTCCACGAGTCGGCCGATGCGCCGGTCTCGCCCTACCTCGCCCTGCTGGACGAGGCCCGGCACGCAGTTCCGGTCATCCAACCCGCCCGAACCCTGGACGCGCATGGGTCGCCGGTCGACCTGGACGCCCTGGACCCCGACACCGCCGCGACGGTGGAAGCCCTGCGCATGGTGCAGTACGACTTCTCCGTAGGTGAGCGCCACGCCGTCGGGACGATGTGGCCGGGCGCGATCGTTCGGGACCTGGACTAGTCGCTGCGCAGCTCGGGAATTCCGGTTTTGGCACGCTGGAGTGGCATCTGCAGCAGTTGAATCGATGTAAGCCAGGTTCAGCGTGCCAGAACCGGAAACTCAGTTGAGTGCAGCACCGTGGTGCACGACCTCACCGGCACCTGTGGGCCGCCGGGGTGTGGACATCCCGGCATCTCCGGCGCACCATGGGGCATGGACCAGGCAGAGGCCCCCGTGCTGGAGCTGGGCACCCAGCGCACCGGCGTGCTGACGGCACTGTGGCATTCGACGCACCCCGGACCGTGCGTGGTGGTGACGACGCTGACCTTCGCGCTCGGGGTGGCGGTCGGGCTGGAGCCGTGGCGGCTGGTGCTGCTGGCGGCGGCCGTCCTCGCCGGCCAGTTCTCGATCGGGCTGTCGAATGACGTGATCGACGCCGACCGTGACCGGGCGAGCGGTCGCACCGACAAGCCGATCGCGCAGGGTGTGGTCAGCAAGCGGGTGGCCTGGCACGCGGCATTGGCGTGCCTGGCGGTGGCGGTGCTGCTCTCGGTGCCGCTCGGGCTCGCGATGGTGCTGGCGCACCTGGCAACGATCGGCGCGGCCTGGCTCTACAACGCCGCACTGAAGCGGAGCGTGTTCTCGCTGCTGCCGTTCCTGAGCTTCGGCCTGTTGCCCTCGCTGGCCACCCTGTCGGCGCCAGACCCGCAGGTCGCTGCGCCCTGGGCAACCGCCGCGGGCTGCGCGTTCGGGGTGGCGGTGCACCTGACC
>NZ_JBASCI010000011.1:0-3170 GCF_049651565.1 Brooklawnia sp.
CCGACGGCAAAACGCATGGACGCCACACACCCCACAAAGGGGCGCTCCCGGCACGCAGCCTAAGAACCAGCCGACTGATGATCAGGATCCAACCACCGCAACAGCGGTACCACCACCCTGACACTGACGGCAGCCTACCGCGCAGGCAACTCCAGTTCGGCGCCGGTCAAGCGACGATAGGCCTCCAGGTAGCGCGCTCGCGTCGCCGCCACCACGTCGGCGGGCAGCGGGGGCGGCGGGGCCTCCCCGGCGCGGTCCCAGCCCGACTCGTGTACCAGCCAGTCACGCAGGTACTGCTTGTCGAAGCTGGCCAGCCGCCCGGACGCCCACTGTTCGGCGTCCCAGAACCTGGACGAGTCGGGCGTCAGCACCTCGTCGGCCAGCACCAGCGTCCCGTCGGCCCGCAACCCGAACTCGAACTTCGTGTCCGCCAGGACGATGCCACGCTCGCGCGCCAGCCGCTCGGCGCGGCGGTAGATCGCCAGCGTGGCGTCCCGCACTCGCCCAGCCAGGTCGTCGCCGACCTGCGCGCGCATCCGGGCGAACGTGATGTTCTCGTCGTGCTCCCCCAGCGGCGCCTTGCGGGCCGGGGTGAAGATCGGCTCGGGCAACCGGGAACCGTCGTGCAACCCGTCGGGCAGCGCGATCCCCGTCACGGTGCCGGAATGCTGGTACTCCGCCCAGCCCGACCCGGTCAGGTAGCCGCGCGCCACCGCCTCGACCGGCACCATCTCCAGCCGCTCCACCACCAGCGCACGTCCGGCCACCTCGGCTGGCACATCGGTGGACACCAGGTGGTTGGCCACCAGGTCGGCCAGTTGGCCGAACCACCACACCGACAGCTGGGTGAGTACCACTCCCTTGTCGGGGATCGGGGTGGCCAGCACGTGGTCGTAGGCCGACACGTTGTCGGTGGCCACCATCAACATCAGGTTCGGATCGTCCAGCGCGTACAGCTCACGCACCTTCCCGGCGTGCAGCAGCGGCAGACCCAACCCAGTGAACTGACTCACCCGGGACAGCCTAGTGATCGCGCGACACTCGCAGAGGCCACAGATGGATTGCCGGACGCTCCCGGCGTGTGGTGCACTCTAGAGTTGACGACGGAGGTGCACGTGCCTGGCTTTGAACTGCATGCGATGATCGTCGGTCTGGTCCTGATGACCGCTGCCATCATCGTCGTGTTCACCCAGCGCCAGCGCGCCCACCACGACAACCCGGCACCGAACCCCGGGCTGCTGCAGCCGGCGCCGACCGGACTTCCGCCGGCCGGCATGACCCCCGGCATGGTCGGCCCGCTCCGGGACGGCGAGGTGGAGGCCCGCGACCTGCGCCTGACCCTGGTCGACCTGGCTGCGCGCGGCTTCCTCTCAATCACCCCGCTCGTCGATGACCACGGGCACAGCTACGACTGGGTGGTCCGCCGCACGTCGCGGCCACTCGGCAATTCGCTGCACGACTTCGAGAAGGTGCTGCTGACCCAGCCGTTCGAGCCCGACTCCCCCGACTCCGCGCCGCGTTCCTCGATCACGCTCAGCGGGTTGGCCACCCTGGACTCCCGGCCGCTGCTCGCCGCCGAGGCCGCGCTGCTCAGCGAGTTGCGCGACAAGGGCTGGCTGAACGCCGACGACCACCACAACCATTCACCATGGGGATGGGTCGGTGCGCTGCTGCTGGTGGTTGGCCTGCTGCTGACCGCGTTCATGCTGATCGACTGGCTGGCGACCAACGACTTCCGCGGTGTGATCGGTGGTCTGGCGACAGTGGCCGCCGGCGTCCTGCTGGCCTCGCTGGGACGCCGCCACGTGGTGCACACCGACGCCGGCACGAAGGCCCGCGCTGAGGCTGCCGCCTTCCGTGACCTGCTCGGCGACCTGAAGGCAGAGGATCTGCCGCCGACCACGATTGCGACGACCTTCAACCAGATGCTGCCCTGGGCGCTCGCCTTCGGCGGCCAGCAGCACTTCGCGCGCACGGTGGACGAGGAACTGCGCCGTTCGGCCAGTTGGGGCCGCCCCGCCAGACTCGACCTGGCTTGGTACCCGACCGACAACTCCGGCAGCGCGGAGGACTTCACCAAGCGGCTGGCAGTGCTGGTGAACCGGTGGCTGTCCGGCAGTGCGCCGCGCCGCCGGCTCGCCTCGCGCTGAGGACGGTCAGGCGCGCGGCAGGACTGTCAGCACCCGTTCGATGTGAGTCCGGAACTCCTGCATGAAGGTGGTCAGGATTGCGCGAGTCCCTTCGTCGGTGACCTCGCCGTCGGTCCCGTAGACCTCCGGGTCGAACTTGATGTACGCCTCGGGGGAGGTCATCTGGCGGGCGTTGCAGAAGCTGAGCACACCCCGCACGCTCTGCTGGGCCAGCGCGGTGCCGATATTGCCCGGCGAGGCCCCGATCACGGCGGCCGGCACATGGTCGAACGAGTTCTGACCGTACGGCCGCGACGCCCAGTCGAGGGCGTTCTTGAGCGGCCCCGGGATCGACCGGTTGTACTCGGGAGTGATGATCAGGATCGCCTGGGCCGCCTCGATCGCCCGCTTCAGCTCGGTCACTGCCTGCGGCGGATCCATCTCATCGTCGCGGTTGAACAGGGGCAGGTCACCAATGGGGATCTCGGTGAGCTCCAGGTCATCGGGGGCGAGCTTCACCAGAGCCTTGCTGAGCACCCTGTTGATGGAATCCTTCGACAGGCTGCCCACGAAGTACCCAACTCTGTACACCATCTGCGAACTCCTTCCTTCACGGACCGGAACCGGAGGACCCATCGTCGCCCCGGCCAAATGCGAGGCACAAGCCCCTGCAGGATGATCGGCGGTCACGAGAACTCCGCGCTCGACCACACCCGCCCCGACTGGCCCACCAGCTCGAGGCGCTGGATGCCACCCTCCGGAAGCGGCACCACCCAGGTGCCGGACGCCTGTTCCGAGCCGTAGCCGGCGTCCAGGCTCCACGTCCCGGCGTCGCGGCGCTGGCCGTCCTGGCCGACCACAACGCAGCCGTAGCTGGCCCCAGGGCGGGCCCGGGTGACCGCGACGAACAGCAACTCCCGGCTGTTGGTCGCGGAGATGCCGGCGCTGCCGACCGCCTCACCGTCGGCCGTCAACAGCGGTGAGGCGGCACCGGGTGCGTACGACGGGGGCCCGGGCGACGGCCGCAGGGCGGACCAGGCC
>NZ_JBASCI010000012.1:0-2632 GCF_049651565.1 Brooklawnia sp.
GGTATTCGCCGCCGTCGCGCCGGTGATGGTGCCGGCGGCTGTCCTGATGGCGGCCGTGACGGTTGCCGCCGCGCGGGCCGGTGAACCCGGCCGGGTGCTGGCGCTGGAGGTGCTGCGGGGGGTGCCCGGCAACGTCACCACCGAGATGGACCTCGCCCTGTGGCGGGCCGCGGCGACCATCAAGGTGGACCCCTGCTCCCTCACCGCATTCGAGACCACCGAGGTCGAGCAGCTGGCCGAACTCCTGGCAGCCGGCCAGTTGCCGAACGTCGCGCAGGACGCGCTCGCCGGGTTCCTGGCCCGGTACGGGATGCGTGGGGTGGCCGAGATCGACCTCGGTCAGCCGCGGTGGCGGGAGAACCCGATTGATGTGCTGAGGAGCCTGCAGAGCTACCTGCAGATCACCGATCCCGAACGGGCACCCGATGTGATGTTCGCCCGGGGCGCGGCGGCTGCCCAGCGGGCGGCCCTCGAACTGGCCGCCCTGATCTCGCCGGGGCACGGTGTCCGGGCCAGACTGCAAGCCGCCCGCTGGCGGTTCGCGATCGACCGGGTGCGCAAGCTGATCGGGATCCGCGAGACGCCGAAGTTCACCGTCGTGCGGCTGTTCGGTGACCTGCGCCAGGCGCTGCTCGCCAGCGGATACGACCTGGTGGCCGCCGGGGTGCTGGAGCGTGCCGACGACGTGTTCTTCCTGCATGTGGACGAACTGGAACGGCTCCCGGGCGAACCAGCCGAACCCTGGCGGGCCGTGGTGGCGGCACGCCGCCAGGTCAACGAACGCGAGGGGTTACGCCGGCAGGTTCCCCGCATCCTGCTCGGGGACGGCCGGGCGTTCTACGAGGGCATGACCGGCCACGATGATGCGATCAGCGGCAGCCCGGTTTCGCCGGGAGTGGTGGAGGGCACCGTCCGGGTGGTCCTCGACCCTCAGGCCAGTCACCTGCTGCCCGGTGAGATCCTGGTCTGCCCCGGCACCGACCCCGCCTGGACGCCGTTGTTCCTGACCGCCGGCGGCCTGGTCACCGAGGTTGGCGGCATGATGACCCACGGCTCGGTGGTGGCCCGTGAGTACGGCATCCCCGCCATCGTCGGCGTCCACGAGGCCACCAGCCGGCTGACCACCGGTCAGCGGATCCGGCTGGACGGCACCACCGGCAACATCGAGATCCTCAACGAGCCCACCGGCTGATCGCCCGCTGCCATGGACGACCCAGGAACGCCGACGGCGTCCCGCCAGGTCGCACGATCGGTGGGGCTCGCCGCAAGCCCTTGATGCCCTGTTCCCGTTCGGCTGGCCTGCCGGGCTGGGACGCCGCCACCCGGCCCCGCCGTGCACTTTCCGTTCCTGGGACCGGTTGATACCCGCGAACAGCCTCAAATGCGTGCACTCTCCGTCGCTGGGGACGGATCGTGCCCAAGGACGCCGCCACCCGACCGCCGCATCCGGCCCGAGGGCCGCGGAACCGCGCTGGGTATCATGGGCGGCAACTTCCCCGGACAAAGGTGGCATGGATGACCCAGCAGGCGGCCCTCGACAAGCACGGGCCGGTCCCGCTGTACGCGCAGCTGGACGAGATCCTGCGCAGCCGGATCGCCAGCGGCGAGTGGGCCGCCGGGATGATGGTGCCGTCGGAGAACGCCATCGCCAGGCAGTACGGCATCAGCCGGATGACCGCCCGCGGTGTGCTGAACTCGCTGGCCGACGAAGGGCTGCTGGTGCGGGTTCCCGGCAAAGGGACCTTTGTCGCCGAGCCGAAGATCCAGACCGGGTCCACCGCGTTCCACGGCATCCGAGCCCAACTTGAGGCGCAGGGGTTCGCCACCACCACCCGGCTGGTGCGCGCCGAGCAGGTGCCGGCCACCCCGCGGCTGGCCCGGCAGCTCGAAGTGCCGCCCGAGACCGAGCTCAGCCTCATCGAGCGGGTGCGCAGCGTCGATGGTGAGCCGATCAGCCTGCACCGCTCCTGGGTGCCGACCAGCCTGGCGTCCGACCTGATCGAGGCCGATGTGGTGGGTGAGCAGTTGTGCACCATCCTGGCCCGCGACCACCACCTGCGGGCGACCCGGGTTACCCAGCAGTTGGAGAGCGTCCCGGTCACCGAGGCGGACGCCGAACTGCTCGGTCTGGCGCCGGGCCAGCCGGTGCTGGTACTGGAGGACACCACATCCAACCAGCACGGACCCTACGAGTTCTCGCGAATCACCTTCCGCGGCGACCGCATCCGGCTCGGCTTCACCTTCGACCTGACCAACGGCGAGGTCAGGAACGAACGAGTCTGGCCAACGCGTCCAGCGTGACCATGCCGCCCAGGTCGAGCCCGGCGGCGTTGGCCAGCACCCGCATCGGAGCGTCCGGTTCGCCGAGGTCGCTCACCACGGCGGCCGCTCCGGTGAAGTCCTCGTCGGCGGTGTAGCTGCTGATGGTGACGATCGTCGGAATACCGGCGGCGAGCGAGGCCCGCAGCCCCTGGTTGCTGTCCTCCACCACCACCGCCTGATCCGGCGCCACTCCCAGCTCTTCGAGGGCCATCAGGTAGATATCGGGCGCTGGCTTCTTGGTCTTCACCTGATCGCCGGCGAAGACGCCGAACTCGGCAGCCACCTCGGCGCCGACGGCCATCTCCAGCAC
>NZ_JBASCI010000013.1:0-25731 GCF_049651565.1 Brooklawnia sp.
TCAACGCCAGCGCCGACGAAGACGCGTCCGTGGCCGCCACCACGCTGCCCCCGGTGGCCGGCAAGCCGGTCATGGTGGCCGTCACCGCCTGCCCCACCGGCATCGCGCACACCTTCATGGCGGCCGACGCGCTGGTCGCGGCCGGCAAGGAGGCCGGGGTGGATGTGCAGATCGAGACCCAGGGATCGGGAGCGGTGACCCCGCTGCCGGTCGAGACGATCAGACAGGCCGACGCGGTCATCTTCGCCACCGATGTCGGCGTGAAGGACCGGGAGCGCTTCGCCGGCCTGCCGGTGATCGAGGCAGGAGTCAAACGGGCGATCAACGAACCGGCCGTCATGGTGGCCGAGGCCGTCGCGGCGGCGAAGAACCCCAATGCCCGTCGGGTCTCGGGTGCGGTGGCCGAGTCGTCCGCACCGGGCGCCGAGGGCGCCAGGCTGGGCTGGGGCAAGCGCATCCAGCAGGCCCTGATGACTGGCGTGTCGTACATGATCCCGTTCGTCGCAGCCGGTGGCCTGCTGATCTCGCTGGGCTTCCTGTTCGGCGGATACGACATCGCGCTGGCACCCGACTGCGCCGCGCTGCCGTCGTGGGCTACCGGGGTGGACGCGACCGCCTGCGCTACATACGGTTCGCTCGCCGACCTCGCGCTGGCCCAGGGCTGGGGCGCCGGGCTGGTCTTCCTGGGCGCCATCCTGTTCAAGATCGGCGGGGCGGCATTCGGGTTCCTCGTCCCCGCGCTGTCCGGCTACATCGCCTACGCCCTGGCCGGACGCCCCGGCATCGCCCCCGGATTCGTCGGCGGCGCGGTCTCGGTTGCCCTGGGCGCCGGCTTTATCGGCGGCCTGGTCACCGGCCTGCTGGCGGGCCTGCTGGCGATGTGGATCGGCTCGTTCAAGGTGCCCCGCTGGTTGGCCGGTCTGATGCCGGTCGTCATCATTCCGCTGCTGGTGACGTTGATAACCGGCGGGCTGATGTACATCCTGCTGGGCCGACCGCTCGCCTGGATCACCGAGAGCCTCTACGACGCCCTGTCCGGCATGACCGGCGGCTCGGCCATCGTGCTCGGTGTGGTGCTGGGCCTGATGATGTGCTTCGACCTGGGTGGCCCGGTGAACAAGGCCGCCTACCTGTTCGCCACGGCCGGCCTGTCGGCACAGACTGACGCCGCCTTCCAGATCATGGCCGCCGTGATGGCCGCCGGCATGGTTCCCCCGCTGGCGATGGCACTGGCCACGACCGTGCGCAAGAAGCTGTTCACCGAGCCGGAGATCGAGAACGGCCGGGCCGCCTGGCTGCTGGGCGCATCCTTCATCTCCGAAGGCGCCATCCCGTTCGCGGCCGCTGATCCGCTGCGCGTCATCCCCTCGATGATGCTCGGTGGTGCAGTCACCGGCGCGCTCTCGATGGCGATGGGCGTCGGCCTCCGCGCCCCGCACGGCGGCATCTTCGTACTGTTCGCAGTGCAGAACCAGATCGGCTTCCTGATCGCCCTGGCCGCCGGCACCGTCGTCGCCGCGATCGCCGTGGTCGCTGCCAAGCAGCTCACCACCAAGCCGGCCAAGTCGGCACTGGCCACGTCAAACTGAATCAGCCAACAAACACCGAAGGAGCTCAAATGCCCAGCAAGACCGTCACCGTGGGATCGGCCGTCGGCCTGCACGCCCGCCCCGCCGCCATCATCGCCGAAGCCGCCGAGCAGTACGACGACGAAATCCTGCTCTCGCTGGAAGGCAGCGATGACGACCCGGTGGACGCCGCATCCAGCCTGATGATCATGACGCTCGGTGCCGAGAAGGGGGCGGCCGTCACAGTCGAGTCCGAGAATGCCGCCGCGGTCGAGGAGATCGCGGCCCTGGTTGAGCGAGACCTCGACGCAGAGTAGCTGGCGCGACCCGGGCGGCTGGTCCACCACGCTGCCCGGTAGCCCAGCCGATGCCTCGGTTTCAGCCGGGGCATCGTCGTCCTCGACAAACCTGCGCTGCGCACCTCACTTTCTGCGGCTGTCGGACGTCTACAGGATGATGAACACCATGCAGGTTCCCTTCGAGCAATGCGTGCGGCAGCACGGAGCCACCGTGCTGCGGGTGTGCCGCGCGGCGCTCGGTGATGGTGCGGACGCTGAGGACGCCTGGTCGGAGACGTTCCTGGCCGCGCTCAAGGGTTGGCCAGGGTTGGCGGCGGACGCCAATGTCGAGGCCTGGCTGGTGCGCATCGCCAAGAACAAGACGATTGACATCATCCGGGCCAGGCAACGCCGGCCGGTCCCGACCGGGCAGGTGCCGGAACCTCCACCCGTGCCGCACACCATCGGCAGGACGCCCGGCGTGTGGGCGCTGGTGGCGCAGCTGCCCGAGCAGCAGCGGCTGGCGGTCAGCTACCACTACCTGGGTGGGTTGCCGCACAGCGAGACCGCCCAGATCATCGGCTCGAGCCCGGCCGCGGTTCGCCGCGCCTCGTCCGACGGAATCAGGACCCTGAGGCGCCGGCTGACCGCCAACCACCGTCAACCAGGAGCAGCCCCATGAACGACCAAGACCTGTTCCCCATCGAACCCGACGCACTCGAACGCCTGCACGCCCGGCTCGAGGTATCTGCTGCCGAGGCCAGACTGCTGGACGTCGCCTACCGGATCATTGACACACCCGTGGGTCAACTACTGCTGGCCGCCACCGATCGTGGCCTGCTGCGGGTCGCGTTCGAACGGGAAGGGTTCGACGAGGTGCTGCAGACCCTTGCCACTCGGGTGAGCCCGCGGATCCTGCACTCTCCGAGCCGACTCGACCAGGCCACCAGCCAGTTCGAGGAGTACTTCGCGGGACGCCTGCACCATTTCGATCTGCCGCTCGACCATCGGCTGTCATCCGGGTTCCGGCAGAAGGTTCAGCAGTACCTGCCCAGGATCGATTACGGGCACACGCTCAGCTATCGGCAGGTGGCCGAGCAGGTTGGCAGCCCGAACGCCACCCGCGCGGTCGGCACCGCCTGCGCCACCAATCCGCTACCGGTCGTGGTCCCCTGCCACCGGGTGCTGCGCAGCGACGGCCACCTGGGCGGCTACATAGGCGGGTTGGAGGCCAAGTCGGCGCTCCTCACCCTGGAGGGAGCGGGCTCTCGATGACCGGCGAGGCAACAGCACCGGCGTCCGCCGCCCAAGGACTACACCACAGGGCTATGCAGCCCCCAAGGTGTAGCCACTTGCTTGACCCGGAGGCAACTATGGGCCCATGGAGATCACCGTGGTCGGCCACAGCTCACGCAACGTCGAGCCGGAAGTCGGCGTCCTGCATGTGCGGGTTGGGTTCGAAGGCCAGGACAAACAGGAGGTCGTGCAACGCACCCGCGCGGTCGCCGCCGCGGTCACCGAGTTCGCCGAACAGCACGCCTCGGCCGAGGACCGGGTGGTGGTCGATGCGCTGCGCACCTACTCGTGGGCGCCTACCTCGACCGCCGGCGAGGTGATGGCCGACCGCTGGAACGCCGGCATCGACATACATGTGCGCGCGCACCGCATCGCGATCCTCCAGGAGATCGTCGACGACGTCGGCACCCTGGCCGGCACCACGATCTCGGGAGTGGACTGGAAGCTGAGCGATGGGACGCGCCGCAAGCTGCGCAGCGAGGTGATCGCGGACGCGGTCCAGGACGCCGTAGGGAGGGCCAAGACGATCGCGGCCGCTTCCGGCGCAGGCCCGGTGGTGATCGTTGAGGTGGCCGACCCCGGCCTGCTTTCCAGCGCTCCCGGCTCCACTCCCCCACTGCCCGCACAACCCCAGATGCGCAGCGCCGCAGCCGGCGCATTCGGCGCCGAGCAGGCGGTCTCGCTGCAACCAGACACCCTCGAGATCTCCGAGACCGTGCACGCACGCTTCCGGGCCTGACACCGACCCGGCTGCCACAACCACCGAAGGAAAGGCGAACACCATGGACGGAACCTACGACTTCATCGTGGTGGGCGGCGGGCCCGTCGGTGAGGTGGCGGCGCAGTACGCGATCAACGGCACCGACCTGACGGCGGTGATCATCGAGTCGCACCTGCTGGGCGGGTCGTGCTCCTACTACGCGTGCATGCCCAGCAAGGCGCTGCTGCACCCGCTGGATGTCGTAGGGGCGTCTGCCAACCTGCAAGGCCTGCGGCCGGCCTCGGTAGACCGCGACCAGTTGCTGGCCCGCCGCGACCAGTGGGTGAGCAACTACGACGACGCCGAGCAGGTGGAATGGGCCGATGGCGAGGGGATCGAACTGGTCCGCGGACGCGGCCGGCTCGGTGACGGCGAACGAACCGTGGAGGTCGACGGCCGAACCCTCACCGCCCGGCAGGCGGTGATCATCGCCACCGGCAGCCATCCCACCATCCCCGAACTGTTGCAGCCGCTCAACCCGTGGGACAACCGGGACGCCACCGGCGTGGTCGAGGTGCCCGATCGGCTGGCCATCGTCGGTGGCGGTGTGGTGGCCGTCGAGGCCGCCCGCTGGATGGCCGCCCTTGGCAGCCAGGTAACCCTGCTGGTCCGCAGCCGGCTGCTCGGCCGCTTCGAACCGTTCGTCGGCGAGCTGGTCACCGAGGGCCTGCGGGCCGACGACGTCGAGGTCCGCCTCGACACCGAGGTGACCGATGCCGAACGCGCAGACGTCCGGGACACCGGCCTGGGACGCCTGCACGGCGGCCAGCTGACGCTCCGCACCAGCAAGGGCGACCAACTGCGGGTTGACGAGGTGCTGGCCGCCACCGGGCGCAAACCCAACCTCGACGGGGTCGAACTCGACCCCCGCCCCGAGTGGCTGCACTACGTCGGGGACGCAGCGGGTGAGGCGCCGCTCACCCACTGGGGCAAGTACCGGGCCCGGCTGCTCGGCGAACGGTTGCAGGCCCGCGCGCTGGGCCGGCCGGCTCCGGAGTTCCCGGATGACGTGCCGGTACCCCAGGTCATCTTCAGTTCCCCGCAGGTGGCCACCGTCGGGCTCACCCTCGACAAGGCGCAAGGTCGCTGGCCGGACACCAGCGCGGTGGATGTCGACATGTCGGCTGTCTCGGGGGTCAGCCTGCTGCGCGACGACGCGGCCGGCAAGGCGCGGCTGGTGGTCCGGCCGGACGGTGTGCTCTGCGGGGCCAGCTTCGTCGGTCCCGGAGTGGCCGAACTGCTGCACAGCGCCACCGTCGCGATCACCGCTGGCCTCACCATCGACCAGTTGCGGCACGCTGTGCCCAGCTACCCGACCGCCAGCGAGGTCTGGCTGCAGCTGGTGGAGAAGTGCCACCAGCTCTGACGACCCAGCACTGACGCACGCAACGAGGGGCCGGCCGGCAACCGCTGGCAGGGCCGCTCGTCGCCGAATTCAGCGGTCGGCGTTCACCAGCGGGTTCGCTGCCCCCTCCCGGGGGATGCCAGCAGCGGCGTAGACCTCCGGTTCATCCAGCGTCTCGTGCTCCATCAGTGCCTCGACGATGCCGTCCAGCCGGTCTCGGTTGTTGACCAGCATCTGCTTGGCCTGCTCGTAGCACTCGTCCACGATGCGCCGCGCCTCGGCGTCCGCCTTGGCGAACAGTTCGTCCGAGAAGCCCTGAGAGCGCGGGTCGCCCTCGGCGGGGTAGATCTGCAGCGGGCCGATCTCGTCCGACATGCCCCAGCGTCCGACCATCGCCCGAGCGATGTTGGTGGAGGTCTCCAGGTCGGATTCCGCACCGGTGGTGACCACCCCGAAGACGGTCTCCTCGGCGGCCATGCCACCCAGCGCTCCGATGATCCGTCCGCGCAGGTAGTCCTCGTCGTAGCCGTACCGGTCGGATTCCGGTGTCGACAGCGTGACACCCAGCGCCCTGCCCCGCGGGATGATCGACACCTTGCGCACCGGGTCGGCGCCAGGCTGCAGCATGCCGAGCAGCGCGTGGCCGCCCTCGTGGTAGGCGGTGCGTCGCCGCTCAGTCTCGGGCATCACCACGTGCCGGGCGGTACCCAGTTGAACCTTCTCCAGCGCATCCGACAGGTGGCGTTGGGTGACCTGCTTGTCGCCCTGCCGGGCAGCAGCCAGTGCGGCCTCATTGACCAGATTCGCCAGTTCGGCGCCGGTCATGCCAGGGGTGGCCTTGGCGATCGCGGCCAGGTCGGCGTCCGGGGCCAGCGGCACCTTGCGGGTGTGCACCTTCAGGATCTCCTCCCGGCCCCTCACGTCCGGGGCGTGCACGGTGATGACCCGGTCGAAGCGCCCAGGGCGGGTCAGCGCCGGGTCGAGCACATCGGCCCGGTTGGTGGCCGCCAGCACCACGACCCCCTCGGTGCCGTCGAAGCCGTCCATCTCGGTCAGGATCTGGTTCAGCGTCTGCTCGCGTTCGTCGTGTCCGCCGACCGAGCGGGAGCCGCCGCGGGAGCGTCCGATGGTATCGATCTCGTCGATGAAGATGATGGACGGGGCGACCTTGCGAGCCGCCTCGAACAGCTGCCGGACGCGCTGGGCGCCCACACCGACGATCATCTCGATGAACTCGCTCGCCGATGCGGAGAAGAACGGGACGCCCGCCTCGCCGGCGGTCGCCCGTGCGAGCAGCGTCTTGCCGGTGCCGGGCTGGCCGCTCAGCAGGACACCCTTGGGTGCCCGGGCGCCTAGTGCAGCGTACTTGTCCGGGTTCTTGAGGTAGTCGACCACCTCGCTGATCTCGGCCTCGACCTCGTCGATGCCGGCCACGTCATCGAAGGTGACCCTGACCTCCTCTGGGTCAACCGGCTTGGCCTTCTTGCCGCCGCCGAACAGCGCGCCGAGCCCACCGCCCTCGGCGCCACCTCCCAGCGCCTCGGCCTGCTTGCGGATCATCCACCGCCAGAACAGGAAGAGCAGGATCAGCGGCAGGAACGAGAACAGCAGGTTGAGCAGCACATTCGGCTGCTCCACCACCGAGGTCGCCGAAACCCGGGTGCCTTGGGCGATGAGCTGGTCGAACAGGTCGTCGGTGGCCCAGGTTGGCCGCTCGGTGATGAACTGGCTGTACTGGGCGTCGTCGTTCTCCGGAACCGTGGCCGGCTCGCGCAGCCGACCCTCGATGCTGTCCCCCTTGGCGTACACCTCGGAGATGTTGTCAGCCTGCACCTGCTGGACGAACTCGGTGTACGGCACGGTGATCGTCGGGCTGGTCGCCTGCGAGATCAGCGAGGCGAACAGGAACGTCATCCCGTAGAGCAGCAGGCCCCAGATCAACCACCTGACCCAGCTGAAACGGTTCCGCCTGGGGCGGTCATTGTCCGGCGGCATGCCCTCGGTTCGCCAGGGCCGGGGTGAGTCGTTGGTATCGGCGGTCTTCTTCCTGACCAGTCTCGGCCCTTCGGTGGCCGTGCTGGCGTCCTGCGCCGAGTTCTTGTCCCCGCTCATGGTTTCCTCTCTCGTCATGCTCCAAGTCTGTGCCCAAGCGTGTCGGTCCGGTCGTCCCAGCTGCGATCGGGCCCCGCCCACCCCGGTCGTCGCGGCTGCCACCATCCCACCCCATTTTCGCGCCCGACAAACATGACCCCGCTGACAGGATCCGGCACCCGGTTCCGCGGCTGACAAGTCAGCCGCCGGGTCAACAAGACGGTCTCGGTGCCGCCCGACGGCCCGGACGCCCACCGGTTGGATGTCACCCGGGCACTGGACTACCTACACTGGGCGTCCTGAAAGGTGTGCTGCACCATCCGTGCGCGGTCGGAACCGGGGCGGATTAGCCTGATGGTTGGTGCAGTTGGTGGCTAGGAAAGGCAGCAGGCCATGAGAACCATGGAGCGGCTATCTCGGGCGTACCGGAACGCCGAGGTGCTCGAAATCGACCCGACATCCAAGATCATCATCTTCAGCGACGCCCACCGCGGCGACGGCAGCATCTCCGACGAGTTCAGCAAGAATCGGCACGTCTTCTACGCAGCCCTGCAGTACTACTACGACGAGGACTTCACCCTCATCGAGGCCGGCGACAACGAGGACCTGTGGGAGTGGCCGAAGTTCGGGCACATCGCCAAGTCGTACCCGCTGACCTATGAGTTCATCCGGCGCTTCCACACCCATGGTCGTTACCTGCGGCTGTACGGCAACCACGACTTCCAGACTGCCGACCCGAACTACGTGCGCGACAACCTGCACTACGTGCGCAGCCCCTACAGCGGCGACCTGGAGCCCTGCCTGGAGGGCGTCAACGTGCACGAGGCCATCCTGATGCGGCATCGCGACACCCGGCAGGAGATCCTGATCGTCCACGGCCACCAGGGCGACTTCGCCAACGACCAGGCCTGGCGGTGGTCGATGTTCACCTTCCGGATCTTCTGGAAGTACGCCCACGCCCTGGGCATCCGCAGCCCGAGCAGCCCGACCCGCAACAGCTACAAGCGGCACAAGGTGGAGCGGAATTATGTGCGCTGGATCCTGCGCAACGGTCGCGCGCTGATCTGCGGGCACACGCACCGGGAGCGGTTCCCGCGGGCCAACGACGCGCCGTACTTCAACAGCGGATCCTGCGTCTTCCCCAGCTACATCACCGGCCTGGAGATCGTCGAGGACCAGATCTCCCTGGTGACCTGGCTGGTAGTTCCCGACGTGAACGGCTACACCCGGGTGGTCAGACGGGTGATCGCCGGTCCCCGCCCGCTCGCCGACTTCGACCTGCAGCCCGACCCGTCCCGGCATCGCCGCCCGGCCAAGTCGCTGGAGGACTGGACGACCAGCACCCGGTCACGCATCCGGGTGAGGCGCTGATCCGCCCGCCCCGATGGCCAGCCCAGTTCGTGAGGCGTTCCGGGCGGTGCGCCGGGAACGCTTCCTACCCCCCGAGAAGCGCCACCTGGCGAGCATGGACGCGCCCGTTCCGATCGGTTTCGAGGTGACCAACTCCCAACCGTCCACGGTGGCGAACATGCTTGAGCTGCTGGACGTGCGGCCCGGGCAGCGGGTGCTCGACGTCGGCGCCGGTTCGGGCTGGACCACCGCCCTGCTTGCCCACCTGGTGGGTCAGCAGGGCAGCGTGCTGGGGGTCGAGCGGATCCCGCAACTGGTTGAGCGGGCCAATGAGGCGCTCACCGACTGGCCCTGGGCCAGCGTCCAGCACGCCGAGCCTGGCGTCCTCGGCCTGCCCGAGCAGGCGCCGTTCGACCGCATCCTGGTCTCGGCGGTGGCCAACCGGCTGCCCGACGAGCTGGTCACCCAGTTGGCTGACTCCGGCGTCCTGGTGATACCCGTGTCGGGGCGGATGCAGAAGGTGGTGCGCCGGGTGGACGGGGACGACGAGGTCACCACCCACGGCTGGTACAGCTTCGTCCCGTTGATCCGGTAGCCGGCGGGTCTCAGGCGCGCTCGCCACCGGCCAGCAGCTTGCGCCGCGAGTGCAGCACCATCGCGACCGCGAACAACCAGATGACCAGCTGGGTGGCCATCGCGATCCGGAAGGCGTCCGGTCCGGGCTGGGATCCGCCGACCAGCTGCAGCACCGCACCGATCACCGCTATCGCCACCAGCGCCGCCGAGAAGCCGCCCACGATGACCAGCCCCGACCCGGTGCCCATCCGGTGCGGCGGCACGAAGCTGCTGTTGATGTCGAAGGCGACATTGGACGCCGGACCGCACGCCGCCAGCGCGACCATCAACGGCACCAGCAACCAGGCGGGCGCCTGACCGGGCCACACCAGCACCGCCACCCAGAGGGCCGCGGTGAGGGTGCCGACGGACAGCGCAAGCCAGGTCCTGTGGTCGGGCAATCGCTGGGTGAGGACTCCCATCAGTGGGCCGATGAAGATCCCGGATGCCACGTAGACGGTGAAGAACTGGCCGGCCTGGGCGTCCGAGAGCTGCTGGCCCTGGGTCAGGAACGGGAACCCCCACATGAAGGCGAAGATCAACTGGAAGTAGGCGGTCGCCATGTGGATGAAGAAGCCGAGCTGGGCGGCCGGCAACGAGACGACCTCGCGCAGCCCGGCGATCCCAACCGCAGGCGGACGCCGCCGGCTCTGCGGGCTGCCGGGCGGGGTGTCGCGGACGAAGAGCAGGTCGAGCACCAGGCCGGCGACGCAGGCGGCGGCGACGGTCAGGAAGGCCGGCGTCCACCCCCGGGTGTTCAGGATGATCACCAGCGGGACCGCCGAAACCCACTGCCCGGCCTGGCCGGTCACCGAGGAGATCTGGGTCAGCACCGGCGCGTAGCGCGGCGCGAACCAGGCCGGGATCAGCCTGATCGCCGAGGTCCAGATCATGGCATCGCCGCCACCGATGAAGACCCGCGCGGCAGGCCGAGTGGGAACGAGGTGGCCAGCGCCAGGACGACCTGCCCGATGGCCATCACCGAGGTGCCGATGGCAATGGTGGCCCGGCTGCCCAACCGGTCGAGCAGCATGCCGGCCGGAATCTGCATCGACGCGTAGACGATCATCTGGACGATCACGAAGGTGCTCATCACCGAGACCGGACTGCCGAATCGCTCGGCCGCGTCCAGACTGGCCACCCCGAAGGAGGTTCGTGAGAACATCGCCGCGACGAACGCCAGCGTGCCGGCGACCCAGACTATCCAGGGCCGGATCCCGCCCGGGGCTTCGGTCCCACGCATCGCATCATCCTGTCTGTTGTCCCCGACGATCCTAGCCGGGGCGACGTTCAGGTGCCGCAGTAGGTGACGTGCGTGGGCGCGTCGGCAGGTGCGGGCGAGGCGAGATCGGCGGACTCCGCACGCGGCTGGTACGGGTCGCGCAGCGCGGCGACCAGCCGGTGCATCGGCGCCAGATCGCCGCCGGTGGCGCGGGCCAGCACGTCCTCGACAACATGGTTGCGCGGGATGTGGACCGGGTTGATGCGGTTCGTCCGCTCGGCCACCAGCTGCTCGTCGGCGCCCACGACCTGTCGGCGCCGGCCCAACCAGGCCTGGAAGGGTGCGGGGTCGGCGAACAGTTCGGCGGCGGTGCCGTCGGCCAGCGCCCGGAAGAATTTGGTGAAGTCGACCTGTTGGGCCGCCAGCAGTTCGAGGACCTCGCTCGCCAGCTCCCGGTTCGGTGCGGGCAACCCGAGCTTGGCGGCGATCAGCCGGCCGTAGGCCTGGTCGTAGGCGGCCGCGAAGTCCAGGATCACCTCGGTCGCCGGCTCGACCGCTGCCTGCGGGTCGGCATCGATCAGTGGCAGCAGGGTCTCGGCGAACCTGGCCAGGTTCCATTGAGCGACCGCCGGCTGGTTGCCGAAGGCGTAGCGTCCGAACTGGTCGATCGAACTGAACACGGTCGCAGGGTCGAAGGCGTCCAGGAAGGCGCACGGCCCGAAGTCGATCGACTCCCCCGAGATGGTGGTGTTGTCGGTGTTCATCACGCCGTGGATGAAGCCGACACCCATCCACTGGGCGATCAGGGACGCCTGAGCGTCGACCACCTCGCTCAGCAGCGCCAGGTATGGGTTGTCTGAGTCGGCGCACTGTGGGTGGTGCCGGACAATGGCGTAGTCAGCCAGCGCCCGCAGCAGCTCCAGGTCGCCGGTGCCGGCGGCGTACTGGAAGGTGCCGACCCGCAAGTGGCTGGCCGCCACCCGGCACAGCACCGCGCCCGGCTGCAGGCCGTGGTCACGCCAGATCCGCTCCCCCGTGGTGACCACCGCCAACCCCCGGGTGGTCGGGATGCCGAGGGCGTGCAGCGACTCCCCGATGATGTACTCGCGCAGCATCGGGCCGAGCACGGCCTTGCCGTCGCCGGCCCGCGCGAACGGGGTCCGCCCCGATCCCTTGAGGTGCAGGTCGCGCCGGTTGCCGTGCCGGTCGATGACCTCGCCGAGCAGCAGCGCCCGCCCGTCCCCCAGCCTGGGCACGTAGACACCGAACTGGTGGCCGGCGTAGACCTGCGCGGTGGTGCGCACCCCGTCAGGAGCCCGCCCGACCAGCAGGTCGATGCCCGCCGGGCTGGTCAGGAACTCCCGCTCGAGGCCCAGCTCGTCGGCCAGCGCCTCGTTGAGCACCAACAGTTGCGGATCGGGGACCTTCTCACCGCGCCAGGCCACCGACAGCCCGGGGACGGCCCGGGCGTAGCTGTCGTCCAGGTCAATGCCGAGCGTGTCGAGCCGCAGCGCGTCCATACCTGAAGCGTACGAAAACGTTCCAAGCTGCCCACCGCGGATGCGACGCAGAACCGACTCGGCACGTCCGTGCGGGGATGAACGGCGGCACCCGTTGAACTAGCGTTGCCGCTGCCAACTGGCATCTGTCCAAGGGAGCGTCCCATGAGCACCGAACCAGCTCGCATCGCAGCCTTCCATCGCCTCCATGCCAGCGGCACCTTCGTGATGCCGAACCCGTGGGACGCCGGCAGCGCGCGGGCCCTTGAGCAGTTGGGGTTCCCGGCGCTGGCCACCACCAGCGCCGGAATGGCCTGGACGTTCGGCAAACCCGACAACGGGGTCACCGTTGATCAGGCCCTGCGGCACCTCGAGGTGATCGCCGGCGCCGTCGACGTGCCAGTCAACGCCGACTTCGAGGACGGCTACGCCGCCGACCCGCGGCTGGTGTACCAGAACACGCTTCGGGCCACGGCCACCGGTATTGCAGGTCTGTCGATCGAGGATTCGACGCGGCACTCCGCAGAGCCGCTCCACGACCAGGCCCTCGCCGTCGAACGTGTCCAGGCGGCCCGCCAGGCCATCGATGACAGCGGGACCGGTGTGCTGCTGACGGCCCGGTCAGAAGGGTTCGTGGTTGGCCGCCCGGACATCGACGACACGGTGCGCCGGCTCCGCGCCTACGCGGCGGCAGGCGCGGACTGCCTCTATGCACCGCGCCTGGTCACCATCGAGCAGGTTCGAACAGTGGTGTCCGCCGTGGCGCCCAAGCCGGTCAACCTGCTGATCAACGCGCCCTTCACCACCGTCGCCGAAGCCGCCGCCATCGGGGTTCGCCGGATCAGCGTGGGGGGGACGCTGGCCCGAGCGGCCTGGGGCGGCTTCCTCGCCGCCGCCCGGGAGATCGCCGCCACCGGGACGTTCACCGCGTTCGCGGACCTGCCCAATGTGGACGCCCTGTTCGTCCAGCGTGAGCGCTGAGCCGGGAAGGGCTCAGCGCTTCCGGTACAGCTTCTTCGACTGGTAGACCGGCTCGCTGGTCACCTGCACGCCCAGGTTGCGGAAGATGCCCTCGTCCACCGAGCCGAGAATCACCGTGGTGTGCACATCGCAGCCGCGCAGCCGGTGCAGTTCGGCCAGCGCGCGGCGGGCATTGGCGTCCCCGTTCGCGCTGACCGACAGCGCGATCAGCACCTCGTCGGTGTGCAGCCGCGGGTTGCGGCTGCCCAGGTGCTTGGTCTTCAGAGTCTGGATCGGTTCGATGGTCTCCGGGGCCAGCAGCTTGACCTCGTCGTCGATGCCGGCAAGCGCCTTGAGCGCGTCCAGCAGCATCGCCGAACACGACCCCAGCAGCGGCGAGGTCTTGCCGGTCACGATTCGCCCGTCTGGCAACTGGATCGCCGCCGCGGGCGCCTTGGTGCGCCGCTCCACCTCGAGGGCGGGCTCGACTACCGGACGGTCCTGGCTGACCAGGCCGAGGCCGCTCATCAGCAATGCGATCCGGTCGGACTGGACAGGCTCCAGCTCCTCCCGGCGCTCGGCTACCAGCGCCTTGTAGTAGCGCCGGATCACCTCCTGCTTCGAGGCGGCCCGGCAGACCTCGTCGTCACTGATGCAGAACCCGGCCATGTTGACGCCCATGTCGGTCGGCGACTTGTAGGGCGAGTGGCTGAGGATCTGCTCGAACAGCCTGTTCAGCACCGGGAAGACCTCCACGTCCCGGTTGTAGTTGACCACCTGCTCGCCGTAGGCGGCCAGGTGAAAGGGGTCGATCATGTTCACGTCGTCGAGGTCTGCGGTGGCAGCCTCGTAGGCGATGTTGACCGGGTGGTCCAGCGGCAGGTTCCAGATCGGGAAGGTCTCGAACTTGGCGTAGCCGGAGGTGATGCCCCGGCGGTAGTCGTGGTAGACCTGCGACAGGCAGGTGGCCATCTTGCCGCTGCCCGGGCCGGGCGCGGTGACCACCACCAGGTCGCGGGTGGTCTCGATGTACTCGTTGCGACCGTAACCCTCGTCGCTGACGATCAGCGACACGTTGTTGGGATAGCCCCTGATCGGATAGTGCCGGTACACCTTCAGCCCGAGCCGCTCCAGCTTGCGCTTGAAGTTGCGGGCCTGCCGGTTCTCCTCGGTGACGTGGCTGATCACCACGCTGCCCACGTACAGCCCGCGGGAGCGGAACTCGTCGATGAGCCGCAGCACGTCGAACTCGTACGGGATACCGAGGTCGGCCCGCACCTTGTTGTTCGCCAGGTCGAGGGCGCTGATGACGATCACGATCTCGACGTCGTCGGCGACCTTCTCCAGCATGGCGATCTTGTTGTCGGGGGTGAAGCCGGGCAGCACCCGGGAGGCGTGCATGTCGTCGAAGAGCTTGCCGCCGAACTCCAGATAGAGCTTGCCGCCGAACTGCCGGCGTCGGGCGAGGATTTGTTCGGTCTGGAGGGTGATGTACTTGTCGCGGTCGAACCCGATCTGCTGCATCTTCCTCCCTGCACCGACGTCCGCAGGGATCATAGCCCGAGGCTCAACCCTGCTCGTGCGGATCGTGGCGTCCGAACGGCAACAGCCGCATCAGCCCGACCGCGACCAGGCCGACCAGCACGCCCACGATCGCCGAAGCGAGGGTGTCGACCAACCAGGCCAGGAGGCCGCCCACCCCCGGCACCGCGTGCGCCGGATCGGCCAGCCGGTGCACCAGTTCGTACGGCGCGTGCCAGCCGAGGGTGTCTGCTCCGGTCAGCAGGATGTGGCCGCCCACCCACAGCATCGCCACCAGACCGATCACCGACAGCGCCGACATCACCTTCGGCATCGCCGCCACTAGCCCGCGTCCCAGCCGCTGCCGACCAGCCGATTCGCCCTCGGTGAGCCGCAGCCCGATGTCGTCCATCTTCACCAGCAGCGCCACGGTGCCGTAGACCAGAGCGGTGATGCCGATGGCGACCAGCACCAACGCCAGTGCCCGCGGCCAGAAATCGGCCCCCGCAACCGCGTTCAACGAGATGGCCATGATCTCGGCGGACAGGATCAGGTCGGTGGTGATGGCGCCGCGGACCATCTGGTCCTCCCGGTTCACCCCGATGTCGACGACCGGGGACGCCTGCTCGGTCTTGTGCCTGTGCTCTCCGGTCACGTACTCCAGCAGTTTCTCGGCGCCCTCGAAGCTCAGGTAGAGCCCGCCCAGCATCAGGATCGGGGTGAGCAGCAGCGGCGCGAACTGGCTGAGCAGCAGGGCAGCCGGCAGGATGAAGACCAGCTTGTTGCGCAGCGACCCCTTGGCGATCCGCCAGATGATCGGCAGCTCCCGCGCCGGCTCGAAGCCGTGCACGTAGCGCGGGGTGACCGCGGAGTCGTCCACCACCACGCCGATCGCCTTGCTGCCAGCGCTGCTGGCCATCTTGGCGATCATCGCCACGTCGTCGAGCAGTGCCGCCAGTCCACCTGCCATCGGCGCAGGTTAACAGTCCCCGCGGTGGGGCGCACCACCCGCAGCGGGCCATCGCGGCCGGGACGCTCGTCCTGGTCAGGCCAGTAACGGCAGGTTGGCCACCACCAGCGAGATGGTTACCAGGCTGAGCAGCGTGGACGCCGCCACGATGCTGGCCACCGTGTCGGCATCGTGGTCGTACTCCAGCGCCAACAGGAAGACGTTGACCGCTGACGGCATCGCCATGGCTAGCACGATCGACTGCAGTTCCAGGCCGCGCAGGCCGATCAGCCAGCCCACCCCCAGGCCGACCGCCGGCACCAGCAGCAGCTTGGCCAGCACCGCGGTGACCACCGCCGCGTTCACTATCACCCGCTTGCCGTAGCCGAGCTGAATGCCGAGCGCCAGCAGGATCATCGGGATGGAGGCGTCCGCGATCATGTCGATACCGGTGGCCACTCCGGGCGGCGGCTGGAAACCCACCAACCGGAACGCCACGGCCAGCGCCATCGTCCAGATCACCGGCAGCCGGAAGATGCTGCCGGCCACCCCGGCAACGGTCAGTGTGCCGCCGAACAACGCCGGCCCGAGCGTCCACAGCAACACGATCGCGAACATGAAGATCACGATCGCCTGGTCCAGACCTGGCTGGCCCAGTGCCAGCAACGCGATCGGTAGCCCGAAGTTGCCGTTGTTGCCCAGCACGATGGAGCCGATCGTCCCGCGCCTGCGCTCGGCCGGCAGGGCCCGGACGATCAGGGCGGCCAGCAGCCCGGCCACCAGCAGCGAACCGAAGTAGCCGGCTGCCAACCGGCCGACGTCGGCGAACGAGACTTCGGTGGTCATGATCGAGCTGTATGCCAGCGCCGGCGTCAGCCCGTACAACTGCACCTTGTTCAGGCTCAGTTGGTCGATGGTGAACAGGCGCGCCAGCACGAAGCCCACCGCGACGACCAGGAAGACCGGCAGCATGACAGTGAGCAGTGAGCTGGGCATGACCCACACCCTATGACCTGCCGGTCCGATCCGACTTATTGTGATCGTCATGACCCAATTGCGCGCCATTGATGAGGACTGGACGACCGCCCTTGCCATCGTGGCCCACCCGGACGACCTTGAGTACGGCGCGGCTGCGGCCGTCGCCCGCTGGACCAGGCAGGGCAAGAAGATGAGCTACCTGCTGGTGACCCGCGGCGAGGCCGGCATCGACTCGGTGCCACCCGCGGAGGCCGGCCCGCTGCGGGTGCAGGAGCAGATCGCCGGGGCGGCGCTGGTGGGTGTGGACAAGGTCGACTTCCTCGACTACCCGGACGGGACGGTCACCTACAGCCTCGAACTGCGCAAGGACATCGCCCGTGCGGTGCGCCTGCTGCGTCCAGAGGTGGTCATCACCGGCAACTTCCACGACTACTGGCGACCAGCGACACCGAACCAGGCTGACCACATCGCCGTCGGGCGGGCGGTGCTCGACGGGGTGCGGGACGCCGCCAACCGCTGGGTCTTCCCCGACCTGGTGCACCAGGAGGACCTGGTGCCATGGTCGGCCAGGTACCTTCTGGTCGCGGCCAGCCCACAGTCGAATGGTTACGTGGACGTCACCGACAGCTTCGACGCCGGGGTCGCCTCGCTGGAGGCGCACCGGGTCTACCTGGAGGCTCTGGGCGACCACCCGATGGCCAAGCCGCGGCCGTTCCTTGAGCAGATGGCGAGGTCGGTGGGTGAGGCCGTGGGAGTGCCGTACGCGGTCACCTTCGAGGTCATCGGGCTTTAGCCGGAGCCTGCCCGAGCAGGCCACTAGCCCGGCAGGGCTGAGGTGGCGGGCAGACACCGGTCCCAGGGACCGAAACTGCCGGCAATCGGGGCCAGACCCGGGATCAGTGCCCGAACTTATCGAGGTTCAGGTCATCCCAGCCGAGGCGCAAGACGACCCGTACGTGCTCGATCCCTCCAAGATCATGGAGCCGCCGAAGGGCTGGGGACCGAGCCTGCGGTTCCTCGGCCCGGGCATGATCACCAGCGCTGCGGTCGTCGGATCGGGAGAGCTGATCACCGCCACGACCCTCGGCTCGCGTGTCGGGATGGTGCTGCTGTGGCTGGTCTTCGTGTCCACCTTCGTCAAGGTGGCTGTGCAGATCGAGCTGGCCCGCTGGTCCATCTCCACCGGCCGGCCCGGCATGTTCGGCTACGACGAGGTCCCGCCCAGGATCGCCGGACGCAGTTGGGCGTCCTACATCGTGCTGTTGATGTTCTTCCAGTTCATGGCGAGCCAGGCCGGTGTGGTGGGGTCGGCGGCACTGGCGATGTCGATGCTGCTGCCGTTCGGTGGTGATCCGATGTCGCCGTTGTCGATGGGCATCTGGGTGTGGATCTTCATCGTCATCGCGATCATCATTCACCAGATCAACAAGTACGAGTTGATCGAGGTGATCTCGACCTTCCTGGTGGTGGTGGTCACCTTCCTGATCGTCGCGATGGTCTTCGGCATCCAGTTCACCCAGTTCGCCTGGACCGGCGCCGAACTGGCCGATGGCATGCGGTTCCGGATCGCGGCAGGGTCGATGGGTGTGGCGCTGTCGATGTTCGGCCTCACGGGTGTCGGCGCCGGCGAGATCTCCGGCTACAGCTTCTGGGTGGTCGAGAAGGGCTATGCCGCCTGGACCGGCCCGAACGACGGTTCGGACGAATGGGCCGCCCGCGCCCGCGGCTGGATCTCGGTGATGAAGAAGGACGCGTGGATCGCCTGGGTGATCTACACCATGTCGACTGCCGCCTTCTACATGCTGGGCGCCACCGTGCTGTACAAGCAGGGCCTGGAGGTCAGGGGCAACGAGCTGATCGCCACCATCTCGCGAATCTTCACCGACACCATCGGCAGTTGGGTTGGTCCGGTCTTCCTGGTCTTCGCCGCCATCGCCCTGTACAAGACGATCCTCGCCAACGTCCCCGGACTCGCCCGGCAGACATCGGCGTCCCTGGCGGTTTTCGGCGTGTACAAGTGGACCGACGCCCGGCGCCGCAACTTCGTCATGCGGCTGCTGATGATAATCATGCCGGTGAGCTGGGGTCTGCTGGCCACCGTGGTCGCCCAACCGCTCGCGCTGGTGATCCTGGGCGGCACCCTGAACGCGATCTACCTGATGGTCGTCGCGGTCGCCACCGTCTACCTGTCGTTCACCGAGACCGACAAGCGGATCAAGGATGGCAATGTCTTCATGATCTACCTGATCATCTCGGCCGTCGCGATCTTCGCGGTCGGTGCCATCGGCCTGTACGACATCATCGGCTAGCATCGTCTGCCTGCCGGCACGGGTGGCCTCAGCAGCGGTGACCGCCCGTGCCGGCTGGCGCGTCGTGCAGGGGGCGCTCAGGCGCCCTGCGGGGCCTCGAGCTCGCGGAGGTCGACCCGGTCCAGCAGTTCGACGGTAACTCCGTTGGAGTCGGTGAACTGCACCTGCTTGCCGGTGCCGACCTTGAGCGGCCAGGGCTCGACTGAGGGGTTGATGCCCTTCTTGGCGAGGCTGTCCACCGCTGCGTCGACGTTTTCGACCCGCAGCGCGAAGTGCGGGAACTGGCTGTCCATCGCCTGGCCCTCGTGCAGCAGCTCCAGCACGTCGTAGCCGTAGTGCAGGTAGTCGATGACGAGGTTCCGCTCGGGGATAGGCCAGGTGATGAGGTTCTCCATGCCCAGCCCGGCCTGGTAGAACCGGCGGGCCGCGGTCAGGTCATTGGCATACATGGAGTAGTGGTCGAACGCGACGACGTGCTCGTGCTCAACCGGCTTCGCCCTGCGGATGACCAGGTCGCGCTGGATGAGTTCGACGCTGGCCCCGTTCGGATCGGTGACGTACGCCAGCCGGCCCTCCCCCGTCCCGGCGACGCGCGGTCGCTCAAGCTCGCCGGCCCCCATTTCGACCAGCCGCTCGTAGTCGGCGTCCAGGTCATTGCTCAGGAAGGCGATGTGGTCGACACCGAACTTCTGGTCCGCGCTCGGGGTGCGGGGGGCGAGCAGTTCGATCATGCCACCGGCGACCTGCAGGTAGACGATGTCAGTGTTGGTCTTCTCGTTCAGCTTGTTGAAGACGACTTCGAAACCGAATCCGTCGCGGAAGAAGCGCAGCGCCTCCGCCAGGTCCTGCACGAAGATGCCGAAGTGGTTCAGCTCGTAGATCATTCTGTTCTCCTGATTGTTGTTCTCGCGTGGTGGTTTCAGATCTCGACGCCGCGCAGGTTCTGGACGGCCCACTCGTACGACTCCTTGAGCGATTGGTAGGCGCTCGGGATGCTGGGGACGTCGACCTCGATCATGTAATCGCCGGCGTAGTCGACCGGCATCGCCTCGACGACGCCGAGCAGGTCGACGACCCCCTTGCCCGGCTCGGCCCACAGCCGCCTGGTCTGGGCGGTCTCGCCGTAGCTGAGCTCGACGGTTTCCTCGGTCTTCCCGATGTGGTCGGGAAAGACGTCCTTGAGGTGGATGGCGCCCACCCGGTCGGCGTAGTCACTGATGATGACCGCCGGATCCATGCCGCACCAGGTCAGGTGACCGGTGTCCGGCCCAAAGCCCAGTCGCTCCGGGCCCAGCGTGTCCAGCACCGTCCGCAGCTCGTACTCGGTCTCGACCCAGCCGCCGACATGGCCGTGCAACAGTGGCCGGATGCCTTCGGCGATGAGCGCATCGGCCACCGTGGCGATGTCGGCGATGACGTTCTGCAGCCGGCCGGCGTCGAAGTTCGCTCCGACGGCTGGCTTGCCCAACCGCTCGGGCACGAAGATCGGACACAGCATGGTGGCGTCCAGCCCGAGTTGACGCTGCTGGGCGGCGAACCGCTTCGCCCGTTCGACATCCTCGGCGATCGGCAGCGTCCGATCGAACGTCGAGTTGTACAGGCTCACGGCTGGCACGAGGCCATAGCTGTCCAGCCAGGCCAGGTAAGCCGCGGTGCTCATGCCCTCGGGCACATCGGCCTTGACGGCCTTGAACCCGATCTCGGCCAGGTCCCTGAACGCCGGGTCGAGGTTCTCGAAGGTCTTGGCACCCTCGGCCGAGACCTTTCCCCTCAGCCAGTACGGGATCGGGTTTGCTGCTATGCGTGGAGCCACACTGTTCCTCCCATCATCTTGTGGTGCATAGGGCGCTTCACCAGGTCAGGGTCCGCGACAGGTCGGTCGGACGCACCGCGACCCCGGTATCGGCCGATTCGTAGATGGCGCACATCAGCCGGACCCCGGCTGCTCCTGACTCCGCCGTGACGGCCGGTTCCCGGCCCTCGGCCAGGGCATTCAGCACGTCCCGCCACTGGGTCTTGTGGCCCTCGATGCCGATGGCCAGCGGGTCGGCCGCTCCGCTGGCGCCGTTGCCGCATCCGGCCGGCGGTGCGACCCCGTCGACCTCCCAGCGCAGGATTCCGCCCTGCCCGAGTTCGACCACGCCGCGGTCGGTGTAGATCGCGACGGTGGCCGGCGATCCCGGCGGGGTGGCCGTCGAGGTGCTCAACAGCCCCAAGGCCCCACTGGCGAAGCGCAACGTCGCCACGGTGGTGTCCTCGGCCTCGATCTGGTGTCCGAGGGTGCCGTACTGGGCGGTCACCTCCACCACCCGACCGCACAGCCACTGGATCAGGTCGACGGTGTGCACGCCCTGGTTCATCAGGGAGCCTCCCCCGCTCCACATCCGGCCCCGCCAGGGCGCCGCCTGGTAGTACTCATTGGTCCGCCACCAATGGGCGTGTGTGGTCACCAGGCGGACCTCGCCCAGCGCGCCGGAACCAAGCAGCTTCTTCAGTTCGGCGTAGTCGGTCTCGAACCGCCGTTGCGAGATCGGTGACACCAGCAGGTTCCGTTCGCGCCCGAGTTCGACGATGCGGTCGGCCTCCTCGACAGTCAGGGCGAGGGGTTTCTCCACCACCACGTGCTTACCGTTCTCCAGCGCAGAGATGGCGTTCCGGCCGTGATACTCACTCGGGCTGCAGACCGCTACCACGTCCACGTTGGGAGCACCGACCAGGTCGTCGGGCTCCAGGAACGCTGCCCCGGGCCACCCGACGCTGACTGCGTCTGCGGCGTCCACACCGCTGAACGCGGTGACTTCGGCGCGGTCGGACAGCTCCCTGAGCGCCTGGGCATGGATCCGTCCGGCAGCCCCCAGCCCAAGAATGCCCACCCTGACTCGTTGAGTCATGAATCCTCCATGTTGCCTGGCTTGATTTCGAAGGGCCTCGTCGATCAGGACATCGCGACAAGACCCATGACTCCCGACGGCCACAGCGAAAGGTCCGGGATGAACGCCACGACCAGGAATCGGACCCTAATCGTGCTTCCCGAGGAGCTGGCAGGCGTTGCCAGATGTTGTCAGAAGTGCGGGTGGGAAGTCCGGATACTTCGCTTGGTGTTCCGAGTTGCCCCGAGGGCAGTCCACATTGACGGGCATCTACCGTTGCGTGTCATGGACAGCGAGCGACCGGCCGAGGCTGATCAGGTGCCGACCATCTACGACGTTGCCAGGGACGCCGGGGTCGCCCCGTCGACGGTGTCGCGGGCGCTGGCCAGGCCGGGGCGGGTGAGCGCGGCTACGGCCGAGAAGGTGCGCGCCGCCGCCGCCCGACTCGGCTACCGGCGCGCGAACGTCGCCCCAGCCCTGAACCACTTGCAGACCCGGCTGTTGGCGATGGTTGTGGCCGACATCGGTAACCCGGTCTTCGTCGACGTCTTCCGGGGAGCGGAAGAGGCCGCCGAAGCTGCCGGTTACACCCTGCTGTTGTGCGACACTCAGGAGTCCCAGGCCCGCGAGCGAAGCGCGGTCGACACCTTCCTGCCGGCTGTCGAGGGGCTGGTGCTGGCCAGTCCGCGGTTGCCCGATTCCGGGATCAGGGCGATCGCCAAGCAACGGCCCATCATGGTGCTGAACCGGATCGTCACCGGCGTGCCCAGTGTGCTGACCGACGGTGCCGGCGGGGTGTGGCGGGCCGCGGAGCACCTGCACGACCTGGACCACCGCGAGATCAGTTACATCGCCGGTCCGCCCACGTCCTGGACCGATGGCATCCGCTGGCGGGCACTTGAGGAGGTCGGCACCCAGCTCGACCTACGGGTGCGGCGGGTCGGTCCGAACCAGCCCACGGTCGAAGGCGGAGTGCGGGCGGCCGAGCGCTGGGCACAGAACCCGACCACCGGGGTCATCGCGTCCAGTGACGTGATGGCGATCGGCTTCGTGCGTGGACTCCGTAGCCAGGGGGTCTCGGTGCCGGGCGATGTCAGCGTCATCGGCTTCGACAACTCCCGCAGCGGCGCGTTGACGGTACCCGCGCTCACCTCGGTCGCCTCGCCGTTGGCGCTGCAGGGCAGCACCGCAGTGCGCAACCTGCTGGCGATCATTGGCGGAGCCCGCAGCAGCGAGCAGCCGGTGCTGTTGCCGGTCAAGCTGGTGGTGCGCGACTCCACCGCCGCAGCGAGGGCGGCCGCGTGATCACCATCGCCAGGATCCACAGCGACTTCCCCGCCAAGTTCGGCATCCCCCGGCAGGCCGGTCTGGTGCCCGAACTGCGCGCCCAGGTCGTCTTCGAGCCGCCCTTCCGAAATCCGGACGCCGTGCGCGGCCTGGCCGGATTCAGCCACCTGTGGCTGATCTGGGAGTTCTCGGCCGCCGTGCGTCCCGACGGCCAGGGCTGGTCGCCGATGGTGCGGCCGCCGCGGCTCGGCGGTGAGACGAGGATGGGCGTCTTCGCCACCAGGTCGCCGTTTCGCCCCAACCCGATCGGGCTGTCCTCGGTGCGACTGCTGCAGGTCGAGTACGACCCGCGGCTGGGCCCGGTGCTGCACGTCGGGGGCGCCGACCTGATGGACGGCACACCGATCCTCGACATCAAGCCCTACGTGGCCGACGACGTCCACCCCGACGCCCGGTTCGGCTTCACCACCGCCAACCAGCGGCACCGCCTGCAGGTCGAGATCCCGGACGACCTGCTCGCCGGCATCCCGACCGACAAAAGGGACGCCCTTCGCGGGCTGCTTGCCGAGGACCCCCGGCCGGCCTATCAGGACGACCCTGGCCGGCTCTACGGGCTCAGCTTCGCCGGCCTGAACGTCAGGTTCAGCGTGGCCGGGGGCAGCCTGGTCGTCCGGTCCGTCGACCCACTGGACTGAGGCGCCGCCGAACACTCAACTGGCGGCAGCTGCGGCAGCCGCCTGCCGGGCCGAGATCACGTCCCGCATCGCCTTGACCACCCAGTCGCGGCGCTCCAGCTTCGACTTGGCCGACCATCGCTGGCGCCAGTTGAGTTCCGGGACGAGTTCCTTGGCCAGCGCCAACTGGGCCGCCAGCCCGCCCAGGCAGGCGGTCCGGGCCGGCACGGTCTCTGGGTTGCGAAGCGCGGCGGCCGCCTCCTGCCGGATCCGCTCGAGCCGTTCGGTGTCCACCACCCGGTAGCGGTCACCACGCAGCCCGGAACCGGGCGTCAGGATCACCCACCCGTTGGTGACCAGCTCACCCAGCGCCTGGTTCAGGTACGCCTTCCGTGCCGTGTCCAGAATCCGGGTTGGCCGTCGTTCGCCCTGCTCGGCCAGCACCCGCAGCATGGTGTCCAGCAACGGGTCCTCCGTCGGTCGGGGGTCGTGCACCCGAACCTTCTTGTTGACCAGGCTGACCCGCTCCTGCAGCGCGAGCTCGGCCAGTGCCCCGCCGGCGGTGGCCAGGGCCAGGTCGGTGCGCCGACGAACCCGGCCGGTCTCCGGATTGATCGCCAACAAGGTGACTTGGTGGGCGAGGTTGTCCCAGGCTTCCATGACCCCACGCTAGCGGCGGGACGCGTGCTAGTTTCTCTGTGATCATTCGACCGGCGAGGAGGCCGCCTTGAGGATTGCCCGCATCGACACCTTCATCCCCCGCGTGAGGCTCGGCGCACAGAGCTTCTACTCGTCCCAGGCACCGTTCCCGCAGCGCAACAGCCTGCTGGTGCGCCTGGAGACCTCCGACGGCGTGGTTGGTTGGGGTGAGGGCGGGCAGTACGGTCCGCCGACTCCGGTGGCCACCTGCGTGCATGACGTGCTGGCGCCGCTGCTCACCGAGATGGGTGAGGTGTACCCGTTGAGTGCGTGGGAGCGGATGTACGCGGCCACCCGCGACTTCGGCCAGTCCGGAACCTATATCGAGGCGATCAGCGCGATCGACAATGCGCTGTGGGACGCCTACGGCCGCACGCTGGGACGCCCGGTTCACGAACTTCTCGGGGGATCATTCCGCGATCGGGTGCTCGCCTACGCCACCGGTGGCTACTATTCGGCGACCACCGATTCGGACGCCCAACGTGACGCCCTGGCACGCCAGTTCACCGGCTTCTTCGAGGCTGGCTTCACCGCCGCGAAGATGAAGGTGGGCCTGCTGCCGTTGGCCGACGACGCCCGGCGGGTCCGGCTGGTCAGGGACGCCATCGGCGGTGCACCGGAGCTGATGGTGGACGCCAACCACGCCTACAACCTGGCCGGTGCACTGCAGATGGGCGCGGTGCTCGAGGAGTGCCGGGTCGGCTGGTTCGAGGAACCGGTGGTGCCGGAGGATCTGGCCGGTTACCGGGCGCTGTCGCAGCGCCTGCGCGTCCCGATCGCCGGGGGCGAGGCGCACTTCACCCGGTACGGCTTCGACCGGTTCATCACCGAAGGCCGCCCGGCCATCATCCAGCCCGACATCTCCTGCTGCGGCGGGCTGTCGGAGTTCACCAAGATCCTCGCCCTGGCCACAGCCCGTGGCGTGCGGGTGGTGCCGCACGTGTGGGGGTCGGCGGTCGCACTGGCCACCGCGCTGCAGGCGATCGCCATCATCCCGCCGATCCCCTACACCTTCGTCGCGCACCCGTTGCAGAACGATCCCGCCCTGGAGTACGACCAGAGCCCCAACCCGCTGCGCACCGAGATCAGCGACCAGCGATTCGAACTGGTAGACGGCTGCCTGCCGATCCCGGACCGTCCGGGGCTGGGTATTGAGGTCGACCAGGAGGCGGTGCGCGACTTCAGCGACCACTAGTTCGGGCGACATCGGGCGAGACACGGGCCACCGTGATCGTCGATGCCACCGCCTGAAGGACGTTGGCCGCGTCGAGGCGTGCATTGGTCGTGGCGCAGATGCGTTGTTGAAGGCTGGAACAATTGCGATGTGTCCACAATCGTCTTCCTGCATGCCCATCCCGATGACGAGGCCAGCCAGACCGCCGGCACAATGATGCTCGCGGCCGAGCGGGGCCACCGGGTGGTGGTGGTCTTCGCCACTGGCGGCGAGCACGGCACCGTCC
>NZ_JBASCI010000014.1:0-2750 GCF_049651565.1 Brooklawnia sp.
CGGCAAGGCCGCAGGCGGATCGCCGCGAGCCTGGGCCTGCTGGTGGCGATCGGCTCGGTCTCGGGCGGCATGATCGCCGGCAGCTCGGCCCTGTCCGCGGCCCCCGCCACCCAGACGGCGACCGCCCCGGCGCAGACCCGTGAGACACCGATCAGCCGCGACGCCTCGCGAGCCGAGCTCGATTCGGCCGCCACCACCCCTGCCGCCAGCCTGCCGTCGGTTGAGCCGAGCGCCGAGACTGCTGAGCCGGAGGTTTCCGAGGAGCCTGTCCAGCAGGCCGAGGTCGAGCACGCGGAGGTCGCTCCGGCCGAGCCCGCGTTCTCGGTGGACACCACCACCGCACCAGGCCAGCTCACCCCGGCCTCGGTTGACGAGGCAATGGCCAAGGCCGCCGAGATGACGGGCAACTGGGGCTACCAGAACATGTGCCTGTCGCTGGTGGCAGCGTTCTACGGCTACTCCTCGGCCGGTGAGGTCGGCGCCCAGCAGTCCGCGAACACCATCATCGCCGCCGGCCAGATGCACACCGACATGTCGGACATCCCGGTCGGCGCCCTGATCTGGTACGACGGCAACCCGGTCGGCAACCCGTATGGACACGTTGCGATGTACGCCGGCGACGGCATGGTGTACAGCAACGGAGCCCCGACCGGGGTTGGCCTAATCCCGCTGGAAGAGCCGGCGGAGGGCTGGGGCGAGCCGATCATCGGCTGGTCGTCGGTCTGGCTGCCCTCGGCCACCAAGTAGGTCCAACTACCCACTCCCCCGTAGCCACCTCGGCGGGCCCGGCCAATTGACCGGCCAGCTCGCCGAGGTGGCTTCTTCCTGTGCACACCTACGCTGGAACCGTGAGTGGCTCAGCGGCACGGTGGTGGCCAGCCACGACGCCGAACCCGAGCACAGGGCCCATCGCTCGCTGTGGGCCGGGCTGGCCTACCTGCTGACCCAACCGGGCCGACTCCGGCAGGGTGACGAGGCGGTGGCCGGGAACCATGTCGTGCTGGCCGTCGCCAGCCGTGGCCCGTTCGTGCTGCTGGCACACCTGCAACGCGGGTTGATCGCGGTCCGGATGGGTCAGCGAGTGCAGGCCGGTGAGGTCGTCGCCGCCTGCGGCAACTCGAGGAACAGCACCCAGCCGCACGACCACCTGCATGCGATGGACAGCCTGGACTGGCAGCACGCCCGTGGCCTGCCGATCGCCTTCCGCAGACCCGACGGGTCAGGGGCGCACCTGCCCTCCGAGCGGGAAATCGTCCAGACCTGACCGCGCCCGCGGCGTCCGGCATTGCCATCACAGCTTGCGGATGAAGATCTTGCCGCGCAGCGCCTCCTCGACCAGGGCGACCGCCCGCCGAACCCGGATCAGGCGGGCTTCTTCGGCCTCGAGCATCGCGGTCGCGCTGTCGAGCACCTGCGGCTCGACGTAGTCGGTGAGGCTGGCCCGGGCCTGCGACAGCGCCTGCCGGCTCGACCGGATCTGGCCCTCGACGAAGTCGGCGGCGAACCTGGCCAGCACCACGGGATGCCGACGCAGCACCGGGTAACCGCGGTAGTCGGCCGGGCAGCAGTCGAGCAGCCAGGCGCTGGCGCTCTGTTCCCAGTCGGGCGCGCCGGGCGGCAGTACCACCTCGGGCCAACCCGGCGGGGTGTAGATCTGCCCGGTCTGTGCACTGGCCCGCAGCCCGGCCTCATCGCGGTCGACGCTGCGGGCGGCTCCCCCTGCCTGGTGCGCCGAGGCGACTCCCGTCCGGTCAGGACGCCGCCGCGGATACTGCCGGAATGCCGGCGTCGAGGCCTCGTCCGGGGCGGGTGCGGGCCGGCGTGCGACTGTGGTCATGACGTCCTCCTGTCGTCGAACAGTCGTTCGATTCAATACCTAGTGTGCACCAGCCCACTGACATTTTTCTAGGCCCGGTCGGCACACTGGGTGACATGGACGTCTTCGACCAGATCATCTCCGGCGCCACCCCCGCTGAGGTGATCTTGCGCACCGACAAGTTCATCGCCTTCCTGGACGTCCGGCCGGTCTTCCCCGGCCACACCCTGGTCTGCCCGATCGACCATCACGAGACCCTCTACGACCTGCCCGCCGAGCTGTACGCCGAGATGCTGGTCGCCGCCCGCCGGATCGGCCTTGCCCAGCAGGCCGCCCTCGGCGCCGACGGCACCCTGCTGGTGAACAACAACGTGGTCAGCCAGTCCGTCCCGCACTACCACCTGCACGTGATCCCGCGGCGCCGCAAGGACGGCCTGCGCGGCTTCCTGTGGCCGCGCACCCGTCCCACCGTTGACGAGTTGCGTACCGTGGGAGACCAACTGCGCGCCGCGCTGACCGACGAGGAGCCCGATGAGTGATGTGTTCAGCATCTTCATGCCTGGTCACGCGCACTGGGAGGAGGTGAAGCGGGCCGAGAAGATGCTGCTGGTCGACTCAAGGCAGGGCGGCACCGGCCCCGACCCCCTCGACCTGGACAACGGCAGGATGGTGCTGCACGACCGCACCGGCAGCGCAACCGAGGCGTCCACCGATATCGGCAACCCCTACCGAATGCCCACCGCGCAGCCCGGCGAGCAGACACCGAAGTCCGCGGCCGACGACATCACCACGATGCCTCCGACCACGGACTCCGCGGAGTAACGAGGGGCGAGCCTCAGCTGTTCTTCAGGTTCCGCAGCACGTACTGCATGATGCCGCCGTGCAGGTAGTAGTTGCGCTCCCCCGGCGTCTCGATCCGCACCACGGCCTCGAA
>NZ_JBASCI010000015.1:0-2690 GCF_049651565.1 Brooklawnia sp.
GGGTCGACCTCGTGTCCAGCCACGCGCTGTGACTTACCAGAGCCGCTCCGACGGCCAAAGTGATGGCGACCCGCCCGTCCCGCTCATCCCAAACTGAAACACGCCTTCTTCAGCAGTCTCCTAGGCCGATTCCGCCGGGTGCCGGGCGAGTCAGCAGCGCAAACAGACCAACAGCCCGGCAGTGGGCGGACGGATCAACTCGTCTGACGCTGAGGGGCTCAGGCAGCCATTGGGCCGCTCTTGGCCTCCGCCTCGACGAACAGTTCCGACACCTCGGCGTACACCTTTGACAGCGACACTCCAAGGGCCTGGCTGATGGCGTACAACAACTCGCTGGAGGCCTCCTTCTGTCCCCGCTCCACTTCGGACAGGTATCCAAGGCTGACCCGGGCGGCCACCGAGACTTCTCGCAGCGTTCGTCCCTGCCGCATCCGTTCGGCGCGCAGCACCTCGCCAAGCAGTTCACGTGCCAACGTGGCCATGGTGTTACCTCCCCGAAAGACACCCGGTGCGGACGCCGATACGGGGAGAACACCCATTTCCGTGCGGTTTATTCCTGCCCCGCGACGCCCGATTCGGTCAGGCACTCATTGAGCCAGTCCAACGCCGCACAGATGGTCTGCTGTCTGATCTCGGCACGCTGCCCCGCGAGGTGGAGCCGGCGGGCCCTGATCCGGCAGGCCCAGCGAACCGGCAGCTCCAGGCCGAGCCACACCGTGCCGGGCGGCTCGCCGTCCTGCCGATCTGGCCCGGCGACGCCGGTGGCCGACAATCCGATGTCGGCGCGGCAGTTCCAGGCAGCGCCGACGGCCATCTCCTTGGCGGTTCGTTCGTTGACCACTCCGTGCCTGGCGACATGGTCGGCTGCCACCCCGGCCAGCGACACTTTCAGGTCGCTGGCGTAGGTGATCAGGCCGCCGCGGAAAACCTCCGAGGCGCCCGGCACCGCGGTGATGGTGGCACCGATGCCCCCGCCGGTCAACGATTCGCAGGTCGCCATCGTCAGGCCCAGCTGCTTCAGCAGCCGAACGGTCTCGTCCGCCGCGTCGGCGCCCGACTCAGCTCGGCGGGTCATGCTCGATCTCGGGTGAGACCGCCGGTTCGCCGGCCAGCGGCTGCCAGCGGCCGTCCACCAGCGCCACCGGTCCCCCGGCCGCCAGCGAGGCCTTGCGCAGCTTGCCGGCCTCGAACAGGTAGTTGATGCCGGTCAGCACGGTGAGCATGAAGGCGATCCACATCAGCGCCCACTTGAGCGCTTCGTACCAGAAGCCGAGAGCCGGCAGCCAGGCGAGGAACGCGATCAACGCCAACGACTGCACCAGCGTCTTGAGCTTGCCGCCCCGATCGGCGGCCATCACCCCGTACTTGAGGACGGCGAACCGCATCGCGGTGATGCCCCACTCGCGGGCCAGGATGATGATCGTCATCCACCACGGCAGCTCGCCGACGATGGACAGCACGATGAACGCCATCCCGGTCAGCGACTTGTCGGCGATCGAGTCCCAGATCTTGCCGAAGTTGGTCACCAGGTTGTACTTGCGGGCGATGTAGCCGTCCGCGCTGTCGGTGAGGATCGCGATGGTGAACACGGCAGTGGCCCACAGCCGCCAGGTCTGGTCGTGCGGGTTCAGCAGGAAGACCACGACGAAGACCGGAACCAGCACCATCCGCAGGATGGTGAGGATGTTCGGCACGTTCCAACTGAAGCCCAGCAACTTCTCCGACTTGGGCTGGCTGGTCATCATCTGCTTACCTTACCTACCAGGTCGACGCCGATGCTGTCGATCACCTCGGCGCAGACCAGGTCGCCGACCGCGCAGTCGGGGGACCCGGCCAAGGTGGTCGTGCCGTCCACCTCGGGCCCTTGGTGGGCGGCCCGGCCGACCGCCTCTGCGTCCACGAACGATTCGACCAGGACGCGGACCTGCTGCCCTACCCGGTCCTCGGCCCGCTGGCTGGACACCTCGTCGGCGAGGTCGGAGAGTTGGTCCTGCCGCTGCCCGACCAGGTCGGGATCCAGGTGGCCGTCCAGCCGGGTGCCTTCGGTGCCCTCTTCGTCGGAGTAGGCGAACACGCCGACGGCGTCCAGTCTGGCCTCGCCCACGAACTGGCAGAGCGTCGCGAAGTCGGCCTCGGTCTCACCGGGGAAGCCGACGATGAAGTTGCTGCGGATGCCGGCCTGCGGCGACAGGTCGCGGACGCGTCCGATCAGGTCCAGGAAGTTGTCGGGGTCGCCGAACCGGCGCATCCGGCGCAGCACCGGCGCGGATGCGTGCTGGAACGACAGGTCGAAGTACGGCACCACCCTGTCGGTGGTGGCGATGGCCTCCAGCATGCCGGGGGTGATCTCGGCCGGCTGCAGGTAGCTGACCCTGATCCACTCCAGCCCGTCGATTCCAGACAGCTTGCGCAACAGCGCGGGCAGGGCGTCCCGGTTGCCGAGGTCCTTGCCGTAGGACGAGGAGTTCTCGCTCACCAGCATGACTTCCTTGACCCCCTGGCCGACCAGCCAGCGGGCTTCGGCCAGCACCTCGTCGGCCGGTCGGGAAAGGTAGGCGCCGCGGAAGGAGGGGATCGCGCAGAAGGCGCACCGTCGGTCGCAGCCGGACGCGATTTTGAGGGGCGCGAAAGGTCCGCCGGTCAGCCTGCGCCGCAGCACCGGTGGTCCGGACGCCGGGCCACGGCCAGCC
>NZ_JBASCI010000016.1:0-16362 GCF_049651565.1 Brooklawnia sp.
ACCGGGTACCGTTCACCAGCGGTTACGCGGCCGGGGAGATAGCGGCCTACGGTCCCGACGTGGTGGTCATCGAACCGGATGGGCTGCGCGCCGACGTGGCCCGGCAGTTGCGCGCCGTGCTGGTCACCCATGGACGAACCGCCGAACCGGCACCGCTCGCCGACGGCCCGGACGAGGAGGAGTCACCGTGAGCACCTCAGCCGAGCAGGTCGCCCGGCTGCTTGCCATGGTGCCGTACCTGAGGGTCAATCCGGGGGTGCCGATCGCCGAGGTGGCCAAGCACTTCGCGACCACACCCAGGCAGGTGATGGCCGACCTGAGGGTGCTGTGGATGTGCGGGCTGCCCGGCGGGCTGCCGGACGACCTGATCGAGATCGACATGGACGCAGCCGAGGGGGAGGGAGTGGTGCACCTCGGCAACGTCGACTACCTCACCCGGCCACTGCGCTTCACCCCGGACGAGGCCGTCTCGCTGGTGGTCGCGCTGCAGGCGATCGCCGAATTGGCCACCGGCCCGCTGAAGCAGGCCGCCGAGACCGCCAGCGCCAAGCTGGCCGAGGTCACCGGCCAGCACGAGCCGGTGCTGCTCGCGGTGAGTACCGGGGACGAGGAACTGCGGGAACGGCTCGTCAGCGCAATCAGGGCTGGCGAGCGCGTCCAGCTCACCTATGACGGGGCCGCCCGCGGCGAGACCACCACGCCGCTGGTCGACCCGGCCGACGTCCAGATGCGGGACTCGGCTGCCTACCTGCAGGCGTGGAGCCTGCAGCGGCGGGCCTGGCGCACCTACCGGCTGGACCGGATCGTGGAGGTGACGCCGACCGGGGAGCCGGCCGAGCCGCACGGGCCGGTGCCCGACCTTCCCGAGGGCTGGTTCGACGCCTCCGACGGGGCGGTGACCCTGGAGCTGTCCCCGGCTGCGGCCTGGGTGGCCGAGTACTACCCGGTGCTGTCGGTCGAACAGTTGGCGTCCGGGCGGTTGAGGGTGCGGCTGGCGGTCAGCGACCCGGCCTGGCTGGACTCGCTGCTGCTGCGACTGGGCGACCAGGTGGCGGCGATCGACCCGGTGGACGCTGGAGCCGGCGCGGCACGGGCCGCGGCGGAAGCGCTGCGGATCACCGACCAGTTCTGCGATAGTCTGCCGGACCAGGAACCGGGGACGGACCGGTTCCGGGGTCATGGTCCTGGGCAGGCATAGCATGGGTGTGACTCGCTTCACGAAACCAGGAGGAAGCCATGGGGCCCATCGGATGGCCTGAGCTGTTGATCATTCTCGTGGTGGTTCTGCTGCTGTTCGGCACCACCCGCCTGGCTGGCCTCGGCAAGGCGTCCGGCAAGGCGATCCGGGAGTTCAAGGAGGAAACCCGAGACCTCAGCAAGGATGGCACGCCCGCTCAGCCGGCAGCCGGCGAGCAGGCCGCCCCCGGCAGCCAGCAGGCGTCAGCCGGCCAGCCGACGCAGCCTGCACCCCAGCAGATCCCCCCGGTCCAGCAGCCGTACCTGCAGCAGGGCACCCCGGGCCAGCAGCCGCAGTACCCAGCTCAGCAATACCCGGCGCAACCACAGCAGTCGGGAGAGGTCTACGAGGCTGAAATCATCGACCCCGAGCGACCCGCCAACCACTAGTCCGACATGGCCGCCGACACCAGCGCACGCGAGACCGGAGGGAGGCTGGCCTGGCTTCGTCCGCCCAAGTTCGACGACAGCGGGGCGATGAGCCTGTGGGACCACCTCCGCGAGATCCGCTACCGGCTGGTGATCTCGGTGATCGCGATTCTGGTGCTGTTCATCGTGGCGTTCATCTTCTACGTGCCGATCGTCGAGCTCATCCTGCGGCCCTACCAGGTTGCGGCCGAGAATGTGCGGGCACGGGATCCGAGCGCCAACATCCAGGTCGTCAACTCCGGCGTGGCAGCGCCGATGATCCTGGCGCTGAAGGCGGCCGGGCTGGCCGCGATCATTGCCGCCTGCCCGGTGTGGCTCTACCAGTTGTGGGCGTTCATCGTTCCGGGCCTGCTCAAGCGGGAGAAGAAGATCGCCGGGCTGTTCCTGCTGTCGGCGATCCCGCTCTTCCTCACCGGCGTCGTGGTCGGCTACATGGTGCTGCCCAAGGCGTTCGAGTTCATGCTCGGGTTCACCGTCGCCGAGGCCGGCGTCGCCAACCTGCAGGACCTCAACGACTTCCTCGCCCTGGAGATGCGGATGCTGCTGGTCTTCGGTGGCAGCTTCCTGCTGCCGGTGATCATCGTGATGCTGAACCTGCTCGGGCTTGTCAAGTCGCATTCGCTGCGCAAGGCCCGAACCTTTGCGGTCTTCGGCTGCTTCGTCTTCGGCGCCATCGCGACCCCGTCCGGTGACCCGTTCTCGATGCTGGCGCTGTCGGCGCCGATGGTGCTGATGTACCTGGTCAGCGAGGTGATCTGCCGCCGCAACGACAAGCGGGTGCTGAAGAATCAGATCCGGGAAGGCCTGATCACCCCCGACGAGGCCGAGGCCCGGTACTGGGGCAAGACCGAATCGGGCAATGACTGAGGTGCCGGAACCATCCGGTGGGGCCGCGACGCAGTTCGGCTTCCGGGTGACCGAGCGGCTGCCCAACGGGCTGGGACGCGCCGGCGTGATCACCACCCCGCACGGCCAGATCGCCACCCCCGCCTTCGTGGTGGTCGGCACCAAGGCCACCGTGAAGGCGGTGCTGCCGGAATCGGTGGCCGACCTCGGCGCGCAGGCGGTGCTGGCCAACGCGTTCCACCTGTACCTGCAGCCCGGCAGCGATGTGGTCGACCAGGCCGGGGGACTGGGTGCCTTCATGAACTGGCCCGGGCCCACCTTCACCGACTCCGGGGGCTTCCAGGTGATGAGCCTCGGCGTCGGGTTCAAGAAGGTGCTGGCCATGGACGTCGACGGATTGCAGGACGACGATGTGATCGCCGAGGGCAAGCAGCGGCAGGCGCACGTCGATGACGACGGCGTCTGGTTCAACTCCCCGATCAATGGCGACCGGCACCGCTTCACCCCGGAGGTCAGCATGCGGGTGCAGCACGAGTTGGGCGCCGACATCATCTTCGCGTTCGACGAGTTGACGACCCTGCTCAACACCCGGCAGTACCAGGAGCAGTCGGTGCAGCGGACGCATGCCTGGGCGGTGCGCTGCCTCGCGTCCCACCTCGAGCTCACCCGGCAGCGGACGCAACAGCCATACCAGGCGCTGTTCGGGGTGGTCCAGGGCGCCCAGTACGAGGACCTGCGCAGAGCGGCCTGCCGCGGCCTGTCGGCCATCGAGGTCGACGGCCGGGGCTTCGACGGCTACGGCATCGGCGGTGCGCTGGAGAAGCAGCGGCTAGGTGAGATCGTCGGCTGGTGCAGCCAGGAACTGCCGGAGGACCGCCCGCGGCACCTGCTGGGCATCAGCGAACCGGAGGACCTGTTCGCCGCGGTGGCGGCCGGTGCGGACACCTTCGACTGCGTCAACCCCAGCCGGGTCGCCCGCAACGCCGCCATCTACACCCCCGCAGGCCGCTACAACGTCAACACCGCTGCCAACCGGCGGGCGTTCCGCCCGCTCGACGATGACTGCGACTGCTACACCTGCCGGCACTACACCCGCGCCTACCTGCACCACCTGTTCAAGGCGAAGGAGATGCTGGCGTCCACCCTGGCCACCATCCACAACGAACGGTTCACGGTGCGGCTGGTCGACACCATCCGGACCGCCATCACCCGCGGCGAATTCGAGGCCTGCCGCACCGAGGTGCTGGGCCGGTTCCACGGTGGCCGGAACGCCGCCCAGACCCAGGCCTGACGTCCCCGTTGAGCGGACGCGGATGGCGCGTCCGGCCGCGCCGTGTGGGGCAGGGTGGCAGAATCGATACATGAACAGCGACGCCGCCTTCATAGACGACACGCCTGAGTCCTCCTCTGAGCAACTGGACCAGCAGGGCCCCGCCGATTCCCTCATCGACCGCGGCGTCGACCCGATGGAGGAGGGCTACACCGCACCCGAGAACTGGTCACCCGCCCAGGGCTTCGGCAACACCGCAGCCGAGATGAAGCAGGGCGAGACCATCGAGCAACGCGTCGAGCAGGAGGTGCCCGAGAAGGACCCCCACAAGCTCCGCGGCCCGTGGAACCCCACGGGTGAACCTCGCGAGGTCGGCAGCAAGCGGGCCGGACGACTGGTCGCCACCGAGAACGGCAGCATCCAGGAGGACAAGGAGTCCACCGTGGTGGCCGAGGACGTCGGCATCGACGGGGCAGCAGCCAGCGCCGAGGAAGCGGCGATGCACATCATCTCGGAGGAGGACCTTCGCAACCAGGGCGACGAAGACCTCGACGGCGACGACGAAGAGGCCTAGCCAATCTGACCGTGGGCGCCCAACTGCCCGGCGAGTAGAATGGCTGGGTACGCGATGAAAGGACCGTCCTGACTACCAGCCACCAACCGTTCACCAAGCAAGACGACAACGAGTCACCGGCCAGCAGCGTGGCGCACCTGCCCGGTAACCGTCAGTTGACCGTCCCCGCTTCGATCGACATGGTCCGGCTCCTCGGCCCACGCGACGCCTTCCTGCGCGTCCTCGAACGCGACCTGGACGCCGACCTGCACGTCCGGGGCAACGAGATCACCCTCACCGGATCCACCGCCGAGATCGCCGCCGCCGTCGAAGTGCTCACCGAACTGATCACGATCCTCCGCACCGGTCAGGGCCTGACCGCCGAGACGGTCGAACGGGTGATCGCGATGAGCCTGTCAGCCGACGACACCCACGCCGCCGAGGTGCTGACCCAGAACATCCTGTCCACCCGCGGCAAGACGATCCGCCCCAAGACGCTGAACCAGAAGCGGTACGTCGACGCCATCGACTCCCACACCGTGACCTTCGGCATCGGCCCGGCCGGCACCGGCAAGACCTACCTGGCGATGGCCAAGGCGGTACAGGCCCTGCAGGCCAAGCAGGTCACCCGGATCATCCTGACCCGTCCGGCTATCGAGGCCGGCGAGCGGCTCGGCTTCCTGCCCGGCACCCTGAACGACAAGATCGACCCCTACCTACGCCCGCTCTACGACGCTCTGCACGACATGCTGGACGCCGAGTCGTTGCCGAAGCTGCTGACCGGCGGGGTGATCGAGGTCGCGCCGCTGGCCTACATGCGCGGCCGTACCCTGAACGACGCCTTCATCGTGCTCGACGAGGCGCAGAACACCTCGATGGAGCAGATGAAGATGTTCCTCACCCGGTTGGGGTTCGGGTCGAAGATCGTGGTCACCGGCGACATCACCCAGGTCGACCTGCCCGGCGGGGTGCGCAGCGGGTTGCGGGCGGTGCAGGAGATCCTGGACGGGGTCGAGGACATCGCATTCTGCACCCTCACCAACCGGGACGTGGTTCGGCACAAGCTGGTCGGACGCATCGTCGCCGCCTACGACCGCTACGACTCGACTCTGGCCGAGACCTTCTCGGGTCGTGGCACTCGAGGGCAGCGATGATCGACGTCAACAACGAGTCGGGGGAGCAGGTGGACGAGCTGCGGCTGATGCAGTTGGCCGAGTTCGCGCTGGCCGAGTTGCGCATCCACCCGCAGGCGGAGCTGTCGGTCCTGCTGGTCGACCAGGCTGCCATGGCCGAACTCCACCAGCGGTTCATGGACCTGCCCGGCCCCACCGACGTGATGAGCTTCCCGATGGACGAGTTGCGCTCACCCGAGCCCGGTGAGGCCGCTCCCCGCGGAATGCTGGGCGACATCGTCATCTGCCCACAGTTCACCTCGGCCCAGGCTCCCGAGAACGGCCGCGAACCCGCCGAGGAACTGGAGTACCTGCTGATCCACGGCCTGCTGCACCTGCTCGGCCACGACCACGCCGAGCCGGGGGAGCGGGCCGCCATGTTCAACCTCAACGACCGGATCATCGCCGACTGGCGGCGGGCGAAGGGTGGCCGGTGACCGGTCTGGACTGGGTCATGGTCGGCTCGGCCCTGATCGCGATCGTGATAGCCGCGGTGCTGTCGGCGGTCGATGCAGCCTTCTCCCGGATCTCGCCGACCAGGGCGGAGCGGATGGTGGCCGAAGGACAGCCGGGCGCCGCGGCCGTCCAGGAGATCGCCGAAGACCCGGCCCCGGAGGTGACCACCGCGCACTTCCTGCGGGTGGTGTGCGAGGTGGCTGCCGTCGTGCTGGTCTGCCTGGTCGTGGTGGACAACTTCGAGGGCCTGGGCACCAGACTCGGCCTGACCATAACCATCATGGGGCTGGTCGCGTTCATCGCCTGGGGCGTGGCCCCGGTGACGCTGGGCCGGCAGCACGCCGAACGGGTGGCCGGCGTCGCGGCGCGTCCGCTCTCGGTGGTGTCGACCATCCTGTGGCCGATCTCGCAGCTGCTGATCCTGATCGGCAACGCGATCACCCCGGGTCACGGCTACGCCGACGGGCCGTTCATCGCCGAGGCCGAGAAGATCGCCGAGGCCAGCGAGGGCGAGCGTGAGATGATCAACTCGGTCTTCGAGCTGGGCGACACCCTGGTGCGCGAGGTGATGGTGCCGCGCACCGACGTGGTCTACATCGAACGCAACAAGACGTTGCGGCAGGGCATGTCGCTGGCGCTGCGGTCGGGGTTCAGCCGGATACCGGTGACCGGCGAGAACCTCGACGACGTGGTCGGGGTGTTGTACCTGAAGGACCTGATGCGGCGGATCTACGACAACCCGGACGCCGAGAAGCGGGAGACGGTCGAGGCGGTGATGCGGCCGCCTGCCTTCACCCCCGACAGCAAACCGGTGGACGACCTGATGCGCGAGATGCAGGGCAGCCGCCAGCACATGGTGATCGTGATCGACGAGTTCGGTGGCACCGCCGGCATCGCAACCATCGAGGACGTGGTCGAGGAGATCGTCGGCGAGATCGTGGACGAGTACGACGCCGAGCCCGACCTTGTCGAGCAGACCTCCTCTGGGCTGTGGCGGATCTCGGCCCGGATGCCGGTCGACGATATGGGCGACCTGTTCGACCTCGAGCTCGACGACGAGGACGTCGAAACCGTCGGCGGCCTGCTGGCCAAGGAGTTGAACATGGTGCCGATCCCCGGCTCCCGGATCGTCTGGAACGGCCTGGAGATCACCGCCGAAAAGGCCACCGCCCGCCGGCACCAGATCGACACCGTCCTGGTGCAGCGCCTGGCACCCGAACCCGCAACGACCGATGGTGGCACAGATGACTGATCCGGCCGGCGACAGCGGGTTCCGCTCAGGTTTCGTGTGCTTCGTGGGACGGCCCAACGCCGGCAAGTCGACCCTGACCAACGCGCTGGTGGGCAGCAAGGTGGCCATCACCAGCAGCAAACCGCAGACCACCCGGCACGCGGTGCGCGGCATCATCTCCCGTCCGGACGCGCAACTGGTCATCATCGACACCCCCGGGCTGAGCAAGCCGCGCTCGCTGCTGCAGGAGCGGCTCAACGACCTGGTGTACACGACATGGGGCGAGGTGGACGTGATCGCGGTGCTCTTTCCGTCCAACCAGCATGTCGGGCCCGGGGACGAGTACCTGGTCGGCGAGATCGCCTCGCTGTCGAGCCCGCCGAAGCTGGTGGCGATCGCTTCCAAGACCGACCTGGTCAGCCCGCAGCGGCTGGCCAAGCACCTGCTCGAGATCGACGCGTTGCAGGACAGGCTGCAGGTGCGCTGGGAACACATCGTGCCGTGCTCGGCGGTGAACGGCGAGCAGGTCGAACTGGTGGCCGACGTGCTGGTGTCGCTGCTGGACGAGGGCCCCGCCTACTACCCCGACGGAGAGACTACCGACGAGCCAGCCGAAACCCTGGTCGCCGAGCTGATCCGGGAGGCCGCGCTGGAGGGAGTCCGCGACGAACTGCCGCACTCGATCGCGGTCGAGGTCGATGAGATGGGACTGCGCGAAGGGCGCCCGGAGGACAGGCCGCTGCTGGACATCTACGCGTCCCTGGTGGTGGAGCGCGACTCCCAGAAGCCGATCATGATCGGACGCGGCGGCGAGCACATCAAGCAGGTCGGCACCGCCGCGCGCCGCCAGATCACCGCACTGCTGGGCACCCCGGTGCACCTGGACCTGAAGGTCAAGGTGCTCAAGGACTGGCAGCGCGACCCCAAGCACCTCAACCGGCTCGGTTTCTAGCCCGGTCCGGGGGTATCCGTCCGCGCAGCGAGTTTGCGCCTGCCCGGAAAGCTGTGCCGGGCAGGCGCAGGTGCGTCCAATCAGTCGACGCCGATGCGATCAAGCACGACATTCGCCCGCTCGACGAGCAACTGCTCCCCGTCGGGGGTGAGGTAACCGTCCTCGATCAACCCGGCGTCGACCTCGGCCATCTGGGCCAGGTAGTCGGCGCGATCTGTCCAGTTCTGCCGGAACTCCTCAACGGTGATCGGGTTGGCCACGCCATTCATGTCCCCGGGCTGGGTGAAGCCGAGGAACTCGGCGATCGGCAGTTCGATCATCCCGTAGCGCAGCCCACCGCGAACGTTGCCGTGGTCGTCACGCACCAGGGCGCCGGAGGCGTCCCGTTCGAACCACCTGGTGGCGGGCAGCGTGCTGCCATCCTGGTGGGCGTCGACAAGCGCCTGGGTGGCGGCGAAGAAGGCCGGTTCCATCGGGAACGGGGTGTAGACCTCGGGGAACACCCGCTCGGGGCGGCCGGCCTTCACCAGTTCGGCATTGTCGGGCACCACCGGTGACATGGAGTAGGTGTGGCCGGTGCCGACGACCTGCCAGACCCGGGTCTGGTCGGCCAGCGGCCGCTCCACGGTTGCCTCCTGCGGGAACAGCGCCGTGTCGGCTTCGGAGTCGACGATCAGCCAGGGAACGTCGATGTCGACCGGGGTATCGGGGCCAGGCACCGACGCCAGCGAGTTGTCCTCCGAGGAGCCACCGTTCTGGAACTCGCCGTCGCGGATCGAGCGTTCCATCCAGTTGCCGGCTGCGGTCAGGTAGCCGTCGAACAGCGGCTGGCCGCCATTGGACGCCTTGACCGCGTCGTGGAAGTTGTTCACGTAGGTGTTCAGGTACAGTCCGGACTGCGACTGGCCCATCAGGATCAGGCTGGTCAGTTCGGCACCGCCCAGGATCTGCTCAGCGGCCTGCGGATCGCGGACAGCGTTGCCGACCTGGGTCAGGATGTCCCAGACCAGACCGGTCTCGGTGCAGGGCACCTCACCGAACGGACCGAGCGCGGCGAAGTCCACCGGCCCGCGCTGCGCACAGGTATCGACGGGCTCGTCGTACCAGGTCAACCGCTCATAGCGGGCCGGGTCGAAGTTGCGCAGCGCGTCCACGTTGATCGGCTTGCTGGTGACACCGATGTAGGTGTGACCGGCAAGCAGGATGTTGCTGTAGAGCCGACGCCACATGTCCTCGATGTCGTAGCCGTTGGAGGCGTTGTAGATGTCGACCAGCACGCTGCCGGACGCGTCGGCGGGATCTGCCGGGCGGCGGACCAGGATGCGGTTGACGTAGGGCACGTCGGCCTTCTCGACCGCCAGCGTCCCGTCGGTCAGGGTGTAGACGTTTGCGTTGCCGGAAACGAAGTACTCCTCCTCGACGAAACCGTAGGACGCGAGGTCAAGCGGTTCGCGGGCGTGATCGGCGGCGTTGAACGGATATGAATCAGCGGTCCTGGCGACCAGTTCCAGCGTTGGCACCGCGGACATGGTCTGCAGGACCGCGGCGCTGGCTGACCCGGATGTGGTCGGTGCGGGGGAGTCGCTCGTCGCCGGCTGGGACGGGCTGGATGAACAGGAGGTGACCAGGGCGAGGAGGCCGAGGACGGCCAGGCCATGGCGCAGTGGTCGGAAGCGGGGTGGCTGGTCCATGCTCTCTCCGTTGTGAGTTGGACGAATGGGGGAAGAGTCAATGCTAACCACAGCGCGCTTCGTGGCGGGCCCCGACTCACCGATTCGGCTTTGGACCAACCGGCCGCCGGCGGACCAGGTAGCACGGTCCGCCGGCGCAGGCGACTGAGCTACTCGCCCAGGGCGTCGCTGGCCGCGGCCTCGACCCCGTCGGTGGTGATGATCTCGACCAGTTCGGCGATCCGGCCGGTGAACTCGGCGCGCTCACCCAACTCGGCGGGGAAGAACCCGCCGGTCATGATCTTCTCGACGTGCTCGTGGATGTCCTTGGCTCCCGCAGTAGCCTTCGCGAGGTTCTCCCGCTGCGGTTCCTCCATCTCGGCTGCCACGGGACCGGGGTCGAAACCGGTGGGCGGGGCCACGCAGGCGATCCAGGACGCCGCGGTCAGCGCCATCTGGTGCGGCATCTGGCCCATGGCCAGCATCCGCAGCGCGGGCTCGACGATGCGCTGCAGCAGCTTCGCCGAGCCGTCCGAGCCGACCCGGGCGGTCTTGTCGCCGAGCGCGTGGTTCTGCCAGCGGTGGAAGAGCTGGTCGATGTAGGCGTCCGGGTCGAAGCCCTGCGGCAGTGGGTCGATGCTGGGCAGGTACTCGTTGTAGATCGCGGCATGCACCGACCTGGCGACGAACTCCTTGTCGCGGGCCGACGGGATGGTGGGGGAGTTGCTGAGGCCGCCCAGGTAGCTGATCAACGAGTGCGACCCGTTCAACAGCCGCAGCTTCACCAGTTCGTACTGCTCGACCTCGTCGGAGAACGTGACGCCGGGCGCGGCCTGCCAGGCCGGCCGACCGGCGGCGAAGTGATCCTCCAGCACCCACATGGTGAACGCCTCGGCCGGCACCGGCGACTCGTCGCGCAACCCCAGGATCTGCTCCACCTGCGCCTTGGTCTGCTCGTTGGTGCCCGGGACGATCCGGTCGACCATGGCGTTGGGAAAGCTGACCTGGTTGGTGACGTAGTCGAGCACTTTGGCGTCCACCCTGGCTGCCTGCAGGAACTGCAGCACCATGCGCGCGGTGGTTTCGCCGGCGGACTGCATGTTGTCGCAGGACAGCACCGTGATCGGGGCCTGCGACTGCTGGGCACGCCTGACCAGTCCCCAGGCGAGCTGGGCCAGGGGGGCCTTGGCGGCGTCCGGACCGGCCAGCCCGGGGGCGATCTCTGGGGACTCGAGCATCAGGTTGCCGGTGACACCGTCAGCGTTGTAACCCTTCTCGGTGATCGTCAGCGTGACGATCCGGTGCTGCGGGTCGGCGATCGCCGCCAGGACGTCGGCTGGCTGCTCGGCCGCCACGAAGAGCCGGCGGTGCACGTCCACCAGTTGCACGTCGGTGCCCTCCGGGCTGAGCTGCAGGATCGTGTACAGGTAGTCCTGATCGATCATCGGATCGATGATGCGGCGCGACCTGTTGGCCACGCCCACGATCCCCCAGTCGCCACCTGCCTCGGCCATCGCCAGCGCGGTGTTCACCGCGGCGTGTGCCCGATGGAACTGGCCGATGCCGAGGTGGACGATACCGGTTGCGTCGGGCGCCGAGGCGCCGATGAGGCGCTCGAATGGAGCGTTGGAGCGGTTCAAGGTGGCCATCGTGTCTGCCTATCTGCTGGTTGTCGAAAGGTGTGAAGCCAACCTCGCCAGCGGGCGGGGCCGGGCGCGGACGCACGCTGCGGCGTCCTGCTTCAACAGCGCCCATTCAACCAGCAGCCGTCCGCGACGCGCTCACCCTTGCAGACGTTCGGCGACACTGATCCGGAAGTGGAAGGTGGTGGTCAGACCCTGCACCATCACCAGGTACTGGTCGGGGTTCAGCCGGAAGACCTCGCGGGACTGCGGCATGGCCGGATGGCGCGGTTGGTAGCCGGTGGCCAGGTTGTAGGCCATCCGCTGCGCGTCGGCCCGGGTGGTCGCGTTCGCCTTCACCTCGCTGGTCCACCGCCACTCACCAGAGCCCCGGTTCTCCTCCACCAGGACGGCGAATCCACCGGCCTCTGCGGGATCGGCGAAGGAATCCGACGGCTGCTCGCCCTGCGGGTACACCAACGGCCACTGCTGATCTGTCATGACCCCATGATCCAATGTGCGTCCGACACCCGGGCAGACTTTGAATCCACCGCCGCGACGGGGTTATGGTTGTCGCGTGGGTCGGCCCATGAGCGCTCATCTGGCTCTGCTCCTTGGTCGCCGCAGCGAGACTTGCTGAAGGGCAGTCCTCCTCGCTGCGGAGTCTCGTCATGTCTGGCTGCCACCACCAATTCCCTGTAGCCGAGGAGACACCACCATGAGCGTCCAGAACATCCAGTACCCCAAGCCCCGCACCAGACCGCAGCCGCGTCCGGTACAGCAGCCCACCCCGATGCCGTACCAGCGGTACACCCCGTTCCAGCCGATCGACCTGCCCGATCGCACCTGGCCCAGCAAGCGCATCAGTCAGGCGCCGCGCTGGCTGTCCACCGACCTGCGGGACGGCAACCAGGCCCTGATCGACCCGATGACTCCGGGCCGCAAGCGCAAGCTGTTCGACCTGCTGGTCGAGATGGGCTACAAGGAGATCGAGGTCGGGTTCCCGTCGGCGTCCCAGACCGACTTCGACTTCGTCCGCTCGCTGATCGAGCACGACGCCATCCCCGACGACGTCACGATCTCGGTGCTGACCCAGGCGCGGCCCGACCTGATCGACCGGACCGCGAAGTCGCTGGTCGGCGCCAGACGCGGCACCATCCACCTGTACAACGCCACCGCCGAACTGTTCCGCCGGGTCGTCTTCCGGATGAGCCCGGAGGAGTGCAGGCAACTGGCCAAGGACGGCACCCGCTGGGTGATCGACGCCGCGGAGAAGCACCTGCCGGACGTGGAGTTCGGCTACCAGTACTCCCCGGAGATCTTCACCCAGACCCCGACCGAGTTCGCCGTCGAGGTCTGCAACGGCGTGATCGACGTCTGGCAGCCGGACGCCGACCGTGAGATCATCCTCAACCTGCCGGCCACGGTCGAGATGAGCACCCCGAACACCTACGCCGACCAGATCGAGTACTTCTCGCGCCACATCAACTCCCGCGAGCACGTCTGCATCTCGCTGCACACCCACAACGACCGCGGCACCTCGGTGGCCGCCAGCGAACTGGGCCTGATGGCCGGCGGCCAGCGCGTCGAGGGCTGCCTGTTCGGCCACGGCGAGCGCACCGGCAACGTCGACCTGGTGGTGATGGGCATGAACCTGTACACCCAGGGCATCGACCCGAAGATCGACTTCAGCCGGCTCGATGAGGTACGCCGCACCGTCGAGTACTGCACCGGCATGCCGGTACCGGCCCGCCAGCCCTACTCCGGCGACCTGGTCTACACCGCCTTCTCGGGCTCGCACCAGGACGCCATCAAGAAGGGCCTGGAGGACCTGGAGACCAGGGCCGAGCGCCAGAACCTCACCATCCACGAGGTGGGCTGGCAGGCCCCGTACCTGCCGGTCGACCCGCAGGACGTGGGCCGCACCTACGAGGCGGTCATCCGGGTGAACAGCCAGTCCGGCAAGGGCGGCATGGCTTACCTGATGAAGAACGACCACTCGCTGGTGCTGCCGCGCCGGCTGCAGATGGAGTTCAGCCGCGTCGTCCAGGACCACACCGACACCGAGGGCGGCGAGGTCACCAGCGAGCAGCTGTGGCAGATCTTCTCCGATGAGTATCTGAACCGCACTGTGCCGTTCCAGGGCAAGAGCTTCACGATGGAGTCGAGTGAGGATGGCGTGGCCACCATCGTGGCCAGGATCATCGCCAACGGTGGCGAGAAGGTCATCACCGGCGAGGGCAACGGCCCGGTCTCGGCCTTCGTGGACGCGCTGGGCCAGGTCGGGGTGCGGCTGCGCGTCCTCGACTACACCGAGCACGCACTGACCTCGGGCGGGGACGCCCACGCCGCCGCCTACGTGGAGTGCGAGATCGAGAACGGTGAGACCCAGGTGCACTGGGGCGTCGGCATCGACCCCGACATCACCACCGCGTCGCTGAAGGCCGTGATGAGTGCGGTCAACCGGCACCGGGGCGAGATCCTGGCCATCGCCATCTGAGCCCGATCCCCACAGGTGGTGCTCCCGCGGCCGGCCGGCTGGCGGGGCACCACCGCTCAGGCGGTCCTTCGTACTCGCAGCCCGGATGTGATCAGCGCCCGGACGAGCACCCGTCCACTCACCGGGCACGCGCCGGCAGCCACCAGCTCGGCGTGCATCCGTTCCGGCACGTCGTAGTGGTCGCGCTCGAACGCCCTTTCCGGGACGCCGTTGCGAGCTGCGAAGTCGTGCAACTCGGCCAGCGACGCGTCGGAGACCAGGTGGGAGAACCTCGTCCCGTGAGCCGGCCAGATCGGTGGATCGATCAGGATTGCCACGGCTCCAGAGTTTACCCGTCAACCGTGGAGACCCGGGGATGGTTGCAGCGCAGTTGTTGGCTGGACGCCAGGGCGCGCCAGCATGTCCCGTGAGCACCGGATCTGGCGGCGCCGGGGCATGCACGATCGGGCCGCGGCGACCGACTGGGCGGGGAACGTCCCGAGGCGTGCACTTTCCGGCTGCAGGGGCGGATCCTGTCCGCGAAACGCCCTCGAAGCGTGCAGTATGGGCCCCATCGGCTGATACTGCTCGCGAACCTCGCCGCACGCGCCTGGCGTGATCAAGTCCCGGGCGTGGCGCTGGGCCTCGGTCAGCACCCGCTGCCGTGCCAGGTCCCCCCGCGCGTCCCTGGCGCGGCGCTGGGCCTCGGTCAGGGGGGTCGCTGACTCCTCACGACACAACTCCGGGGCGCGCCCATGGGGTGGCCACTCGCGAGGATTCGGAATTCGGCACGCTCATTGACGCTTTCAACGGTTCAAAGGCCTGCAATCGCAGTTGAGCGTTTCGTTTCCGACTTCCGCCGGGTTATCGGGCGCGGCACCCGGCAACGGTGGGCACGAATCGTTGGTTTGAGCCCCTGCCTGCACCCACTTCTTGGGCGCGGCATCATCTGGGGCACCCTAAGCGTGCCGGTTCCGGCCCCAGGAACGGATACTGCCCGCGAAACGCCGTCGAAGCGTGCACTATCGGGGCGCAGCGACCGATACTGCTCGCGAAACGCCCTGGAAGCGGGCACTGTCGAGTTGCACGGCTCGAACAATGTCCGCGGAAGGGAGCCGTAACGCTACCTGGCCGGCTCGTTCGGTACCGCACCGCCGAACCGGCGGTCGCGAGAGGCATAGCGTTCGACGGCGGCCCACAGGTCACGACGGTCCCAGTCGGGCCAGTACTTGTCGACGAAGACCAGTTCGGCGTAGGCCGACTGCCAGATCAGGAAGTTGGAGATCCGCTGCTCGCCGGAGCTACGCACGAACAGGTCGACGTCGGGGATCTCCGGTTCGTCCAGGTATCGGCGGAAGCTGGCCTCGGTGATCTTCTCCGGGTTGACCCGGCCGGCGGCGGCGTCGGCGGCGATGGCCCGGACGGCATCGGTGATCTCGGCACGTCCGCCGTAGTTGACACAGAACTGCATGGTGATCACGTTGTTGTCGCGGGTCTGCTCCTCGGCCAGCTGCAGTTCCCTGATCACGCTGGCCCACAGTCGCGGCCGGCGTCCGGCCCACCGCACCTTGACGCCGAGGGCATCCAGGTCGTCCCGGCGGCGGTGGATGACGTCGCGGTTGAAGCCCATCAGGAACGACACCTCGTCGGGGCTGCGCTTCCAGTTCTCGGTCGAGAAGGCGTAGGCGGACAGGTACTTGATGCCCAGCTCGATGGCGCCCTCGATCACCTCGAACAACACCGCCTCGCCGGCTTCGTGCCCCTTGGTGCGCGGCAGCCCGCGCTGCCTGGCCCAGCGTCCGTTGCCGTCCATCACGATGGCGACGTGTTTCGGCAGCTCGCCAGTCGCGATCCGGGGCGGCCGGGCACCACTCGGGTGCGGGGTCGGGGTCCGCTTGGCAGGGCGAGCAGGGGATGCCATGCCCAAACGGTAGCCGCACCTCTCGCCGGTGCGGAACGACCGGCCGGTGCCGATCGGCGCGCGGTGTCGGAGCGGCGTCCGCCGGCCGGCGATGGGGGACAATGAGTGGCATGCCGACCTACCGGGACCATGCTGTGGTGCTGCGCACCCACAAGCTCGGTGAGGCCGACCGGATCATCACCCTGCTCAGCCGGTCGCACGGCAAGGTGCGCGCGGTCGCGCGTGGCGTGCGGCGCACCTCGTCCAAGTTCGGGGGACGCCTGGAGCCGTTCAGCCACGTCGACGTGCAGTTCGCCACCGGTCGCAGCCTCGACGTGGTCACCCAGGTCGAGACCCTGCACGCCTACGACGCACCGCTGCGGGTGGACTACAACGCGTTCACCGCCGGTCAGGCGATGCTCGAAACCGCAGACCGGCTGGTCGCCGAGGAGGGCCAGCCCGCGCTGCGGCAGTACCGGCTGCTGTTGGGTGCGCTGCGCACGCTGGGCGGGGGGACGCCGGACGGGCCGCGGCCAGCCACCATGG
>NZ_JBASCI010000017.1:0-1669 GCF_049651565.1 Brooklawnia sp.
GCCCAGAGCGATGCCGACGCCCCGCCGGTCGAGCCGCTCCCAGTGGGCCAACCTCAGCACCTCGGCCTGCGCGATCGGCAGCGCGGCCAGCGCCTGGTGGACGCCCGGCATGGGCAGGTCGCCGGTCACCAGCCGGGGCGCGTCCGACGCGCCCAGATGGTTGCCGGCGACCCCGTACAGCCACGGCAACAGCGGTTCCGGCGCGTCGTCCCGGTGCCGCCATACCCCGGTGAAAACCGTCGCAACCAGCGCGTCAGCCTGCCGGACTCCGACCCGGCGCACCGCGTAGCGGCGCACCGCCGGCTCATGGACCCGGTAGGCGGCCTCGAACCAGGCCTCATCCCGGGTAGCGTCCATGCCCTATTGTGCGCGGACTCCTCAGCGCTCCCAAAGGGGCGGCTGCCCGCTGGTTCCGCGGTCGTTGGCCGACACCCGCAGCCAGGCCGGCATCATCTGCTCGATCAGCTGGGCTCGCTCGGCGTGGTCAAGGAACAAGGCGGACGCCCCGGCCAGCGCGACCTGCGCCAACTGCGTGGTCGACAGCCCGAACGCCTCGCTGACCAGCGCGTACTCGCGGCTCAGCGTGGTGGCGCTCATCAATCGGTTGTCGCAGTTCAGCGTGACGTTGAAGTCCAGCCACAGCAGCGTCCCGATCGGGTGTTCGGCCATCGTGGTCGCCACCCCGGTCTGCAGGTTCGAGCTCGGGCACACCTCCAGCGGGATCCGCTGGTCGCGGACGAAGCGGGCCAGCCGGCCCAGCCGGTGGCGTCCGCGGGCATCGCGGGTGGTGTCGTTGACGATGTTGACGCCGTGGCCGAGCCGCAGCGCTCCGCAGACCTGCACCGCATCATGGATGGATGCCAACTCGCCCTCCTCGCCGGAGTGGATGGTGTAGAAGAAGTCGGCCTCGCGCAGGCGGCGGAACGCGGCCAGGTGCCGGGACGGTGGGTTGCCGGCCTCACCTCCGGCGATGTCGAAGCCCGCGACCAGGCCGGTGTCGCGGTGTCGCAGTGCGAGCTCTGCGATCTCCAGGCCACGGTCGGCGTGCCGCATCGCGGTGACCAGTTGGCGGGCGATGAACGGGGTGCCGCCGGACGCCGCGTCGGCCATACCCTCGCGCAGCCCCTCGGCGACGGCCGCCACGGCCTCGTCCAGGCCGAGCCCTCGCTGCAGGTGCTGTTCGGGAGCCCAGCGCGCCTCGCCGGCGACCACCCCGTCGGCCACATGGTCGGCCACCCACTCCCGAGCCACCCGGCGCAGGTCGTCGGCGCGCTGCATGCAGGCAATCGTGTGCTCGAAGGTGGTGAGGTAGGCGGTCAACGAGCCGGAGCTGGCGGTCTGGTGGAACCAGCGGCCCAGCTCGTCGGGGTCGGTGCTCGGTAGCTGGTGCCCGACCTCGGCGGCGATCTCGATCATGGTGGCTGGACGCAGTCCGCCGTCCAGGTGATCGTGCAGGGTTACTTTGGGCAGGTTGCGGAAGAACTCCTCGGCGGCCATGCCGCAATCGTAGGGGCCTGTCCCCTTGGCGGGCCCGCCCAACAACCCGGGGCCGGCGTCCAACCGGTCGGGACGCGCGGCTCAGCCGAGCGGCGCGCGGTTCAGTGAGGATGAGCGGGCGGGCCGGCGCCCAACCAGTCGGGACGCGCGGCTCAGCCGAGCAGCGTCCGGT
>NZ_JBASCI010000018.1:0-30716 GCF_049651565.1 Brooklawnia sp.
GGCGGAAGCTGCCGCCCCGCAGGCGCTGGCAGCCGAGGCTCCGGCGTCCACCGCCAAGCGCGCCGAGGTACGCATCAAGGGTGCGGCCGAGCATGCCGACACCAGCCGGCTGAGCTACTCGGCTCCGGACGAACAGGGTTCGGCCAGCAGGTCCGGCCGCGACGATCGGTCAGTCGGCGCCGACCCGTACGCCGGGGTTGGACGTAACCAGCCCTGCCCGTGCGGCTCGGGCAAGAAGTTCAAGATGTGCCACGGGCGGAACCCGAACGTCGCCTGACCTGCGGCTGGGAGTACTGGGGCTGTGCTGCCACCCCTTGGGGCAGCAGCAGGCTCAGTTCCCGGCAGGCCCAGCGTCCATCGGTGTCAGCGAGGCTGAGGACGGCGGCCAGGCTGCGCGTGCCGCAGTCGAGCAGGAACACCGCTTCCACACGTCCCGGTAGCGGGCTGGCCAACTGGCAGGGCTGCGGTCTGATGCGAGCACCGCGCAGGCCCTGAGCGAAGGCGGCCAGGCGGACGATCGTCAACGGGTCCAGCCAGCGGACCAGTTGTTCGGGGTTTCGGTGTCCCATCAGCGTCTCGGCCAGCATCCGCACCACTGCACTGGCGGCGAGGCGGGCGGCTCGGGGAACGGGGGCAGGTGGCGGCCCGGCCTCGCCGAGTCCGAGCAGCGGATCGCACCAGCCGGGCGGCCATGTCAGGGGAGCGGTGTTCATGGGTTCAGCATGGCGACACCGGCTGCCGAACGACATGCGCGGGTTCCGATTCTGTGGATAACTCAAGCGGGTTCGATCAGGACGCCACGGACGTGGCGGGGCGGGTAATCAACTGGCCTTGCGCTTGCGGCTGGCCGGCTTCTCGGCCGGTTCCCCCTGGTCGTCCTTGCCGGACTGGCCAGTGGTCTCCTTGCGCTTCTTGGCGGCCTCGACTGATGCTCGCAGGGCGGCCATCAGGTCGACCACCTGTCCGCCCGCCTCCTCGGCCGGTTCAGCCTCGGGCAGTTCGACCCCGGACAGCTTGGCCTCGACGAGTTCCTCCAGCGCGATCCGGTACTGGTCGGTGAACTCGTCGGGCTGCCACTCGCCCGACATCTGTTCGATGAACATCTCGGCCATGCCTACCTCGGCGTCGGTGGCCTTGACGTCCTGCGGGGGTTCGGCGAACTCCGAGTCACGGACCTCGTCGGGCCACAGCATGGTGTCCAGCACCAGAAGGTCGCCGCGCGGCCTGATCAGGCCGAGCGACTCGCGCGAACGCAACGCGACCTTGACCACACCCGCCTTCCCGGTCCTGGCCAGCGCATCGCGCAACAGCACGTACGGTTTGACGCCCACCTTGCCGGCCTCGATCAGGTAGGTCTTCTCGAAGTAGACCGGGTCGATCTCCTTCTCGTCCACGAACTGGACGATGTCGACGGTCTTGGAACTGGCCAGGGGGAGTTGCTCCATGTCCTCCTTGGTCAGGATCGCCTGTCGGCCGTCCGGCGCTGTGTAGCCGCGTTCGATCTGGTCATAGGGGATCTCCTGACCGCAGATCTCGCAGACCCGCTTGTACCGGATCCGTCCACCGTCGGCACCGTGGACCTGGTGCAGCGGCACGTCCTGTTGCTGGGTGGCCGAATAGAGCTTCACAGGGATGACGATCAACCCGAACGAGATCGCGCCGTCCCATGTTGACCTGGGCATGGCTACTCCTTTCGCAGTTCGACGACCGAGTGCCAGAGCAGGTCGTAGTGGGCGTGCAGGTCGTGTACCTCGGGCGCCTCCCAGGCCTCGTCGAGGCTCAGCCCGCGAATGGCGCCCACGGCCGCGGCCACCGGGGTTGCGGCCTCGTCGGCGAACCATGCCTCCACAGCGGCGGCGGGCAGTTCGCCGAGCAGTTGACCGCCATTGGCCTGCTCCGCTCCCGGGCGCAGCCCGGCCTGGTTGACTTTGGCGATCAGCACCAGCCGCTTGCCGTACTCACGAAGCGACCACAGACCGGCGAGCAGCAGGGCGGCGAACTCGGCCTGCTCCTCGTCGCCGGGCTGCAGCCCGAAGGTGTCCATGAGGTCGCGGGTCACGGTGAACACCTGCAGTGGCCCGGGCATGGTTCGTCCCTCGGCGACCAGACCGGCCTGCTCGGCCGTTACCGGGACGCACACCAGCACCCGCTGCGCCATCGATCCACCCTCCTCCCGCCTACCTTCGAAGTGTGGCACGAAACCCGGGGTGGCGACAGGGCCCGCACGGCGGGTCGTCACTCGCATGGACGTGCGACGGGCCGCCGTCCTGGTCTGGACGACGGCCCGCCTGCTGGTCACCGGTTGGTTCAGTTCTGGCCCTGAGCGGCCTTCATGAAGCGGCGCTGGTAGCTGGTGACCTGGTTGGTGGAGGTGAACCGGGCCAGGTAGGCCGGTTCGGCGGTCACCACGATCCGGTCGGCCATGTCGGCGAACTCGTCGCTGGCGAGCAGTTTGTCGATATCGGGGTAGTTCCAGTCACCCTCCATCGAGCAGATGATCAACCGGGTATCGGGCAGATTCGCGTTGCGCAGCGCCCGTAGGTTGTGCCGCACGCTGTCCAGCCCGTCGGCCCCCTCCGGGTTGTGGAAGTTGCGGTAGGCCAGGATGTCGCGGGCCTTGGCCTCGACCTTGTCCAGGTCGTAGTCGGTGTCGGTGCTGGCCAGGTAATCGGTGCTGAGCATGAGCTGCCGCAACTCGGCACGGGCAGACTCGTCACCGCCGTCGATCCGCTGCAGGAAGGCGTGGAACTGCTGCGACTGCATCAACCGGTGCCGTACGAAGGAGTTGATGAAGTACGGCCGGGCCTGCAACGCCATCTGGGTCTGGTACGGCTCGAACATCAGCGTGTAATTGATCCGGAACCCCGCCTCGGTCAACTTCAACGTCAGGTTGTGACCGCGCAGCGCATCAGTAGTGGCGGGTTCCCAGTACCGCCGATCCAACCGGCCATCCCCGCTCAACAATTGGCCGACGTTGTCGGCGTTCACCGCCCCGGTGTGGGGCACCTTGATCACCACCCGGTCCTGGCCCAACAGTTCCTTGAAGAACTCGGCCTCTTCCAGGATCTTGTTGAAGTCGGGTTCGAACGGGTTGTTCAACTCAACCGAGATGTCACAGCCCGGCCCCAGGATCCGGCCCAGTTCGGCCATCACCTCGTCCCGGGTGCTGAACTTGTTGCCGATGTTGGCCTTCGGGTTGTTGATGAACAGGTCGTAGATGATGCCCGGGTTGCAGGTCAGGTTCCCCAGCAGCGGCGCGATCGGCGCCACCTCGTACGGATTGGCCGAATCGGCCGAGTAGATCACCTTCGTGGGCCGCTTGCGGCCATCGGCGTCGTAACCGATATCGCGAACCAGGCTCACGTTAAGCAGCCCATCGGCCTCCAGTTCGTACTCGAACCGGAACCCGGCCGGGGTGTGCCCATCCGCGGGCTTGAAGTAATCACAGATACGGACGAACTCCTCAGTGACACCGATATACCGGGCGTGTTCGGCGAGCATGCTGAACTGCAACTCATCGATCGGTTGCGCCAACACCCGGGTCAAGTGGTCGCCCGCCCCTCTGGCCGGCTCCAGACCCAACGACCGCAACCTGATCTGCAGTGGCGGGGTTTGAACGTGGTGCATCTTTTCCAACACTCCTTAGTCGTTGTTTGTGGTTTGTGTTCAGCGCCGGTCCTGCGGCAGCATGCCACGCTCGGCCAGCCCGCGTTCGATCAGCTGAATCGACCTGGTCTGCCGCACGATCAGGAAGATCAGCGGCAGGAAGAGCACCGAGAACGACCAGGCCAGCAGCGGATTGGTGGGGTACACCAGGACGATGCCGGCCAGCACGATCAGGCCCAGCGTCAACTCCGATACCCGGCGCCGCTTCAGTTGCTGCCGGGTGTCGAGCAGGTTCTGCACAATGACCCGCTTCTCGGCGGAGGTCTTGCGATCGGCCATCGAGGTGACGATCGCCTCACGGTGCTCGACGTTCTCGCGGCGCTGGAGGTCCAGCCCCCGGATCAGGTAGGCCAGCGCGATTGCGCCGAACCCGATGCCCCAGCCGGTCTGGCCCCGGGCGGCGAAGATGCCGCCCAGCGTGCCCAGCGACACGATCGACATCAGGTAGAAGGCCCAGCGATTCCTCATGCGGTCAGCTTTCTGTTGTGGTGGCGGACCAGCTCGACATTGCCGAGCACCGAGCAGTTGTCGACGACCTCGAAGGTGAAGCCGGGGAACTGCTGTTCCTTCAGCTTTATGAAGGCCGGGGTGGACAGCCCGCCGGTGAGCTTGATGACCTTGTCCATCGGCACCACTTCGGCGGCCAGCTTCACCACGCCGTAGAGCACCCGGTTCATCGACTTGAGCATGGCAGCGAGCATCTCGTCCCGGGTCGCGGCCAGCGTGAGACCGTGCCAGGCGCCGGTCCGCTTCTCCAGCGACTGCCGGTCGCCGGTGAGGTAGGGGTCGAAGGTGACCTCACCGTCAACTGCCCAGTGCTCGATGACCGACGGCAGGTACTGGTTGTTGAAGGTGTCCCGGTCCATCTCCTTGCAGAACTGGTCGTAGAACCAGTCGATGCCGAACCCGCCGGCGGTGGTGGCATAGATCTGCCAGATGCCCGGCAGCGCCGAGTTACGCAGGTAGTAGCCCGGGTTGGTGACCGGCTCATCGACCAGGATCGACACCATGTCGGAGCTGCCGGCGGTGTTCATGATGCGGCCGGCCCGGTCGTTGTGGGCGCCCATCTGGGCAGCCGCCATGTCGTTGGTGCCGACTGCAACCGGGATACCGGCCGGGACGCCCAGTCGTTCGGCCTCCTCCGGCAGCAGCGTGCCCAGCAGTTCACCGGGGTTGCGGATCTCGCTGAACATGTCGTGCCGCAGGCCGAAGGCGTCCAGCAGTTCGCGGCTCCAGCCGCCCTGGGTGGTTGTCTCGTACAGCCCCAGCATCGATGCGTTGACCAGGTCCACCATCCACTCACCGGTGAGCCGGTGGTGGACGTAGGTCGGCAGGTGTCCGATCCGATAGGTACGGTCGAGCACCTCGGGCTCGTTCTGCTGCATCCACAGCACCGTCATGATGCCGGCGCCGCCGGCGAACGGGTAGATACCGGCTATCGACAGGTACTTGTCCTTGCCGACCTTTTCGTCGATGTAGTCGGTGATGGACCGGCTGCGGCGGTCCATGTGGGTGATGATGTTGGGGTAGACCAGCGTCCCGTCCTCGGCGATGAAGACCGGCGACGGCGAGAAGGTGTCGTAGCACAACACGTCAACCTTCTGGCGCAGTTCGGCGGGCAGCCGTTGGGCGGCCTGGGCGGTGGCGGCGAACAGGACGTCCGGGTCAATCTCGACCTTCTCGCCGGGCAGCAGGATGTACGGGTATTCCTGCTTCTCCGAGGCCAACACCTGGAGTGCGTCGTCCAGGATCTCCATCTTCACCGTGGAGGTGCCGAAGTCAATGGACAGGTAGTGCATCGTTGCGTGATCCTTTCCGCGGTCAGGCCTGGAAGGTCTCGAGTTCGGCCAGCCCCGAATCCAGCGCCGTGCGGATCTGGGCCTCGACCTCGCCGCTGACTGGACGAATCGGACGCCGCGGCGCGCCAGCCCGGTAACCGCGGGCGTTCATCGCGGCCTTGAGGCTGGCGACGCCCTGCTTGCCGCCGCCGCCCTTGGCGACCTTCTGCAGCAACGGGTAGTAGGCGTGCGCGGCGGCGGGGGAGTCGTTGAAGTACAGCTCAGTGAGTCGGGCGCACTCGTCGGGAAGGTAATTGGCGACCGAGACCACGCCACCCAGCCCACCGAACGCCAGGCAGGTCATGATGTTGCTCAGCGATCCGGCCAGCACCTCGAAGTCGTCCCGGGAGCCGGCGGCGAGCATGTACTCGACCATCATGGCCGGGGAGGTGTCCTTGACGCCGTGGATGTTCGGGTGGTCGGCCAATTGGGCCAGCACGGCAGGGGCGACGATGACGCCGTTGGCGTAGGGCGGGGCCACGTAGAGCAGCACCGGCACCGGGGACGCGTCGGCCACCGCAGTGTAGTAGTCGACCTGCGCCTCGGCGCTGTTCAGCTTGGCGAAGTAGTTCGGGGTGAGCACCGACACGTAGTCGATGCGGTCGGCCCAGGGTTCCAGGGAGCGGATGAACTCCAGCGTGCTGTGGGTGGACTCACGTCCGGCGCCGACGATCAGCGTCTTGTCGCCCTTGTTAGCTGCTGCGGTGGCGACCACGGTGCGCGACTCGTCGTCGTTGACCGCCTTGAACTCGCCGTTGGTGCCCAACACCATGTAGCCGGTGACCGCGGTCTGCCCCCAGAGCTGGAAGTTGTGCTCCATCGCAGCAACGTCCACCGCCTCGCAATTGCCGGCGTCGAACGGGGTGGCAACCGGGATGATCACGCCACGCAGCTTTTCGTTCATGATTCTCCAAGAGATTCGATTCGATGGACGGCCAACGAGTCGGGCTGCTCGCGCCATATCCATTGTTTCACTCGCTGACACCTACATGATATAGGACCGCTGTACAGGCTCGCTAGCTGGCCGGTGGCGGCCCTTCGTGCCGGGTGTATGGGTGGTCAGGACAACGGGGTAGGCGCCGGCATCGCTCGCGGCGCCGCGAAAGCCCCCGTGCATCGTGGTTACACGGGGGCCTTCCGGGTGCGTGTTGTCGACGAGGTTACAGCGACTGGAAGAACTGAACCAGCGCGATGGCGCCCATGACCGTCATGACGAGGGACGACACGATGACCAAGCCCTGCATGAACGGCTTCATCCGCAACCGCTGGGGCAGCATCTTGTGCTCCGCATAGACCAGGACGAAGCCCCACAGGCCCAGACCAAACACGCCACCGAGAATGCCCGCGAACGAGATGGCCACGGTGTAGCTGACGCCCGTCAGGGCGAGGAAAATCGCCACCCCGGCGGTGTAGCTGGCAACGCCGACCTTCAACTTGTGCCAGTTGGCCGGGTTGGCGACGGCCGGGAATACCGGGGCGAACGCCTCACGCACCGTGTACGGGTACGTGACGGTCAACAAAGCCTGCACCGACCCCCAGAAGGCAGCGAAGATTGCCAGCTGGTACAGGTACTTCAGCGCAGGGTGGATCTGGGTGAAGAAGTTCGCCTGGTTCTGCAAAATGTTGGTGTCGGCCGGCACCTCTTGCAGCCCGCCGGTACCGAGGATGACGGAGCCCAGGACCATGAAAGTGACCGCAAAGATGGCGACGGCGACGAAGGAGGTGACCGAGTCGATCTTGACGGCCTTCACGCCAAGCCGGGCGCCTTCCAAGTTCTCTTCGCTCATGTCGAGTGGGATCTGCTGGCCGGGGCCGAGCGCCTGGAGCTGGGCGTTGATCTCGGCGTTGTCGGGCCGACCCATCATGCCCCAGGTCTTCTCGCGGAAGGTGCCGACGTAGCCGATGTAGTCGTAGATGCCGCCGCCGAGAGCGCCCAGGTAGGAGATGATCTCCATCGGGATGGCGCGCTCCGCCACACTCGGGAAGTTCTGCTGAACCCACTGCGGGTACTCGGCCGGCACGGTCGGCAGCAGACCACGAGCAACCTCGCCCCACGCCGGGGAGGAGACAAACATCGCGATGATCGAGAAGATGACCATCAGGCCCACGACGACCGTCTGGAAGCGCTCGACAACCGTAAAGTCCTTGATAAAGAGCGTCGCCCAGCCGAGCAGGATCCAGGCGATGCCCATCCACAGGATCGGGGAGCCATCCCCAATGCCGAATGTCCACGGGGTCCACTGCGAGAGCGCGAGCAGGTAGGCGACGCACCAGGCCGGGAAGCAGACGACCGCGAGTAGGCCGAAGAAGACGGCCAGCCAGTGGCGCCCGATACCCTTGTGGCCGACGCCGGGCAGCAGGTGGCCCATCCGCGCGAACGGGTGCTCGCCGGTGATCACCATGTATCGCCCGGCGGCGTAAACGACCGAGGCCTTGAGGACGGCGCCGATGAGGAACGTCCACAAAATGGCGTAGCCGAAGACTGCGCCACCGCGGGTGGCCGAAAAAATCTCACCGTTACCGATGGTGACCGAGGCCAGAATGAAGCCGGGGCCGACGATCGTCATTAGGTCGAAGAACCTCTTCGAGGAGAGCTTGGGATCCTGTTCCGGATACTTCAGCGGCTCCAGAATGGGTTGTGAAACCCCTGTGGTCATAAGCCCGAGTTCCGCAGTTGGTGGGCATTCGGGCGGGTCTGAGCGAGCATTGATGCTTGTCACAGGGTTTCGGGGGTCCCGGAACGGCTGAAAACGGTGGGCACACGATTTGTCGTGTCGGGCTTGTGTTCACGGTGGGGGACGCGGTGGAGTGGTGGGCATGTACTTGCGGACCACCCAACGCCGGAACAAGGACGGGTCGGTCGTCCGGTATGTGCAGGTGGCGCACAACCGGAAGGTCGACGGCATCACCCACGCCGAAGTCCTGTTGAACCTGGGCCGTGAGGATCGCCTGGACCGTGACGGCCTGACCCGGCTGGTGGCCTCGATCAACCGGTACTTGGGCGAACCCGCCCCCGCGGCGTTGCCCGGCGACACGCAGCTGGTGGGTGACCACCTCCGGGTGGCAGAGTCGCGGCCGATGGGGACGGTGTACCTGCTCGACGGGTTGTGGCGGATGCTCGGCGTCGACGACGCGCTGCGCAAGGCGCTCGACCCGCGCAGGTTCACCACCGATGTCGAGCGGGTGTTGTTCGCCCTGGTGGCGAACCGGGCCATCGATCCGATGTCGAAGCTCTCGGCTGCGGAGTGGGCCTCCCATGATGCGGCGATCCCGGGACTCACCTGCATGGATGACGATCAGGCGTACCGGGCGATGGACGTCCTCATCGAAGCCGACGCCCAAGCCAAGGTGCAGGAGGCGGTGTTCTTCGCGGTGGCGAACCTGCTCAACCTCGAAGTCGACGTGCTCCTGTTCGACACCACATCCACCTACTTCGAGCGCGACACCGAAGAGACCGGCGACGCCGGATTCCGCCGGTACGGCCATTCGAAGGATCACCGCACCGACCTGCCCCAGATCGTCGTCGGCCTCGCGGTGACGAAGGAAGGGATCCCGGTGCGGTGTTGGTGCTGGCCCGGGAACACCACCGACGTCGCCGTCCTGCCGCAGGTGAAGGACAGCATGCGGGACTGGCGCCTGGGCCGGGTGGTCACCGTCGTCGATCGCGGCTTCTCCTCCGAAGCCAACTTGCAGTATCTGAAACGCGCGGGTGGGCACTACATCGCCGGCGAGCGGATGCGCGACGGCAGCCCCCTGGTCGAGGCCGCCTTGTCGCGGCAGGGCCGCTACTCCCAGGTCCGCGACAACCTACGCGTCAAGGAGGTCAAACTCGACGCCGCACCGGACCGCCGGTGGGTGATCTGCCACAACCCGGCCGAGGCCGAACGGGACAAAACCCAACGCGACACCGCCCTGGACCACGTCCGCGCAGAGTTGGAGCGGATCAAGACCCTCCGCGACCGAGCCGTGAAGCCGACCGGGAAGACCACGGCCAAGGCGGGCGGGAAGCCCACCGAGCCGGCGCACGTGAAGGCCGAGTGCGCGCTGCGGGACCATCCCGCCTACGGCCGGTGGGTCAAGCAACAACCCTCCGGTCGACTCCTGATCGACCGGGCGAAGGTGACCGCGGAGGAACGCCTCGACGGCAAGTACCTGCTGTCGACCTCCGACCCCAACCTGTCCCCGGAAGACATCGCCCTGGGCTACAAGAACCTCCTCGAAGCCGAACGCGGCTTCCGCGACCTGAAGTCCACCCTCGAACTACGCCCGGTGCATCATCACCTCGAACCGCGGATCCGCGCCCACGTCCTGCTCTGCTGGCTCGCCCTGCTGCTGATCCGGGTCGCCGAACGATCCACCAACCTGACATGGCGCCGGATCGCGATCGAACTCGGACGCGTCCACGCCGTCACCCTCACCGGCACCGCCGGCAGCGTCGTCCACGTCACCCCACTCAACACCACCCAAACCGGCATTCTCACCGCCTGCAAGGTCACCCCACCCCCCACAGTGACCACCCTCACCCCCGCCTGACAAGCCCAAACGGCCCCAACTCAGCCCCGCCGACACGTGGGCACACGACCCCACGCGCCGAACCCAGGCATTTGGCCTAGTCAACCCTTGAAATCAGGTGTTTCGTCTGCCCACCAACTGCGGAACCCGGGCTTCAGGATGGCCTCGCGAGGCTGGTCACCGGCACCGGCGATATCGAGTCGTTGGTCGCGCACAAGAACGGTCCCGACCCAGGTCAAGCGATCGGTCGCCGAGATTCACAGCGGCAACCAACCGCGGACCGTTCTCGACCCGCCTATCGGGACACAGCCTGCTTGGCGACACCGGTGGTGTTGTAACGGAAGCGCGCCATCTCGACCGTCACGTCGTACTGGCCGGCAATTTGGTCAACGGGCGTTCGTCGACGCGCTGCACTGAGAAGCAGTGGGCGCGGGAGAAGAAGTGTGCCCCCGAAGGCCGTGGCCTCCTCCTCTTCCTCTGGTTTGCAGGTCCGGAAGGGCATCCCGTTGAGTTCACGAATCTCAGCAAGGTCGTGTTTCAGCATGATGTGCGCCAGTTCGTGCGCAATATCGCTGTTCTGCCGACCCGGAGTCCGGAGCGGGCTAACGACAACGATCCGGCGATCCTCGATCTCGAAGGTCGCGGCGGAGAAGGCGAACGCTTGCAGTCGTTCCAACTCTTCGAGCTCGCGGACGTCCACCAAGTCTGCGGCATCAACGATCGACACATTCAGGTGTTTGGCGAGATCGCGCGGATCAAGGCGATCGTGCGAGGCGAGTCCAAGTTCCTTCCGAACCCGCGCGGCCTCACGTTCGGCCTCTGCCTTGAACCCGCGACGTAGCGTCACAGCTCCCCAGCCGAAACGCGCGCGGCCAACTTGCTGTGCATCTCACCCAAGAGCGAGTTGAGCCGTTCGGGCACCCCGGGCCGGAGCATCGAAGCGGCGCGGAGGTGGCAAGCAACCACCTGGCGCTGAGCCGGCGCCTTGGCCAGGACGTCGTACATGCTGCGCAGCATCTCTGCGATCTTGGATGCAGCATCCGGTTCAAGGCGCGGATCGGAAGCAAGATGCGCGATCGCCTCATCGATTGGCGCCACCTCGCGCAACGCCGTCGGCATGAAGAACTGCCCGGGCGACAAGCCGAGCCACGCGCACAGAAGGGTGAACGAGGTCAGGTCGGGCTGAGCACCTGCCTCGATGCGAGTGAAGGTGCTAAAGCTGACGCCAGCCTCGGCAGCCGCTTGACGAAGCGACAGCTTCCCCCGACGTTCGCGGAGCATCGCACCTAGTTGTGTTAGGTCGAGTCGCTCCATGCCCGGGGCGGTGTCGGAGGTCCCTGTCATGCTGGACTCGCCGTGTTAGTCGCCTCTGTCCGTCTCCGTTCCATGAGCGCAAGCCTAGCGCGTCGTTGACTCGTTGCTGATACGACACTGCGTGTCTCAACGAGACTGATGCCGCTTTGCTGATACAGTCGTGACGTGCTCCAACCTGGAGGCACGCCATCGAGCGCGAACTACAGAGGAGGTGAGGAACATGGCAGGCAAGCGAGGACGCAGCGCGGTCACGGGCCGGTTCGTGAAGCAGTCCACGGTGAAGCGTCACCCGAAGACCACGACTAACGAGAGCACCGGCAGGGGCAGCAAGAAGAAGTAGGCACCGTGCCGCGCTCCGCACCGCACAGCAATGTCGGTGGCAGTGGCTACGGTGATCGACCAGACGAACCAATCAGGAGAACGACTATGAGCGTGACTGACGCCTTCAAGACCTTCCAGGACGTCGTGAACGCCGACATCGCGCACGTCCGCGAAGCCCGCACTCGACGTGATCTCTTCAAGGATGCCTTCGGGGCCGAGGTCGACGTGAAGGAAGTCATCGCGTCCGGATCGCTCGCGCGAGGGACACACAAGGACCCGATCCATGACGTCGATGTGATCGTCGTCTTCGATCAGGAGGAGCATCCTGAGTGGGGAACTCCGGGAGGTTCCGCCGCGGATGCTCTCGATTACACGCGCGGGCGTGTCAACGCGCTGCTCGGGGCGACGAACGGCACCTACGACCACGCCGTCCGGGTGGCCCGGTGGCGCAACCATGCCGTCAAGTGCTTCCTGGATGACCCCGACGATCCTGACGCGTTCACGGTTGATGCCATGCCTGCGCTTCGCCGCGATGGGCGGCTCCTTATTCCGGAAGCACTCTCGGAAGACTGGGTCGCTTGCGACCCAGAGTTCCTGATCGCCGAAGTGGCGGATCGGCACGCGCAGTGGAACAAGTTCGCCGGCACTGTTCGGATGCTCAAGTGGTGGGCTGCCGAGCAAGACACCAAGATCAAGTCTCTCGTCATGGAGGTCCTCGCGCTCGACTTCCTGCCGACGGACGTCAACCAGCCCGCTGCGATCAAGCAGTTCTTCGTCAGTGCCTGCTACCACATCGAGGGTGGGAACGAAGTCGCCGATCCTGCTGGGCTCTGCGGACCGATTCAGCCTGACATCGACTATGACGAGTTCGTCGATTCCCTTCGATCCGCACGAGACAACGCCATCAGGGCCTTCCGGGCGCAGGTGAACAACGACACTGCCGCCGCGATCAAGCACTGGGGCGAGGTCTTTGGCGACGACTTCCCGAAGCCTCCCGCCTCCACTGGCAACCCGGCGCCTGCGGTCGTGCCCGCGGCGCCCCGGCCGGTGAAGGACACTCCGCAGGGATGACTCGCGCAACAGGACCGGATCACGACGCGGGCACCACGGCGCTCAGCCCCGTGCTCTGGACTGAGTGTGAACCTGCGCGACTGGCGCGCGACCAAATTGAGGTCCAGGCATTCGCGCCGTTACTCGAATTCCAGAGCCCCGCAGACGACGGCTTGCCGCACGGCGGATGGATCGGCGTCCTCCCCCGCTGGCCTTTCGAGAGGCCGAAGCCCGAAGCTCTCGATGCGCTGCTCGGGGACCAGGAACTGCGGGTGCTCGTCGCCTACTCCGCAGCGCACCCGATGGTTCCGCCGACCATCTACTCCCTCGATCCGAAGCCGTCGGTCTGGGAACAGACACAGTCCGCATGGCATGTAGCTCCAGGAGGATCACTCTGCCTGCTCCAGAGCGATGGCGGCTGGCAGCCTGAGGCCAGTCTCACCGAGCTTCTGGCGAAAGCATCGGGGTGGCGGATCGAGTACGCCCTCATGAAGGCCGGGCTCATTGATGAGATGTCGGTCAATGGCATCGTCTCTGACCCATCGCACGACCACCTGATTGACCAAGCGATTCAGCAAGCAGCTGCAACACCAGACCCGAACGATGTGGGAGACGCGGATGCCTCCCCGTAATCCCTACATCGTGATGCCCAGAGACGCGGTCACTAAGATCGCAGGCTCCGACCTTTCGCGCGGATCACTGGTGCTCCGCCGTGCTCCCGCAGACGATATGTACGTCGTCCAGGCCGTGGAAACCGGCAAAGACATCCGTCTCCCAGCCGAAGTCCCCCGCGAGTACGCCGCGCTTCGCTCGGGCGACCCCCACCATGCAGCTCAGTGGATCAGAGTGGCACCTAACGACGCTCATCTTCACCATCTTTTCTTGTCCAGACGCCCCGATGTCTCTATCGGGTTCAAGGATTTCAGGGAGCTGGTGCCAGGCGTCGCCGACCCCGGCAACAACCTTGGCGTGGTTGTCACCCACGACCCCGACCTTCCACCGGAGCTGGTAGAGGCCGGGGCTTCGGAGTTTGCGGGATGGGCTGTCCGACGCGACGGTGTGGAACCGCTCCCTATCGAGATCGAGCCAGAAGTTGTTGGCCTGGCGCAATTGGCCGGCAAGTGGCCGATCGAGCAACTCGCCACCAATAGCGTCATGGTTGTGGGCTGCGGCAGCATCGGGAGCGCCGCAGCAGAGGCCCTCGCGGGGTACGGAGTCGGACGTGTGGAACTCGTCGACCCGGACCGATCCCTCTGGCACAACATGCTCCGCCACGCTCTCGGAGCCGAAAGCGTCGGGCGATTCAAGGTAGCGGCCATGAAGGATCACCTCGCCCGACACTGGCCGCAGCAGACCGTGGTAGCTCACAGACGTGACGTGGTTGCCGAGGCCCACCATATCCGGCCCATCGTCAATAGCGTCGATCTGGTGCTCTGTGCCGCCGACGGCATTGCTCCCAGGCGCGTCGTCAGCCACCTGTCCAGGCGCGCACAGAAGGCGGCGGTTTTGGCGTGTGTGCTCGGCAGTGGCTCGATCGGAGAAGTCATCAGGCTACGTCCTACGTCCCGCTTCGGATGTCTCCTCTGTCTACGGCAGCAGCTTGCAGATCAAGGGGCGATGGACGCTGAGGCCGATCAGGAGTTGGAGTACGGCACCGGACGCGTCCATCAGCCGATGACGGCTGTGCCGCCTGATCTCCGATACATCGGCACGTTCGCCGCAAAAGTAGCCGTCGCGACGCTGCTGGAATCGCTTCACGGCGACCACACCCAGCAGGTTCCCGGCGAACACGCCATCATCGGTCTCCAACCAGCAGGTGACCTGGCAGCTCCCTTCAACCTCAGCCAAGCCGGCGATGTTCGGTGGTCGTCCATCCCCAGACCCCGCACATCGTGCCCCACCTGTTCGCCAGGATGACAGGTCGAGGAAAGGTGCCCCCGGTGACGATCACCGACGTCGCGCTCAGCTCGATTGCGCGCGAAGCTTCGCGATCCACCGATGGACTCGAAACGGGCGGAATCCTGCTCGGAGTCGACGGCCGCGATGGGATTGATATCAGGCACGCTGGCGGACCTGGGCCCAACGCCACCCACGGCGAACGCAGCTTTATGCGAGACCTCGACCATGCTCGGCATCTTGCGGACTCCGCCTGGCTGGAGGACAGTAGCCAGTGGATAGGCGAATGGCATACCCACCCAACCGGAGGACTCTCCCCGAGCGAGATCGATCTCCACTCGTACATGCGCCATCTGAACGATCCCGAATTGGGATTCGACCACTTCATCGCAATCATCGCCGGGTTCGATTCATCGGCACGAGTGGTCGTTGCAACCTGGCTGATAGAACGGGACCGAATCTGGCCAGTGATACCCACGAGGCTGCCTATCGCGCCTGCTGGAAACAGCGCAGACGCCAATGACGCGGTGAGGCACGCCGCCTTCATCGCTGAAGAACACAAGGAGATGCCATGACATCCGGTTCCGCCACTCCTGACCCCGTAGACCCTGTCTTCATCTCGTACCGCCAGAACGATGGCACGGATGTTGCTGCGGAGCTCGCCTGGCTCTTCCGCGCCGCCGGCATCCCTGTCTGGCGGGACCGAGACGATCTGCCCCCAGGCGACACCGAGGCGCGACTCAAGCAAGCGATAGCGGTCGGCATCTCCGGCGGCGTTCTCGTGACGACACCAGACGTGGTGAACAGCAGAGTCGTGAAGACGCTGGAAGCACCCCAACTCCTCGACCTACATGCCGACCACGAAGTGTTTGCACTCGGCATCACCAACTCGGTGAAGACAGAAGACGGCGGAACAGATTACAACGCTCCCGACCGTCTTCTGGAACTTCGTCCCGGCACCTTGAGCGGTGTAGATCAGCAGCCCGCTGAACGCAACGGTCTGCTCGCATTGATCCGTGGTTTCGTCTGGCACCGAATCGCGTCTCTTCGCGAGCGAATCGAGGTAACCGACCAAACGTTCCATCTGAGCCTCCAGACTCGAAACACGCCACAGGTCTATGACCGGACCGGCGACGAACTGGACATCCGGCTCCGACCCTCTGTTCATGAGCGGCTTCCGAGCGTCGGCGGACTCCAAGACCTCAAGGACACCATCGGTCTCCTCCCCGATGCAGTGACCCGTTCTGGGGCACATCGCCTACGTGTCGCTGGAGGGGCTCATCTCTCCGTGGCCTTCGCAGTCGGGGCTGCCCTGCCATCGTCTCGTATCGGACACATGGACGTGATTGACCAACAGGGCGCCACTTGGGCGAGCGATGGTGAAGCGCGGTTCATCGCCCAACCACAAGTACAAGTCGCAGGAGAGGGGCGAAGTCCTTCGGCGATCACAGCCGGCCGGCCCTCCGTAGCCGTCTATGTCGATCTCCTGCCGCAACGCAGCGACACCGCCTTCGTTCGGTACATCGAAGCCCACGAACCGTTTCTCGCGGCTTGGCGTCATCTCACAAGTGCGAGCGGCACGCTACTCGACCCCTCTGATGCAGGCCTGATCGCCGCCGACGTTGCCGCGCACATTCGTGCCCTGTCGAACGACAACTCCAACGCCGAGGTGCACCTCCTGCTACGGTGCCCGTTCCCACTTGCGCTGCTCATCGGGAGGCTCACCAATACCCTGCGCGTGGTCGTCCACGAGTGGGATGACTCCGATCCCATCACTGGTGAAGATCACCGCGCAAGGTACGTGCCTACCCTTCGTGTACGTACGTCTGCAAGCGCAGGGGTGATCGAAGAGGTGCTTCTCCCGGATGCGTGTTGACTACGGCAGTCGGCGCGCTTCAGAGTGAGCGCTCGGCGCCATAGCGTCCCTGTGAATGCTGCGGTACTTCGCTCACCTCAGCGATGAAGCCACGAACTCGATCGAGGGCAGTTCGTGCTCGGGCGGCGTCGATCTTCTGCGCGGCGGACTCGGGCGGGGTGCCGAGGGGTGCGTCGTCGGTGACGCGGTAGCGGTCGCGGTATGCGGCGATCACGCGTGCGGCCTTGCGCCACGCTGTGGCTCGTCGTCGGTCGGCGGGAGGCGCTCCAAGGGCGTTCGTCCACGGTGCACTCTCGGTCAGCGCAGCTTCGAGTACGGCGTCGGCACGGGCCTCGATCAGCGCTTCTCGCTCGTCAAGGGCTGCTCGCATCTCGGCGTCGATGATGCCATGCGCCTGCGGGATGAGGCCGGCGATGAGTCGCGCTGGCTTGCGTGTCCTGCCGGAGCCTGCGGGACGCGCGGTCGCCCGCTCGACCCGGTAGTGGAGAACGGCGGCGATGTCGTCGGCGTCGCCGAATCCGCGCGCGGCCACGAGGCGCGGGAGGAGCGCATCGACATTGTGATGGTTGGCTTCGGCACGGCGGAGTTCAGCCGCGAGCGGGCCGAACGCATCGGACTCGACGGCGCTCTCGGCCTGTTCCGCGGTAAGCCCGGAGCCGCGGACGAGAGCGGCCCAACGGTCGTGCTGGGCAGCGGCGACGATGGTCTCGTACTCGGCGGCGAGCTGCGCGATGGAGCCCCACTGCTCCTGCTCGGCCACGATGGTCTCGTGCGCCGAGAGTTCGGCCGCGCTGTGCTGCAGAATGCCGTAGAGCACGCTTCGCGCAGTGGCATGCGGGTCGTCGCCGGGGTGTGGCTGCGCGTGGTCGTCGGCGCGGTCGAGAGTCACGTAGGCGTGGTTCGAGTGCCGGCCTCGGGTCATCGCGACGTAGAAGGTCTCCCTCGTCGAGGTCGGTTCGACCAGCACGTGCGCGGTGTCGGTCGTGACGCCTTGGGCGCGGTAGGCGGTGACTGCGTAGCCGAGATCGACATGCTCAGCCACATACGCAGCGGGGAGGACGATGCCGCCGCCGAACCTGCGCGCGCGCCTGCCAGCCCTGATGGTTCCGTCGTCGCGGATCGAGGTGCCGGTCCCGTAGTCGCGTGCGATGGTGATGGTCCCGTCGTCACCGACGGCGGTTACGGTCCAGATGTCGCCGTTGCGCACCCAGTCCCGCCCGGCCAGGGTGCGCAGGCTCCGGTTGTTGAGTCGCGTGATGATGGTGTCGCCGACGCCTGCGGCGGTGCCGTCGCGCAGTTCGACTTCGCGGTCGGGGTTCAGCGTCTTGTTGAGGATCAGGTCGGCGCGGGCGCGCCGGTTCAGTGCGGTCACGTCTTCATGGGTCTCGGCGATCATCACAGACACCAGTCCCGCGTCGCGGTCGGCGCGCCAGGCGTTGTAGGCGGCCTCTGTCATGGCCTCGCCGTCGCCATCTGTGATGCGCTCATGGACGAGGTAGGTGTCGATGGCTTGGGTTCGTCCCTGGCGTAGTTCGAGTGAGGCGGTCTTCTCCCAGGCGTGGGTGAAGCGGTGAACGTCGACAAGTTCGGGGGTGTCGGCTCTGTCTCTGGCGATCATCGCGAACGCGCCGCCGGCGTCTACGGATTGCAGTTGGGCGTAGTCGCCGACCAGGAGTACCTTCGCGCCCGCGTTCTGGGCGAGGTGGGTGATGCGGTCCAGGGACAGGGTGCCGGCGAGGGAGGCTTCGTCGATGATGACGAGTTGGCCCGCCTCGAAGGTGGTGCCGTGGAGGAGGTGGTTCTGCCACCACTTCGCCGTGTTCTCCGTCGCGATCCCGAGATCGTCGGCGAGGACCTGGGCTGCGACCGCTGACGGCGCCAGCCCGACGACGGACCCGGAGCCATGCTCGGCCTCCCAGGCGCGGCGGAGTGCGTTCATGGCGGTGGTCTTGCCCGCCCCGGCGGGGCCGACGAGAACATCGAGGAGGCGTCCTGATACCGCGATGCGGGTCAGGGCGTCGGCTTGGTCGTCGCCGAGCATCCGGCCGTCTGCGTCAGGACTGCGCGTGATCGTCTCAACGGTTGCGAGAGGCACTGTCGGACCGGCCAAGTTCGCCGCTCGTTCGAGGAGTCTGTCCTCGGCCGCGAGCTGGGTCTCGGAGGTGAACACGGTCGAGCTCTTCGGTCGGAACACCGAGCTGCCGTCGGGCCGGCGGAACACGACCGGAGAGGCTGCGAGTTCAGGCGGAGTCAGCCGGAGCGAGACGAGTTCGGCGGCGTCGGCGGTCATCGCGACGATGGCTTCCCGGTCTTGCATGGTGGCGAAGCGCCAGCCCATCGTCTGCCGGGATGCCTCGGCCATGAGATTCCATCGCCGCCAGGTCGAGCGCTTCTCACCGACCACCTCGACGACCGAACGCCCCAACTCGCCAATCACGTCGAGCGGCACGTCATCGGCGCGCAGCAGGAGCGGCTTGTCGTTGTCGGTGACCTCGCGTGCCCACGTCGTCGCGTCCCGGCCGAGCGTCTTCGTGGCGCGGTCCCGCCACTCGGCGGTCAGGTCAGCCAAGGATCGGACCTGCTTCTCTGGGCGGGTCGCGAGTGTGGCTTGGGCTCGCAGTTTGAGGATTGTTGCGTTCGATGGTTGGCGTCCGTGTTGAGCGACGTACTCGTCGATGAGCCGGTTCTTCTCGGCGTCGATGTGGCGGGCGCGGGTAGAGAACTCTGTGACCAGTTCTTCTGGGACTCCCGTGATCGCCCATGCTGGGTTCCGGTCACGGCCCATCTCGCGCGCTTCCCAGGAGAGGCCGAAGGTGCGCGTCATGTGGTCGGCGAACACGGCTTCGTGTAGTTCGGAGAGCGCCACGACGGCGGCGTGCATCGGTCTGCCGTCAAGCGAGCGCCACTTCCCGTCGAGGACGGTCTTGGCCTTGTTGCTGATGACGACGTGCGTGTGGAGGTGGGGGTCGCCGGCGCGGGAGTCGAAGTGATCGAATGCGGTCGCGATGAGTCCGGTGACATCGACCTGCGCAACCGCGCCATCTCCGGCGGTTGCGCCCGTGCGGGTGGCTGCAACCTCGCGTTCCATGAACGCAGCCACCTCCGCAACCGCTCGATGATGCGCCTCCGCGATCAGCGCTTGGACCCCGGCGTCTGCGACCGCCCACAACACTGACGCGGACTTCGGGATCGAGAAGGTGAAGTCGAAGCCAGCTACCGCGCGTCGTGTGCTCCGGGCAGTCTCCTCGGCAACGATCTGCGCGACGGCCTCGCCCTTGGCGCCAGGCGTCATCGTCGGTTCGAGGTCGGCGATGCGCGCCTCGATCCGCTCCGCCTGGCTCCTGTAGGTCGGGAAGGAACGACCGAGCGGCTGGTCGGTGATCGGATCATGGCCAGTCCCCATCAGTAGCTGGAGTTGGTGTTCTGATACTCGGTCGCCCAACTGAATCTCGCCCTTGCCGAGGGCCGCTACGCCCGCGCCGACCCAGCGGCCGGGCGGGGTGCCTACTTCCATGTAGTAGCGAGTGAGTGGCGTCGAGAGCGGCCTGTTGCCGTCGGCTGCCGCGACGGTCTTGAGCAGGTACTTATAGCCGTCACCTGCCGACATCACGCGCATCGAAACCGTCATGCTCACCTCCGCTCCTGCCGGGCAGGTGAGCACCCTCACCCGGTGACCTCTGCCGCGGTAATGCCCGGCGACCTCGATCTGCAAGACGCGTGTGACCTCGGATGGCGGTCAGAGCGAAGGCCTCGTGTCCCACCGTAACGCGCCGCTGACTGCGGAAGGTCGTCGCCGGCTGTGTGAACGTGTCGATGCCGGTCGGCCGATCTGTCACGTCGCCGCGGAGGCTGGGATCGCTCGGCAGACGCTGGGCAAGTGGTATGCCCGCTGGCGTGAAGCAGGCGAGGTTGGTTTGGAGGACCGCTCCAGCCGGCCCGAGTCATCACCGAACCAGACCGACCCGGAGATCGAGAATCGTGTAGTGGCGCTGCGCCGCGAGCGCAAGGTGGGTCCGGTGCAGCTGGTCGGGCTGCTCGCCGAGGAAGGCATCAGCCTGCCGGCCTCGACGATCTGGCGGATCCTGGTCCGGCACGGTATCTCAAGGCTCCGCGATCTCGACGTGTCCGGTGAGGATCTGCGGGAGCCGGTGATCCGCTACGAGTGGGCCAGGCCCGGCGACATGATCCACGTCGATGTGAAGAAGATCGGCCGGATCCCGGACGGCGGCGGCTGGCGGGTGCACGGCCGAGGCTCAGTGCAGCAGAAGGCGGCCGACCGGGCCAAGACCGCCGGGGCGCGGGCCGGCTATGTCTACCTGCACACCGCGATCGATGACCATTCCCGGCTGGCCTACACCGAGGAGCTGCTCGACGAGAAGGGGACCACCGCCGCCGGATTCTGGGCTCGGGCGGTGAAGTTCTTCCGCCGGCACGGAATCCGGCGCATCCGACGGGTGCTCACCGACAACGGATCCTGCTACCGCTCGCGCGTGTTCGCCGCGGCGCTCTGGGCAAGCAGGAGCAAGCACAAGCGGACCCGCCCCTACCGGCCACAGACGAACGGGAAGGTCTGTGAGTATCGCTGGTGGTGCTGGACCGTGCTGGCCTGACCCCGGCGAAGGTGTGACCGTGGTGTCCTGCGTTCGATTTGTCGGTCGGTGACGGTCCAGCACCTTGGTGCGCGCCGACCTGGCGGAACTGACCTGATAGGAGCTTGCCTCACGGTCCCGTCACAGACCTGTCGTCCGCTGGGTCGGCGTGCTCCCTACGTGTTGCCGTTCAACGAACAGGACCCCTGCTGATGACTGTCACCCTCGTTCCGTCCCTGCCACCCACCAGTGATGTCCCCGGCAATATCGGCGGCGTCGACACGCACAAGGCCACCCACTACGCAGCCCTGATCGACGCCCGGGGACACCTCCTGGATCACCGACAGTTCCCGGCCACGGAACGCGGCTACCGCGACATGCTGGACTGGTTCCGTGAGCACGGACCGTTGAAGGCCGTCGGCGTCGAGAGCTCGGGGAGTTTCGGCGCAAGCCTGGCGCGATTCCTGACCGATCAGCAGGTCCGGGTCGTCGAGGCCAACAGCCTCAACATGGCGGTCCGGCGTCGCGACGGCAAGTCCGACCGCCTCGACGCGGAACAGGTCGCCAGGGCGGTGTTGAGCCAGACATCGACCGCGATCCCGAAGAGCAAGAGCGGCATCGTCGAAGTCATCCGGACCCTGCGCGTCACTCGAACCAGTGCTGTCAAGGCCAAGACGCAAACGTTCAACACCTTGTGGGGCATCATCATCGGCGCCCCGTCAGCCCTCCGGGACGAACTCATCCTGCTGAGCAAGCGAACCCTGATCAAGCGCTGCCTGGCGCTGCGCCCCGAAACCACCGACCTGTTGAGCCTGGCAGAAGACCCGAACCGGCTCCTGCTCGCGGGAACCAAGACCGCTCTGCGTGACCTGGCCCGCCGCTGGAAGAGCCTCGACGAGGAGATCCAGCTCCTCAACCGTCAGATCGATGCCCTGGTCCGTCACGCAGCCCCCGAGCTGGTCGAACTGCACGGCGTCGGCACCGAGATTGCCGGCCAGTTCCTGGTCACCGCCGGCGACAACAACAGTCGGATCCACAGTGAGGCAGCCTTCGCCAAGATCTGCGGCGTCGCTCCGCAACCGGCCAGCAGCGGCCGCACCACCGGACGCCACCGGCTCAGCCGCGGAGGCGACCGCGCCGCCAACAGCGCTCTCTACATCGTCACACTGGTCCGAATGCGGCGCCACCAGCCCACCATCGACTACGTCCAACGCCGCACCGCCGAAGGACTCAGCAAACGAGAGATCATCCGATGTCTCAAGCGCTACATCGCCCGAGAGATCTACGCCAACCTGCCCCAGCAACAACTCCAAGCCCTGCCCGAGCACCAGCCAGTTTCGGCCGCTTGACAAACATAGGAGCATCGAGCGCTACCACCGCACCCTCGCTCGGGAGTGGGCATACAGCCGGGCCTGGTCAAGCAACGACGAACGAGCCGCGGCGCTGCAAGGCTTCCTGGACCGCTACAACTACACTCGACCACACACCGCGCTCAAGGGCAGGCCTCCAGCCACTCGCGTCCCCGCCGGTGTCACCAACCTCGCGGCGTAGTACACCTAACCATCACCAACCCGAAGGACCACCAAGGGCTACACCACTACCTGGGGCTTGACCTCGAGGTCGTCCTCGGCAAGATACGTAGCTCGCTTGTTCTCGCTCGGGAAGGCGGTGTCCATCCACTCCGCAGGCAGTCCATCCTGCTTCTCGATGTTGGCGGCCCCACCCAGCAACTGAAGGTTCGGCAGCAGGCATGCGGCGGCCAAGTAGTCGTCGACCTTAATCGAGCGGGACGCCGGCACCGAGGAACGGGACATATTCTCCACGACGGATCTTCGAGCACTTCGCCACGCTCGCTGGTAGGGAGCTGTCAACTGACTCGCCGCTCGTGAGGACACCTGGCGCCGAATATACATCGTACAGTGTATAGTCATCGTATGCTGACTATTTCCGATCGACTCGACGTGATGAACCGGCTCGGCCGAGCTATGGCCGACCCGACCCGCTCCCGCATTCTGCTGACCCTGCTGGCCGGGCCGAGCTACCCGGCGGTGCTGTCCCGCGAGCTGGGGTTGTCGCGCTCGAACGTGTCGAACCATCTGACATGCCTGCGCGGGTGCGGGATCGTGGTGGCCGAGCCCGAGGGCCGACAGACCCGCTACGAGGTGGCAGACCCGCACCTGGCCCGCGCGCTGACGGCGCTGGTGGATGTCACGCTTGCGGTCGACGAGAGCGTGCCGTGCATGGACCCGGACTGCGGGGTCGAGGGTTGCCAGGCGGGGGAGGTGCGGGCGTGAGCGCGGTCACAGGTTCGCAGGTCGAGCACGTCGACCTCGACGACCACGATGATGACGATGACCGGCCGTGGTATCGGAGCCCGAGCGTTCTGATCCCGATCGCCTCCGGCGTCGCGTTCGCCGCCGGCCTGGTGTGCGAGTGGACCGGCGCGGAGACCGCGGGCCTGGTGCTGTTCTGGATCGGCCTGCTGCTGGGCGCTTACACGTTCGTGCCGGGCGCGCTGCGCAAGCTGTTCACCAAGGGCAAGTTCGGCATCGGGCTGCTGATGACGATCAGCGCGACCGGCGCGGTGATCCTCGGCTACGTCGAGGAGGCCGCCGCGCTGGCATTCCTGTACTCCATTGCGGAGGCGCTGGAGGACAAGGCGATGGACCGCGCCCGCGCAGGGTTGCGGGCGCTGTTGAAGCTCGTGCCCGACACCGCACTCGTCAAGCGCGGCGACGCCACCGCCGAGGTCGAGGCGAAGGAGCTGCGCGTCGGGGATGTCCTGGTGGTCCGGCCGGGCGAACGGATCGCCACCGACGGCACCGTGCGGGCCGGGCGAAGCAGCCTGGACACGTCCGCGATCACGGGTGAATCGATCCCGGTCAAGGTCGAACCGGGCACCGACGTCTCGGCCGGGTCAATCAACACCACCGGCGTGCTCGAGGTCGAGGCCACCGCCGCCGGCACCGACAACTCGCTCACCACCATCGTGGAGCTGGTCGAGCAGGCGCAGGCCGAGAAGGGCGACCGTGCCCGCCTGGCCGACCGGATCGCCCGCCCGCTGGTGCCCGGCGTGATGATCCTCGCCGTGCTGGTCGGCGTGCTTGGGTCGCTGTTGAGCGGCGACCCTGAGCTGTGGATCACCCGCGCTCTGGTGGTGCTGGTCGCAGCCTCGCCGTGCGCGCTGGCGATCGCCGTCCCGGTCACCGTTGTTTCCGCGATCGGCGCGGCGTCGAAGTTCGGTGTGGTCGTGAAGTCCGGGGCCGCGTTCGAGCGGTTCGGCGGCATCCGCCACCTCGCCGTCGACAAGACCGGCACGCTGACCCGCAACGAGCCCACGGTGACCCGCGTCGTCACCACCGGCGCGACCGAGAATGAGGTGCTGGCGTGGGCGGCGAGCCTGGAAGGTCACAGCACGCACCCGCTGGCCGCCGCGATCACGAAGGCCGTCCCCGACGCCCCGACAGCGCACGACGTCACCGAGACCGCCGGGCGCGGCATCACCGGCACGCTCGGTAGTGCCCGTCTCGCCGTCGGTAGCCCCCGCTGGCTGGATGCCGGATCACTGGCCGACCAGGTGCGGGCGATGGAGTCCGAGGGGATGACCGTCGTCATCGTGCACCGAGGCGACCAGCCGGCCGGGGCGATCGGGGTGCGTGACGAACTGCGCCCAGAGGTTCCCGAGGTCATCGCCACGCTGAACCGCCGCGGGATCGGGGTGACGATGCTCACCGGCGACAACGCCCGCACCGCCGCAGCGCTGGCCGACCAGGCCGGCATCAGGGACGTGCGCGCCGAGCTGCGCCCCGAGGACAAGGCCACCGCCGTCGCGAAGTTGTCGAAGTCTCAGCCCACTGCCATGATCGGGGACGGCATCAACGACGCTCCCGCGCTGGCGGCCGCGGATGTGGGGATCGCTATGGGAGCCAAGGGCGCCGATGCTGCGATCGAGTCGGCCGACGTCGCGTTCACCGGCCACGACCTGCGCCTCATCCCACAGGCCCTCGCCCACGCCCGCCGCGGCCGCAACATCATCAACCAGAACGTCGTGTTGTCGATCGCGATCATCGTGGCGCTGCTGCCGCTCGCGATCACCGGAGTCCTCGGGCTCGCCGCGGTCGTGCTTGTACACGAGGTCGCTGGAGTCGTCGTCATCCTCAACGGGCTTCGCGCGGCGCGGCGCACGAAGGCATGACCGATCCCCTTGACGGCTCCGCTCCCTCCCCGGGAAAAGCGGATGCCGTGGAAGCGAGTTCTGCCGGCCCGGCGGCGGCGCGCGTCCGGCTCCGCTGGTTCCTGCTCGCGTGCGCCGTCGCCGCCGGCGCGGTGCTGATCGACCAAGGCAGCAAGGCACTCGCCCTCGCTCAGCTCAGCTCAGCGAGGATGACCGCAATCCCGCTCTTGGGAGACTGGCTCGGCTTACAGCTCGCGTTCAACCCCGGCACCGTCATGTCCTTAGGGTCCGATTCAACGTGGCTGCTCACCGTCATCGCGACCGCGGCGTCCATCGCCCTGCTCATCGCCGCCGCGCGCGCTCCATCGGCCGGGTGGGCGGTCGCGATCGGCCTGGTGTGGGGCGGCGCAGTCGGCAACCTCCTGGACCGGCTGTTCGCCCCTCCCGGATTCGGCCGCGGTCATGTCACCGACTTCCTCGCCTACGGCAACCTGTTCATCGGCAACCTTGCCGACGTCATCCTCGGTTTCGGCGTCGCCCTGGGCGTACTGCTTTACCTCCGAGGCCCAAACCACACCAGGAACGGACAATGATGGTCGCAGAGTATCAACGGCACGCGGCTGCCGGAACCGCTGGGTCGCCAGGCGGCTGTAACGCGGCGGTGGGCGCATGATCCTGTCCTCCGTCCTGCAGGCGATCGGCCTATTCATCGCCACGAACATCGATGACATCATCGTGCTCTCCTTGTTCTTCGCCCGAGGCGCGGGCCGGCGCGGGACCACCGCCCGAATCCTGGTCGGACAGTACCTCGGGTTCGCTGGCATCCTGGGCGCTTCCGTGCTGGTGACGCTCGGGGCGGGAGCGTTCCTGCCGCCGGAGGTCATCCCCTACTTCGGACTCATTCCGCTGGGGTTGGGACTTTGGGCTGCGTGGCAAGCCTGGCGCAACCGCGGTGCCGACGATGACGATGAGGCAAAGGTCGAGGGCAAGAAGGTTGGGGTGTGGACGGTGGCCGGGGTGACCTTCGCCAACGGCGGGGACAACATCGGCGTCTACGTCCCGGTCTTCCTCAGCGTGGGGCCAGCGGCCGTGGTGGCGTACTGCATCGTGTTCCTCGCCCTGGTCGCCGCCCTCGTCGGCCTGGGCAAGTTCGTCGCCACCCGCCGACCGATCGCCGAACTCCTGGAACGCTGGGAACACATCCTGTTCCCGATCGTGCTCATCGGCCTGGGCATCTTCATCCTCGTCAGTGGTGGTGCCTTCGGCCTCTGAACTCGTAGCCGACTGCGTAGATGGCAGCGTGCTGTGGTTGCTACCTGGCGGCTGAGTGTCCCGGTGCGCTCCGCGTGTGAGCGGCCCAGACGACGTGCTCGGCGCCGCTGCCTCAACTGAGCCCACGCTGACCGCGTAGGCGTCGATCACGCGGTCGGTGCCGGTGTTGAAGGCGTCGCGGATATCACTTGGATCACCACATCGCTGGGCCCGGCTCTTGTGTCAGGCGCAGCAGGAGGTGGGGAGTTCGTTGCGGAAGAGGTTCGCGGTGAGGCGGATGCCTTCGGCCATGGTGAGGTAGGGGGCCCAGGTGTCGGCGAGTTGGGTGACGGTGAATCCGGCGGTGATGGCGTAGGTTGCGGCGAGCATCATCTCCCCAGCGGTGTCGGCGAGGGCGTGGATACCGAGGACTTTGCCGGTGTCGGCGTCGGCGACGACCTTGATGCCGCCGCGTGTGTCGTGGTTGGCGATGGCCCTGGGCACGTCGGAAAGTCGTAGGAATCGGCAGGCGCACCGGTATCCGGCGGCGATGGCGCTGGCTTCGGTGATCCCGGCGGAGGCCAGTTGGGGTGAGGTGAACAGCACAGACGGCAACCCGGTGTAGTCGACTCGCTCGTCGTGACCCAGGGCGTTGTGCGCGGCGATCTTCCCAGTCCTCGCGGCGACGTACACGTACTGGGGCACGTCAGTGACGTCACCGGCGGCGAACACAGCCGGGTTCGTGGTCCGCTGCTGCTCGTCTACGATGACGAAGCCGCGCTCGTCGGTCGCGATACCCGCAGCAGGAAGGTTGAGCCCTTCGGTGCGCGGGGTGCGACCGGTGGCAACGAGGACACGTTCACCGGTCGCGTCCTTCCCGTTGCGGGTCGTCACCTGGACCAGGCCCTCGTGCTGGGTGATCGTGGCTGCGCGGTCGCCGATGACGCTGATCCCCTCGGCCAGGAAGGCCTTGCGGAGCTCGGATGACAGTTCCGGTTCGGCGTGCGGGGCGAGCCGACCGATGACGGTGACCTCTACTCCGAGCCGGGCGAACAGCTGCGCCTGTTCCAGGCCGACGAAGCCACCGCCGATCACCACGAGCGACGCGGGCAGTTCCGTCAGTTCCATCGCTGTGGTCGACGTGAGGTAATCAACCTGCTCAAGCCCAGGGATTGCCGGCACGTGCGGCTCGGCGCCGGTGGCGACGAGATACGACTTCGCGCGCACCGGTCGTCCATCCACGAGCAGGGTTCCCGCGTCTGTGAACGTTGCAGTGCCCGGGAGGATGTCAAACCCGTAGGCAGCGGCGATGTCGGCGTACTTGGTCTGGCGGAGCATCCCAACCAGATCATCCTTCTGCTCGATGAGCGCGCTGAGATCGACCATCCCAGCAGAGCTGGGGGCGCCTGAGAACGGGTTCGTGAGGGCGGAGTGCCGGGTGTGCGCGGCCGCGAGAAGCGTCTTGGACGGCACACAACCCACGTTCACGCAGGTACCGCCGAGGGTTCCCGATTCGATGGCGACCACGCTGGCCCCCTCGAGGCGCGCGTGGATCGCTGCGGACATCGCCGCCCCGCCCGTCCCGATCACCACGAGATCAACCTCTGTGTGCTGTGTCACGATGCCTCCTCAAGTTCGAACCGGCCACTCATGCGGCCACTCCTGAAAGAATGGACCTTAAAGTATGCTTGAAGGTCAAGTCGGTGGCGGAGGTGACGATGCGGATCGGAGAACTCGCGGGGAAGGCGAAGACGAGGGCGTCCACGCTGCGGTATTACGAGGAGCGCGGGCTGCTCCAACCTCCGGAGCGTACCCCGGCCGGGTACCGCAACTACGGCGACGAGGCGGTGCAGCGGCTCGTGTTCGTCGACCGGGCCCGCGCAGCAGGGCTCGCCCTCGCGCAAACCGCCGAGATCCTCGAAGTACGTGACGCGGGCGGGTCGCCGTGCGGTCATGTTCGAGACCTCCTCGACCGGCGACTGGTCGAGATCGACGAGCAGCTTGAGCATCTCCGCCTGCTCCGTACCAGCGTCGCCGAGCTCCGCGCGAACGCAGCACAGACGTCGCCGGAGGCCTGCACACCCGAGTCGATCTGCCGGTACCTCTGACCAATCGGCTGAAGGGTCTTGCTGCCCGGAGGGAACCGTTGTCTTGTCCGCGTAAGGTTGTCGCGCTCGTGGTAGTTCGTCAGGAACTCGTAGAACGTGTACGACTGCGCGGTCTCGGGCTTGAAGTTCCAGAGCAGGAAGGAGCCGACAGGGTATCCGTGCTTCAGACAAATTCACGATGGATAGCTGGCATCAGATACTCGCGCTTGTGGATGGCGGTGAGCATCTCCTCGATGCTGCGCCGGGTCTGGAAGGACATGCGGCTCTCTCGATACGGGCTGACGGGTGGTCAGACTACGGTCTCGTCGTTGACGGCGACGACGGTGTCGTAGAGGTGAGCCGCCCCCTTCATTCGGTCCGGACGTTCTGTGAGTCGTCGGTTTCCATTTGATGGGTGCACTGCCGAGCGTACTCGGCTGGGGTTAGGTAGCCGAGCGAGGAGTGCCGGCGGTGGTGGTTGTACTCGTCCTTCCAGTCGCCGATGATGACCTGTGCGTGCAGCAGCGAGTAGAAGCTGTTGATGTTGAGGCACTCGTCGCGGATCCGGCTGTTGAACGACTCGACGTACCCGTTGCGCCACGGCGAGCCCGGAGGGATGTAGGACAGGCCGGTGCGGGTGCCGGCCCAGTCGGCCATCGCCTCGCTGATGAACTCCGGCCCGTTGTCCGACCTGAGCACCGCCGGGGCGCCCCGGGCGGCGACGAGGTCCTCGAGGTGGGCGGTGAGTCGGTCGGCGGTAATCGAGCGCTCCACGAGGCCGCCGATGCACTCCCGGGTGTGTTCGTCGACGATCGAGCAGATCTTGATCAATCGTCCGTGCTCGTCGGCGTCGAACTGGAAGTCCACCGCCCACACCACGTTCGGCGTTCCACGACCCTGAACGATTCGTGTGGGGCTTCGGCGCGAACTCGTCGAACCCGCACCTCGCCTCGCGCGGGAAGATCGGCGTCCTCGTCTCCTGCGGTGCTGCGGTGATTTGCGGCGCGAGCGTGACGCTCATCAACTTCTTCTGGAACGTCGGCCAGTCCGTCTGACCCGCCCCGTCGTCGAGAGCTGGTGTTCGTGATGGGCGTGTGCGACGTTCCCGTGATCTCCTCGGTCTGCGATGCCGTCGGCGAAGGAGCTGCGTCTCTGGTCGCGGCCCCGTTCGACTGGCTCGCCCAGGCGATGGGTGCCGCCGCGGGGTGGCTGTTCGAGGCGGTCTGGTCGGTCTTCGACACCACGACGCTGGTGGATGTCACCAAGCCCGGTTACATCGCCGTCTACAACCTGTTGTTCGGTATCGCGGTCTTCGTGATGCTGATCTTCTTCTGCCTCCAACTCATTACCGGGCTGATCCGACGCGACCCCACCGCCCTCACCCGCGCCGCCCTGGGTCTGGCGAAGTCCGTCCTCGGGTCGTTCGTGGTCATCACGCTGACGGCGCTGCTGCTGGAGGTCGTTGATCAGCTGTGCATCGGGATCGTGCAGGCCGCCGGGGAAACGACCGAGTCGATGGGCGACAAGATCGCCCTGCTCGCTGCGGGGCTGGTCGGGATCAATATCGCCGCTCCCGGCGTGGGCGCGATCATCACGATCTTCATGGCCGGGCTCGCGATCACTGCCGCCGCGATCGTGTGGCTGTCCCTGCTCGTCAGGAAGGCGCTGCTGTTGGTGGCGGTCGTGTTCGCGCCGCTCGCGTTTAGCGGCGCGTCGTGGGATGCCTCGCGGGGGTGGATCGGGAAGTGGGCGATGTTCGTGGTCGCGCTGATCTGCTCCAAGCTCGTGCTGGTCGTGATGTTCCTCGTCGCGATCACCCAAGTCTCCGCACCGATCGACGCCGACCTCGCCTCGGTCAGCGACCCCATCGCGGGAATCGTGCTGATGGCGATGGCCGCATTCGCCCCGTATCTCACGTACAAGTTCATCGCGTTCGTCGGGTTCGACATGTACCACGCGATCGGCTCCGAGCAGGATGCCAAGAGCGCCCTCAACCGTCCGATCCCCGTCCCGACCAAGCCGCAAGGCGGCGGCGACCCGAAGAAGGTGCTCGACGGAGCCAGCAGTGGCGGCGGGAACGCGGGCGGAGGTTCTGGTGGAGGAAGCAGCGCCCCGCCACCGCCGAAGACCCCGGCACCGGCA
>NZ_JBASCI010000019.1:0-5804 GCF_049651565.1 Brooklawnia sp.
GTCCAGCGACCCGGTGCACCCGGGCGCCGTGGGCGATGGCCTGGGCCAGCTTTCCCGGGGACGCCGAGGCCGGTACGAACAGGTCGCAGCCGACGCCGGCGGCGGCGCAGTAGGCGGCGAAGGACGCCCCGGCGTTGCCGGAGGAGTCCTCGGTCAGCCGGGCGACGCCGCGGGCTCTGGCGTGGTTGACGACCATCGCGACGCCGCGGTCCTTGAATGATCCGGTGGGTTGGCGGGTCTCGTCCTTCACCTGGACCCGGTGGCCGTCCCACTCGATGTCGAGCAGCGGGGTCAGACCCTCCCCCAGGTTGGTGGCGCGCTGGCCCGGTTCGAGCGGCAGGGCGGCGGCATAGCGCCACATCGAGCGCTCATCGGTGCCGACGTCGCGGCGGGTCAGGCCCGGTTCGGCGTCCCACCACAACGGCCCGCCGCAGGTGCAGCGCCATACCGAGTAGTCGTCGGCGAAGGTGCGGCCACAGCGCGAGCAGCGGTAGGTCATCAGCCGACGCGGTGCAGCCAGCCGTGGCGGTCGGGTGCAGTACCGAACTGGATGCCGGTGAGGTGGCCACGCAGCGCCTGGGTCTTCGGCCCCGGAGTGCCGTCGCCGACCACCAGGTCGAGGTCGGGTGACTTGATGCCGACCACCGGGCTCACCACGGCGGCGGTGCCGCAGGCCAGCGCCTCGGTGATCCGGCCCGATTCGATGCCGTCGCGCAGTTCGGCGAAAGCCAGCGGCCGCTCGACCGGTCGCAGCCCGTGCTCGGCGGCGATGGCGAGCAGCGAGTCGCGGGTGATCCCGGCCAGGATCTGGCCGTTCAGGTCGGGGGTGACCAGCTCGCCGTCCTCGGTGATGACCAGGAAGTTCATGGTGCCGCTCTCCTCGACCCAGCGCCGGGTCGCCGAGTCCAGCCACAGCACCTGGCCGCAGCCGTGTTCGTGGGCCTGGTGCTCGGCGATCATGGAAGCGCCGTAGTTGCCCGCGCACTTGACGTCGCCGGTGCCGCCGGCCATCGAGCGGGCGAAGTCGGGGGTCACCCACAGCTTCAACGGGTCGGGGTAGAACGGCATCACCGGCATGGCCAGGCAGATGTAGGTGTACTCATTTGCTGCCCGGACGCCGATCAGCGTCTCGGAACCGAACATGAACGGCCGCAGGTACAGGCTCTGGTCGGGGGCGCTGGGCACCCAGTCGAGGTTGAGCGCGACCAGCCGGGTGACCGAATCGAGGAAGTCCTCTATCGGCAGGGGCGGCATCTGCATCCGGCGGGCCGACCGGGCGAAGCGGGCGGCGTTCATCCCGGGCCGGAACAGCCAGACCGAGCCATCGGAGTGCCGGAACGCCTTCAACCCCTCGAAGATCGACTGGCCGTACTGCAGGGCGGCCAGGCCCGGGTGCATCGGCACCTCGCCGGTGGCCACCAGGGCATGGTCGTGCCAGCCCGCCTCCGGCGTCCACACCGCCCGCGCCATGTGGTCGACGAAGTACCGGCCGAACCCCGGATCGGTCAACGCCGCCGCGATCTGCTCGGACGGGGTGCGCGGAATGCTCGGGGCTGGGAGGAAGCTGGCCATGGGCGCGAGTTTAAACCCGGGCCGGGTGCTGGCAGTGCTGGTCCCGGGGCGCGGGCCGGCCAGTCCGTCCTCGCTGACGGTGCATTGGACGCGTCCGAGGTCGGTGCCGTGGCTTGGGGTCGCCTCAGAGCTCGCTGGCGGTGGCCTGCTGGGGGCCAAGGTCGCTGCCGTGGCTTGCGGTCGCCTCAGAGCTCGCTGGCGGTGGCCTGCGGGGCGTCAGAGGTCGCTGCCGTCCTGACCGCCGGAGCCGACTCAAGCCGCCCGGATTTTCATACCCCGGACCCCTTGACGACTTGGTCGGGGCGGGCTTCAATGGTGGGACCGCAACTCCTTCGGGAGAAGCGGAGCCGGAATGACAAGGACGGTTGACAACTCCATCCATGACGCCTGTACGAGAGATCGAACCGGTTGGTCAGGATCAGGGAGCCACCCAGGACAGGGTCGGCGACAAGTCAATCATTCCGGTGGTTTCCGGAGCAGTCCAACCAGAAACCGCGAAGCCCGAGCCAACTCATACTTGGCTCGGGCTTCACCCATTTCTGGCTCAATTCTGGGCCCGGTGGTTTCCGCATCGGTTTGCGACACGCCCACCGGCCATCAGGATCATCGGCAGCAAAGGTTAACAGCAGACGTCCAGAAGGTGAACAGCAGGTGAACGAGCCGCGGCCACCGGGACGGAACTGCTAGTGGGAGCCGCTACTGCATCAGTGCTGCAGCATGTCGGCAACATTGTGCAACCGGCGCCCGGCCTCCGAGATCGATCCGCTCAACGACGGGTAGATGGTGAACGCCAAGGAGGCCTGGTCGACCGTAAGCCGCGCCGACACGCACAGCGAAACCGCATAGATGAGCTCGCTCGCGCCGGGGGCGACCACCACACCGCCGACGATGATGCCGGTCTGGGGCAGGCAGAACAGCTTGATGAAGCCGTCGTAGTGGGCCTGCATCTTCGCCCTGGCGTTGCCCTTCAACGGCACCATCACCGACCGGACGGCGAACTCCCCGGCGTCCACCTGCTTCTGGGTGACACCGACGGTGGCGATCTCGGGGGCGGTGAAGACGTTGGACGCGATGCCTCGCAGGTCGAGCGGGCGCACGGCGTCCCCCAGCGAGTGCCACATCGCGATCCGGCCCTGCATGGCGGCGACCGAGGCCAGCGGAAAGACGCCGGTCACGTCGCCGGCCGCGTAGACGCCGCGGGCGCTGGTCCGCGACATCCGGTCGACCTCGATGTGGCCGGACGATGTCAGGGTGACACCGTTCTCGGCCAGGCCCAGGTCTTCGGTGTTGGGCAGTGACCCGACCGCCATCAGCAGGTGGCTACCGGCGATGGTGCGGCCGTCGGCCAGTGTGAGCTCCACCCCGTCCGGGATGCGGCGCGCCGATTTCGCCCGCGAGCGGGACATTATCGTCATGCCGGACGACTCGAAGACCGCCTGGATCACCTTGGCTGCGTCCGGGTCCTCACCGGGCAGCACCATGTCGCGGGACGACACCAGCACCACGTCGACGCCCAGTTGCCGGTAGGCGCTGGCGAACTCGGCTCCGGTGACGCCGGAGCCCACCACGATCAGTCGATCCGGCAGTTCGGTCAGGCTGTAGAGCTGCTTCCAGTTCAGGATGCGTTCGCCGTCGGGGCGGGCGTCCGGCAGTTCTCGGGGCCGGGTACCGGTGGCGATCAGGATGACGTCGGCGGGGAAGCGGAGGATGCCGTCATCGGTGTCGGCCAGCACCACCCGGTTGTTGAGCAGCCGGCCGCGGCCACGAACCAGCTGCACCCCCTCGCTGCTCAACCGGGTTGAGATGTCGGCGCTCTGCTCCCGGGCGAGCCTGAGCAGCCGCTGGTTGATCGCCCCGAGGTCGACCCTGATCGCCTCCTGGGCGTGGTTCAGGGCTGGGTCGACCGGCACGATGCCCAGCTCCTTGCTGTGTCGGAGCCGGATCATCACCTCGGCGGTGGCGATCAGCGACTTGGACGGTACGACGTCGGTAAGGACGGCGGCACCGCCGATCTCACCGGGTTCGATCAGGGTGACGTTCCGCCCGAGTTGCCGGCCCACCATGGCCGCCTCGTAGCCGCCCGGACCGCCGCCGATGATGACAACGTTGTGCATGCCCTCATTCTTGCCCGTGGCGGGGGCTGATGGGCTCAGATCAAGCCCATAAACGCCTCGGTCACCAGTACCGATGCCGCCGCGCACAACGCCACCGGGATCAGGGATCGACCGCGTGATGCCACCACGACGGCGACCAGCAGGGCCACCGCCCCGGAGACCGGCGAGCTGGTGGCGAAGACGATGGCCCGGATGGTCATGGCGGTGAGCACCCCAGGTGGCCGCCGCCGAGATGACGATGGTGACGGTGATGATCGGCAGCCGACCGCAGCCGCGCCCCAACGAACCCGGGCCCAGTGCCAGCCAAGGGAGCAGGCCGCCCAACCGTGCCGAGCTAATGGGTGCATCGGACGGCCCAGACCGACACTTTCTGCACCCGATCCGGGGGCAGGTGTGGCCAGCGGACGGGCAGCCGCCATGGTGACGGGCAGACGCAAACAAGGAGGGGCGCACAAGGCCGCCGCCTCAGGGTCCCAGGTACCCATTCCTGGGGCCCGGTGACCGGGACGCGACGGTCAGACCAGGGAGATGGTCTGGCTCATCACGTGGCGCTGCCCGGCGGGCAGCACGACCGTCTGCCCGCGGCAGTTGACGGCCTCCACGCACACCATCTGCGTCCACTCGTCGTCACCGTAGTCGGGCATCGCTGCCGACTTGGCTCGCCACGGGTTCCACACCACGGTCTGCCTGGACCCGGCCTTCTCGACAAGGATCGTGCGCTGCCAGGCGTCGTCCACGATGCGCGTCGAACCCTCCGACTCGTAGATCCGGTCGGTCTCGGCGGTGAACGCGACCGGGCCGTCCTGGGTCGACAGTTGGTCGGTGAGCCGGTCGTGGTAGGTCGCACCCTCCAGGCCCTCGACGCGAACCTGATTGATGTCCCCAACAGCGAAGTAGGTGTGCAGGCCCTCCTCGAAGGTGAGGTCGTCGGCGCCGGCGGTCACCACCAGCTGCAGCATCAACGCCTGACCCATCAATACCTGGAGCACCAGGCTGTAGTCACTCGGCAGCCCGGGGGCGGCGTCCGCTGGGATCTCGCTGCCCTCGAGACCGAAGGTCAGGGTCGCGACGCCGCTGTCGCTGACCTGGGCATAGCGCAGGTTCCACTGCGAGAGCCGGGCGAAGCCGTGGGCAGGCGACTTGTCGCCGGCCCGTCCATTGCTGAACCATGGCCAGACGATCGGGACGCCGCCGCGGATTGCCTGTCCCGGTTCGAACATCGAGGCCTCACTCATCCACAACACCGGACGCTCACCGGCGGGCGCCCATTCAGCGACGTGGGCGCCGTTCAGGTAGATCACACCCTGCGCGGCAGGGGTGTCGATTCGGAGTCCGGGCAGGGGCGCGTCGAGGACGGCAATGACGTCGGGAAGTTCAAGGTCGGTCATGAGACCTCAACCTACGCGCAACCGACCGGGCGCGTCCGCAAATCACCTTGGAGACAGCTGAATGCTGCACCAACGCCGGTGCCCGGCCGCCCGCCCGGACGACAAAAGGCGCACGGTGCGGTCAGTCCGAAGCGGCTGGCTGCCAGGCTCCCCGCCGCAAGATGCGCACCGGACGCCAGTCGGCGTCCCAGACGACCAGGTCAGCGCTTCGGCCGGGCAGCAGTTCCCCGGCCTCCAGTCCGAGGTAGCGGGCCGGCAATGACGTGGCCGCCCGGAGCGCCTGCTGCCAGCCGACGCCCACACCGATGACGTTGCGGACCGCCGCAGACAGGGTGAGCGTCGACCCCGCGATGGTGTCGGCGCCGGCCAGCCTGGCCACACCCTGTTCGACGCGGACGATCAGTTCGCCGAGTTGGTAATCGCCGTCCGGCTGCCCGGCGGCGGCCATCGCGTCGGTGACCAGCACCACCCGGTCGGGCCAACGCTTCATGACCTCGGCCACCAGATCGAGGTGGACGTGCACCCCGTCGGCGATCAGCTCCAGCCAGACCCGCTCGGCAGCCGCGAGCGCGAGGATCGGCCCCGGGTTGCGGTGGTGCAGGGCTGGCATGGCGTTGAACAGGTGGGTCGCGCCGGTGGCGCCCGCCTCGACCGCGGCCCTCGTGGTTGCCAGGTCGGCGTCGGTGTGTCCGATGGCCGCGACCACGCCACGCTCGGCCAGCAGCCGCAC
>NZ_JBASCI010000020.1:0-21701 GCF_049651565.1 Brooklawnia sp.
ACCGAGATGGTGATCTGGGGGGCGGTGGCCATGTCGCCGCCCACCAGGGCCACCCCGGCCAGGTCGGCCTCTTCGCGGACTCCGGTCATGAACTCCTTGACCCACAGGTACTCCAGGCCGGCCGGTGCCCCCAGGCCGATCACCATGATGGTGGGCCTGGCGCCCATGGATTCGATATCGGCGACGCTGCCCGCGACCGCCTTGTGCCCCACGTCGGCGGGGCTCGACCAGTCGCGTCGGAAGTCGTGACCCTCGACGATCATGTCGACGGTGATGACGGCCGAACCGTTGACCAGGAAGACCGCGGCGTCGTCGCCGGGCCCCACCGAGACCGACGGCGGCATGGCCAGCCGCCGGGTGATGTCACCGATCAGGCCGAACTCACCGGCGTCGGATATGGTTCGCGGTTCCGGCGGCGTCGGCGTCATGGCCTCACGTTATCGGACGACGGTGTTCGGCCGGTGCAGGGCCTGTTCGAGCAGGTCGGTGATCAGAGCCGGGTAGTCCAGCCCACTGACCTGCCACAGGCTGGGGAACATCGACAGCTCGGTGAACCCGGGCATGGTGTTGACCTCGTTGACCACCACCTCGCCGGTCGGGGTGACGAAGTAGTCGACCCTCGCCAGCCCTTCGCAGCCGAGGGCGGCGAAGCACTTGCCGGCCAGCTGCTGCACCGTCTGCTCGGTCTCGGGGTCCAGGTCCGCGGGGATGCGCAGCTCGACCTGGCCCTCGGTGGGCAGGTACTTGGCGTCGAAGTCGTAGAAGGCGGTTTCGGTGTGCACGACGATCTCGCCGGGACGTGAGGTGCGCACGGCCGTGTCGTCCTGACCGTTCGGTCCGAGGACTGCACACTCGATCTCGCGGGCACCGACGAAGCCCTGCTCCACCACCACCTTCGGGTCCCACCTGACGGCCTCGTCGATGGCGGCGGCCAGCCCGGCTGGCTCGGCCACCCGTCCGATGCCCACCGAGGAACCGCCGCGGGCAGGCTTCACGAAGACCGGGTACTCCAGCCGGTTGTTGATGCGCTGGCAGACCTGCTCGCGATCCCGCTGCCACTGGGTGGGCAGGATGGTCTCGTACGGCCCAACGGGCAGCCCGGCGGCCGCCAGCGAGACCTTCATCAGGTGCTTGTCCATGCCGATGGCGCTGGCCGCCACCCCGGACCCGACATAGGGCAGGCCGAGCATCTCGAGCTGGCCCTGGATCGTGCCGTCCTCGCCGTAGGGACCGTGCAGCAGCACCAGGGCGACGTCCAGGCGTACCCGGTTCAGCAGCCGGTCACCGTCGCGGGTGACCAGTTCGACACCCTCCGGTTCGCGCAGCAGGCTGGCCCGCGGCAGGGTCTGGTCGAGTTCGGGCAGCTGGCGTCCCACCTTCTGCAGTGCTGCGATCTGTGGCAGGTCGATGCGGTGCCAGATGCCGGAAGGTGAGATGCCGATGCCGTGCACCTCGAACCGTTCGGTGTCGATGGCCTTGGCGACACCGGCCGCGGTCAGGCAGGAGATCTGGTGCTCGCTGCTCTGGCCGCCGAGGATCAGTGCCACGCGGGGGCGGTGTTGGGCCATCATCGTCCTTTCGCAAGTCCGGGGCTCACCCTACCGCCCTGAGCCGCCGACTCAGTGAACGGCTTCGGCCCTTGGCACCCGACGGTCGAGCTTGGGATGCCAGCGGTCGACCGGCGCGGTCTGGCCGCGGACCTGTTCCACCAGGGCGGTGATGGTGTCCATGACCTTGGTGGTGGCTGCCCTGGCCGCCTCCCGGTCGTCCAACGCCGAGTTGAACTCGTCGAGGTCGATCGCTGGACCGGCGACCAGGGTGACCGGGGTGCGGCGCAGCCGGAACGGTCGGATGCCGCGGGGCGGCAGCGCGTAGTTGGCGCCCCACTGGCCGATCGGGATCATCGGGGCGCCGACCCGCAGGGCGAGACGGGCCGCGCCGGTGTGCCCGGCCATCGGCCACTCGTCCGGGTCGAAGGTGATCGTTCCCTCGGGGTAGATGACCACCACATGGCCCTTGGCCAGGGCGACCTCCGCCGCCTGCAGCGAGTCGCGGGCCTTGTCGCTGGCCCGGAAGACCGGGATCTGCTCGGCAGCACGCAACAGCCGTCCCATGATGCGGTTGTCGAAGAGGTTGGCACGGGCCAGGAAGTGCGGCCAGCGTCCGTTGTAGACCAGGAACTCCCCGACCAGCACCGGGTCGAGCGAGCTGATGTGGTTCGGCACCACGATCGCCGGGCCGCTGATCGGGATGTTCTCGGTGCCGCGCCAGTCGGCCCGGGTCCAGATCCGCAGCACGCGGTGGATCCACGGCGCGAAGATTCGCAGGACGCGGTTGGTCGGCTCCCGGTTGAGCCGGGCGAGCCTACCGAACCGCACCGGGCGGGACCCGGCGGGCAGCAGTTGGGTCATGGTCAGTCGGCCACGCGCATCGGCAGCGTCGTCGGCTTGAAGCTGGGCCGCCGGGCCTCGAAGGCCGCGATCTCATCGGCGTGCCGCAGGGTTGAGCCGATGTCGTCCAGGCCCTCGAGCAGCCGGTTGGCGGTGTAGTCGTCGATCTGGAATCCGAAGACCTGGTCACCGGCAGTGATGCTGCGGGTGCGCAGGTCGACGGTCAGCTCGACGCCGGGCTGGGCCTCGATGAACGCCCAGAGTTGCTCGACGACCGGCTGGTCGACGGTTGCGATCAGCAGGCCGGCCTTGCCGGAGTTGCCGCGGAAGATGTCGCCGAAGCGGGACCCGATCACGACCCGGAAGCCGTAGTTCTGCAGCGCCCAGACCGCGTGCTCGCGGGACGAGCCGGTGCCGAAGTCAGGCCCGGCGACCAGGACCGAGCCGGCCGAGTAGGCCGGCTGGTTGAGGACGAAGTCGGGGTCGCGCCGCCAGGCGGCGAACAGGCCGTCCTCGAAACCGGTGCGGGTGATCCGCTTCAGGTAGACGGCCGGGATGATCTGGTCGGTGTCGACGTTGCTGCGGCGCAGCGGGACGGCGACGCCGGTGTGGGTGGTGAACTTCTCCATGGTCAGTGACCTCTCACAGGTCGGACGGGGCTGACAGGTGACCGGTGACCGCGGTGGCGGCGGCCACTGCGGGGCTGACCAGGTGGGTGCGTCCGCCCTTGCCCTGTCGGCCCTCGAAGTTGCGGTTGCTGGTGGAGGCGCTGCGCTCACCGGGGGCCAACTGGTCGGGGTTCATGCCCAGGCACATCGAGCAGCCGGCCTCGCGCCACTCTCCGCCGGCGGCCAGGAAGATCTGGTCCAGGCCCTCGGCCATCGCCTGCTGCCGGATCCGGGCGGACGCCGGCACCACCATCAGCCGCACGCCATCGGCGATCCTGCGGCCCTTCAGGATGTCGGCAGCCAGCCGCAGGTCCTCGATCCGGCCGTTGGTGCAACTGCCCAGGAAGACGGTGTCGACCTTGATCTGACGCATCGGGGTGCCGGCCTTCAGGTCCATGTACTCCAGCGCCCGCTCGGCGGCGGCCCGCGCGACCTCGTCGGCCATCTCGGCCGGGTCGGGAACCGACTCGCCCAGGCCGATGCCCTGGCCCGGGTTGGTGCCCCAGGTCACCACCGGGGTGAGGCTGGCTGCGTCGATGTCGACCTCGACGTCGAAGACGGCGTCGTCGTCGGTGTGCAGGGTCTGCCAGTAGGCCATCGCGGCGTCCCAGTCGGCGCCCTGCGGCGCGTGCGGGCGGCCCAACAGGTAGTCGAAGGTGGTCTGGTCGGGCGCGACCATGCCGGCCTTCGCCCCCCACTCGATCGACATGTTGCAGATCGTCATCCGGCCCTCCATCGACATCTTCTCGATGGTGGTGCCGCGGTACTCGGCCATGTAGCCCTGACCGCCGCCGGTGCCGACCTTCGCGATCAGCGCCAGCACGACGTCCTTCGGGGTCACGTCGGGCGGCAGTTCGCCGTTGATGTTGACCGCCATGGTCTTCGGCCTGGCCTGCTGCAGCGTCTGGGTGGCCAGCACGTGCTCGACTTCGGAGGTGCCGATACCGAAGGCCAGCGCACCGAACGCACCGTGGGTGGAGGTGTGCGAATCACCGCAGACGATGGTCAGGCCCGGCTGGGTCAGGCCCAACTGCGGGCCGATGGCGTGCACGATGCCCTGGTCGCGGTCGCCCAGAGAGTGGATCGGCACGCCGAACTCGGCGACGTTGCGGCGCAGCGTCTGCACCTGGGTGCGGCTGACCGGGTCGGCGATCGGCCGGTTGATGTTGATGGTGGGCGTGTTGTGGTCCTCGGTGGCCAGCGTAAGATCGGGACGCCGAACCGGGCGTCCGGCCAGCCGCAGGCCGTCGAAGGCCTGGGGGCTGGTCACCTCGTGGCACAACTGTAGATCAATGTAAAGCAGGTCGGGCTCGCCGTCACCGGCGCGGACCACGTGGTCGTCCCACAGCTTTTCACTGAGCGTTTTTCCCATGCCCCCATCATGACACATTGCTGTTCAGATGGTGAGATGTTAATCTCACAGTATGGACGAATCATCTGGTGTCGGAGTGCTCGACAAGGCGGCCGTGGTGTTGACCGCGTTGGAGTCGGGTCCGATGACCCTGGCCGGTCTGGTGCAGACCACCGGGCTGGCGCGCCCCACCGCGCACCGGCTCGCGGTGGCGCTGGAGCACCACCGGTTGGTGGGACGCGACCTGCAGGGCCGGTTCATCCTTGGTCCCCGGCTGGGCGAACTGGCCTCGGCCGCCGGCGAGGACCGGCTGCTGACCACCGCTGGCCCGATCCTGAACCGGCTACGGGACATCACCGGCGAATCCGCCCAGCTCTTCCGCCGGCAGGGTGACGTGCGGGTCTGCGTGGCGGCGGCGGAGCGTCCCAGCGGCCTGCGCGATTCGATCCCGGTGGGCAGCCAACTGGCGATGACCGCCGGTTCGGCCGCCCAGGTGCTGCTGGCGTGGGAGGAGCCGGAGCGGCTCCGGCGCGAGCTGGCCAATGCGAACTTCTCGGCGGTGGCGTTGACCGGTGTACGCCGGCGCGGTTGGGCCCAGTCAGTGGCCGAACGCGAACCAGGCGTCGCGTCGGTGAGTGCCCCGGTGCGCTCTCCGGGCGGCAAGGTGATCGCCGCCGTGTCGGTCTCGGGACCCATCGAGCGGCTGAGCCGGCAACCGGGACGCCTGCACGCCGCCGCGGTGATGGCGGCAGCCGAACGGCTCAGTGAGGTGCTGCGCCGCAGCGCCGAGAGCGACTGACCCTCCCGGGCTACTGCTCGGCGATGAACTTCTGGACGACAGCGGTGTCCTCCCAGCCCCAGCCGGCGTCCACCACGCCCTGGAAGGCGTCCAGCAGGCGATCACCCTGCACGGTGGCGGTTCCGGTGCGACCCGCCTCGTCCAGGTAGGCCTTGAGGTCCTTGATCCAGAAGACCGCTGCCCCGGATACCGAGTAGTCCTTGGCCACGTAGCGGGGCCCCTTGTCGGCCATGATCCTGCTGCTGGCGTAGCCGCCCAGCATCAGCTCGAACAGCTTGCCGACGTCGAGGCCGGCGCGCTCGGCGACTACCGCGGCCTCGGCGTTGGCCACGATGCTGGCCGCGCAGATGAGCTGGTTGCAGGCCTTGGCCACTTCGCCCGCCCCGGTCGGCCCGAGGTGCACCGGGTTGCCGGTCAGCGACAGGTAGGGCATCGCCTTCGCCACGAGCTCATCGGGACCGCCGACCATGATCGACAGGGTGCCGGCCTCGGCGCCCACCTGCCCGCCGGAGACCGGGGCGTCGATGACCCGGACGCGGCCAGCGCTGGCCTGGCGCAGCTCGTCGTCCAGTTGGCGAATGGCGTCCGGGGCGACGGTGGAACTGATCACGACCAGCACGTCGCGTCCTTCGGCGCCGGCCAGCAACCCATCCGGCCCCTCCAGCACTGCCCGCACCTGCGGCACGTCGGGAACCATGAAGAAGACCACGTCGGCCTGCTGGCCCAGGGCGCGAGCGGTCGGTGCCCAGACCGCTCCGCCGGCCAGCAGTTCGCCGACCCGCTCCGAGCTCATGTCGTGCAGGACCATGGTGTCGCCGGCAGGCAGTTGCCGGAAGATGTGCGAGGCCATCGGACGGCCCATCGTGCCCAACCCAACGAAACCGATCGTCGTCATCGATATCCCCCATGAGATCTGTGGCTGGGCACAAAGCCTAGGGCATTGATTCCCGGGACGTGCCAGTTGTGGCCACGCGCAGCTGCCTGCTCAGACGACCGGCGCCTCGACCAGCTCCTCATCCACCATCGCCAGGCCCGGTTCGGTGGCCACGGTGGACGCCGACGGCTGCGGGGTCTCGAGCCCGGTCGGCTGCTCGCTCGCGGTGGTCGGCTGGCTGGCCGGTGGCTCCGGCGCCTGGCTGGGTGAGGGCGTGGACGATCCGCTGGGCGTAGGTGCGAGGGGAGTGGATGGTTGCGGGGTGGTGCTGGGTTCCGGTTCACCGGGCTTCGACGCAGTGGGGGTAGTGCTGCCGGAGGGGTCAGGGCTGGGTGTCCCGCTCCCGCTGGGCGTCCCGCCTGGATCGGGCGTCTGGCCGGGTTCAGGAGTTGCGCTGGGGTGCGGGGTCTGGCTGGGATCGGGCGTCTGGGAGGGTGTCGGGCGGGGGGTCGCGTCCGGCGGTTGGCAATCGTCGGGAAGCTCACCCTCGATGGGGACCAGGCCGCCGCTCTCCTCGGCGTCCTCGGGATCGACCGTGATCTGGCATGGGTCGGGCACCTGGGACGGGCTGGGGGTGGGGCTCGGGGACTCGGACGCCTCGTCGGTCGGCTCGCCGGGCGTGCTGCCCTGGCCGAAGGTCGTCGGGTTCGCAGCCGGGTTCCCGGTCAGGTACGGCAACGGGTCGGTGAAGCCACCGTTGACGATGATCTCGAAGTGCAGGTGGCATCCGGTGGAGCGACCGGTGGTACCCACCAGCCCAACCGCGTTCGACTGGGTGGCCTCGTCACCGACCTGCACCATGACCTGCTGCAGGTGGCTGTACGTGCTCTGAATGCCCTCCCCGTGGTCGACGACCACCCGGTAACCGTAGCCGCCGGCAGCGCCGGTGAAAGTGACCCGTCCCGGCCGGGTGGCGCCCACCGGCGTCCCACAGGGATCGCCGAAGTCGATGCCGCTGTGGAAGGCTGCACCGCCGGTGAGCGGGTCGGACCGGAAACCGAACGGCGAGGTGATCAGTTTCGACGGCGTCGGCCACAGCCAACGTGCGGCGTCCGGTTCGACCGGGATCTCGGCGGCGGCGAGGTCGGCGGCTGCCTGCCCGGCGCCTTCGGTGAACCCGGGCGGGTCCAGCAGGGCCGCACCCAGGTCGGCCGACGGCCCACCGGCACCGGTGGCGACCTGTTGGGACAGCGGCTCGTCGGCTGGCGCCGAGTGGACCGGTGCGATCGCGACGAACGACGCGTCCCGGCTGGTGCTGGCGGCCTGCATGGTTGGCAGTGCGACCAGGGCCGCGGCGCATATCAGTCCGAACAGGTTCAGCCTTGAACCGGCCATTCACCAACTCGCTTCTGCAGGACGTGACCGGGGTGTTGCGACTTGTCATCACAGTAACCCCGATGCGTCCCGATAACCAGCGCTACAAGCTAATTTGCCCACAACGTGACAACGCCCCACCCGAATGGGGTGAGGCGCTGTCTGCTGGGTAGCCCCGAGCGGATTCGAACCGCCGTTACAGCCTTGAGAGGGCCGCGTGCTAGGCCACTACACTACGGGGCCGTGTTGACTTTTCGATCTTCGATTGTACCGGGCTCCCGGCCTCCAGCAACCCGTTCGGACTGCTGGTTGGGGTACTAGGACTCGAACCTAGACTGACGGAACCAGAATCCGGCGGGCTGCCAATTACCCCATACCCCACTGCCGCCCCTTGCGGGGCAACGACTGATTAAGTTACCGGATGCCGGCCCCAGTTTCCAAACCGGGCGTCAACGTGGCAACCCGCATCCGGCGACCGGCCAACCAGCACAGTGCACCGACCAGCGCGTACGCGGTCAGGTTCCAGGCCGTGGTCTGCCAGGTCGACATCTGAATGGAGCGGGCCTGCGCGATGGTGCCGGCGGCCGCCGCGTACCCGAAGGCGAAGACGTTGTTGACCACATGCACCGCGACCGCCGCCTCGATACCACCGGTCAGGATGACCAGCACACCCATCAGCAACCCGAACCCGAAGCGGTCGACCAGCAGCGGGAAGTTCTGCGTGCCATGCAGCGCGGCGAACACCGCCGCTGCGATCACCACCGACAACCACGGACTGCGCGCCACCGCACCGGCGGCCTGCAGCATGTAGCCGCGGAACAGGAACTCCTCCCCCGCGGCCTGCAGCGGTGCGGTGAGCACGATCACCACCAGCCACCAGGCGAGGTCACCGGTGGGCGCCCAGGCCGGCGGGTCGTTCAGGTTGGACAGCAGGAAGACCCCGTTCAGCCCCACCACGGCGATCAGGCTGCACACGATGGCGTAGCGCCAGCGGAAGCCCGGCTGCACCGAGCACAACCACCGCGGGTGGGTGTGGTGCACGTAGCGGACCACCAACAGCGTCACGACGATCATCGTCCCGATGGCCAGGTGGCTGGCGACCATCCCTTCCAGGTACTCGAACCTGAGGGCCTCGGTCCGGTAACCGGCGAACGTGTCTGGGCGTCCCCGCAGCAACCAGGTCAGGCCCAGCACCACGAAGGCGACCACCGGCAGCAACAGCGCGTAGCCGGCCAGCGTGACCAGGATCCCGCCGATTGCCTGCAGGAAACTGGTCGACACCGGCTCGACGCGCAGCACCGACGAGTAGGGCACCCGAGGCGCCGGGTCCTCCAGGTCGGCCTCGGCGGCCCGCAGCGAGAACCTGCTCACTGCTCACCGTAGGTGTCGGCGTCCACCTCGTCGTCGATGACCGGGTTGGTCAGGGTGCCGATGCCGTCGATCTCCACGCTGACCTGCTGGCCGGCGACGAGCGGCCCGACACCGGCGGGAGTGCCGGTCAGGATCACGTCACCGGGCAGCAGCGTGGTGAAAGCCGAGATGTACTCGATCAGCTGCGGGATCGGGTAGACCATCTGGCTGGTGTTGGCGTCCTGCTTCACCTCGCCGTCGACACTGGAGACCAGCGACAGATCACCGGCCTCCGCCAGATCGAAGTGGGTGACGATCCACGGCCCAAGCGGGCAGAAGGTGTCGAAGCCCTTGGCGCGCGACCACTGGCCGTCCCGGCGCTGCAGGTCGCGTGCGGTCACGTCGTTGCCGATGGTGTAGCCGAAGATCACCTGGCTGGCCAGTGCGGCGGGCACCTTGCGGCAGATACGTCCGATCACCACCGCGAGCTCGCCCTCGAAGTGCACGTTCTGGCTGAGCACCGGACGCACGATGGGCTCACCGGGCCCGATCACCGAGGTGTTCGGCTTCAGGAAGATCAGCGGCTCGGGCGGCACCTGGCCGTCGAACTCGGCGGCGTGGTCGGCATAGTTCTTGCCCACCGCGAGCACCTTGCTGCGCGGGATCACCGGGGCCAGCAGCCGGACGTCGGCCAACGCCAGCCGCTCGCCGGTGTAGTTGACCGGGCCAGCCAGCGGGTCGGCGTCGATCACCGCGATCGTGTCGGGGAACTGGCCCTGGTCGGCGCCGAGTTCGACGATTCCGAAACGGGGGTCCTGACCGGCGGAGGCGAAACGTGCGATGCGCATGCAGGGCAGTCTAACGGTCGCCCACCGGCGCCCCACCCAGCCGGTGGCGGCGGGCACCGGCACCGGACGCCGTGGCCGGGGTGTCAGTTCCGGGCGGCCCCGCAGTACCCCTTGACCAGCCCGTAGACGTAGGCGTCACTGAGCGCCTCCCAGGACGCCTCGATGACGTTGGTGCCGACCCCGACCGTCGTCCAGCCCTGTTCGCCGTCGCTGGTGTCGATCAGCACCCGCACGGTGGCGTCGGTGCCGCGTCCCTCGTCGAGGATGCGCACCCGGTAGTCGGTCAGCTCGTAGTCCTTCACCTGCGGGAAGACCGGCGCGAGCGCCTTGACCAGGGCGTCGCCGAGCGCGTTGACCGGGCCGTTGCCCTCGCCAATGACGCCGTACTTCTCGCCATCGGCCAACAGCTTGACGGTGGCCTCCGAGTTGTCGGCGTGTCCGTTCGGTTCCTGGGTGAAGACCCGCCAGCTGATCAGCTCGAACGGCAACTCCAACTGGTTGGTCATCGTGCGCACCAGCAGTTCGAAGGACGCGTCGGCCGCCTCGTAGGAGTAGCCTTGCGCCTCGCGTTCCTTGATGGCGTCGGTGATCCGGCCGGCCACCTCGCGGTCACCCAGGTCGAGGCCCAGTTGGTCACCCTTGATCTGCACGCTGGCCCGCCCGGCCATGTTGCTGATCAGCATCCGCATGTCGTTGCCGACGTACTCGGGGCGGGTGTGCTGGTAGAGGTCCTCGTTCACCCGGATGGCGCTGGCGTGCAGGCCAGCCTTGTGGGCGAACGCCGAGTTGCCGACGTAGGGCTGACGGGCGATGTGCGGCTGGTTGGCGATGTCGGCGACGGCGAAGCTGATCCGGGTGAGCTGCGACAACTGCTGTGGGCTCATCAACGGCCAGCCGAACTTCAGTTGCAGGTCGGCGATCAGCGTCGTCAGGTCCATATTGCCGGTGCGCTCGCCGTAGCCGTTGATGGTGCCCTGGACGTGCATGGCGCCGGCCTCCACAGCGGCCAGCGTGTTGGCGACCGCGCAGCCGGAGTCGTTGTGGCAGTGCACCCCGATGTCGACCCCGATCTGGGCGGCGGCCGATACCACGTCACCCATCCAGCTGGGCAGCATGCCGCCGTTGGTATCGCACAGCACCACGACCTCCGCGCCGGCCTCGGCGGCGGTCCGGACCACCTCCAGCGCGTAACCGGGGTTGGCGCGGAAGCCGTCGAAGAAGTGCTCGCAGTCGACGAAGACGTGCTTGCCGAGCCCGGTCAGGTGGCCGACGGTGTCGCTGATCATCGCCAGGTTCTCGTCCAGCGTGGTGCGCAGCGCCTCATGGACGTGGGCGTCGTGCGACTTGGCGACCAGGCAGATGTAGTCGGTGCCGGCGTCCACCAGCGCCTGCACCAGCGGATCGGTGGCGGCCTGGCCGCCCACCCTGCGGGTGGCGCCGAAGGCCACCAGCCGCGCGTTCGCCAGGTGCAGCTCGCCGCTGGCGCGAGCGAAGAACTCGGTGTCGGCGGGGTTGGCGCCCGGCCAGCCACCCTCGATGAAGGTCACCCCGAGCTCATCGAGGTAGCCGGCGATCCGCAGCTTGTCGTCCACCGACAGGTGGATGCCCTCCTGCTGCGCACCGTCGCGCAGCGTGGTGTCGTAGACGTGGAACTGCTCCGGCATGACCGGTGTTGTGGGCATCCAGGGACCTCCGTGGCAAGAACGGTGCGCTGCGCCTTTGGGCAGGCCACACCATCGTCACCGACGCAGCGCCGGTGGACAATCCGGTCTCGTCGGTTGGACGCCCACCGTCCAGCCAACCAGCAGGCAGTGGCGTCAGCAGACCTGCTGCATCCAGCCCCGGGTGTCGGGGGTGCGCCCGTACTGGATGTCGAGCAGATGCTCGCGCAGCGGGATGGTGTGGGTCGCCTTGTCGACGTCGATCACGTACTGGCGGCCCTCGTGCTTGAGCGAGCGGATCGGGGTGATTACCGCGGCGGTACCGCAGGCGAACAGTTCCCGAACGCCGCCGTCTTCGATCCCTCGCAGCACCTCGGCCAGTTCGATCGGACGCTCGACCGGCCGCAACCCGAGTTCCGGCGCGACGGTGAGCAGGGAGTCGCGAGTCACCCCGGGCAGGATGTTGCCGTTCAGGTCGGGGGTGACCAACTGGTCGTCCGCGGTGATCATGAAGAAGTTCATGCCGCCGAGTTCCTCGACCCAACGACGCTCGGCGGCGTCCACGAACAGCACCTGGCTGCAGCCCTGTTCGTAGGCCAGTTCCTGGGGCAGCAGGGATGCGGCGTAGTTGCCGCCGCACTTGGCGGCCCCGGTGCCGCCGGTGGCGACCCGGCTGTACTGGGTCGAGACCCAGATGTCGACCGGCGCCACGCCACTGGTGAAGTAGGCCCCCACCGGGCTTGCGATCACGACGTAGATCACCGACTGGGCCGGCCGCACCCCCAGGAAGTTCTCCGACGCCATCATGAACGGACGCAGGTAGAGGCTCTGCTCCACTCCGCCGGGAACCCAGCGCTGGTCGAGGGCGACCAACTGCCGGACGCTGGTGATGAAGTCCTCGGCCGGCAACTGGGGCAGCGCGAGCCGGAAGGCGGAGCGTTCGAAGCGGGCGGCGTTGGCGTCCGGCCGGAACAACCAGACCGAGCCGTCGGCGTGCCGGTAGGCCTTCAATCCCTCGAAGATCGACTGGGCGTAGTGGTAGACCGCACCGGCCGGCTCCATCGCCACCGGCGCGTAGTCGACCAGCCGGTCGCCGTGCCAGCCGGTCTGCTGGTTCCAGTCGGCCACCGCCATGTGGTCGGTGAAGTAGCTGCCGAAGCCGGGATCGCGCGAGATCTCGGCGATCACGTCGTCGCCCAGGTAGCTCGGGGCCTCGGGGTGGTCGAAAGTCAACGCCATGGGGCAAACCCTAGCGCTGCCGGCCGACTGGCCGGGCGCGGGTGAGACCCGGCCGGGCCGCGGCGACGTGGTCGATAAAGTCAGTGCCATGACTGCTCAGCGCGCCCGTCCCGCCATCGCCGTCATCCCCGGGGACGGGATCGGCCCCGAAGTCGTCGCCGAGGCGCTGAAGGTGCTCACGGCCACCGTCGGCGAGGACGCCTTCGACTTCGAGCACTACCGACTGGGGGCCGACCACTGGCTGGCCACCGGTGAGGTGCTCAACGACGACACGCTGGCCCGGCTCGGCCGGGCGGACGCCATCGTGCTCGGTGCGGTCGGCGCTGCCCCGGGCAGCACCACCATCCCCAGCGGCCTGCTGGAGCGCGGGCTGCTGCTCAGGCTGCGGTTCGCCTTCGACCAGGACGTGAATCTGCGCCCGTCCCGGATCTACCCGGGTGTGCGCACCCCGCTGGCCGACTGGGTGACCGCCGGCAAGCAGGTCGACTTCGTGGTCGTCCGGGAGGGCACCGAGGGCCTGTACGCGGGCAACGGCGGGACGCTGCGCCGCGGCACCCGCCACGAGGTGGCCACCGAGGTGAGCGTCAACACCGCGATGGGTGTGGAGCGGGTGGTGCGGTACGCGTTCGACCTGGCCGGCCGGCGCCGCGGCAGGCTGACCCTGCTGCACAAGCACAACGTGCTGGTCAACGCCGGCGGGCTGTGGAACCGGGTGTTCAACGCCGTCGCCGAGGAGTTCCCGACCATCGAGACCGACTACCTGCACATCGACGCCGCCACCATCCACCTGGTCACCGACCCGGCCCGCTTCGACGTCATCGTCACCGACAACCTGTTCGGCGACATCATCACCGACGAGGCGGCCGCGGTGACCGGCGGCATCGGCCTGGCACCCAGCGCGAACATCAACACCTCGCGGCAGTTCCCGTCCATGTTCGAACCCGTCCACGGGTCGGCACCCGACATCGCCGGCCAGCAGGTCGCCGACCCCACCGCGGCGATCTCGTCGATGGCGCTGCTGCTCGACCACCTGGGACGGCCCGCCGACGCCGCCCGGATCGAGGCCGCGGTGACCGCCGACATGATCGAGCGGGGCACCGGCCGACGATCCACCATCGAGGTCGGGGACGCGATCGCCGCCCGCGTCCGGGGCTGACGCACCTGCCGGTCGCGATGCGACTGCCGGTCGTGACGTGGCTACCCGTCGCGCTCGCCGGTCACGTCCGGCCAGGCGTTCGGCAGGCAGCCGCCCAGCGCGATGCTCTGCTGCTGCATCACCGGGGACGGCCGTCCCGGCGCCGGGCAGCCGACGTGACCGAAGCCGAGGTAGTGGCCGACCTCGTGGTTGATCACGTAGCTGCGGTACTCCTCGATCGAGTGCTCGGCCCAGGTCGGCGTCCCGTAGAACCAGCGGTCGACGTTCAGGTAGATGTCAGGGCCGAGCCGGCAGCTCCACAGGCCGGCGGTGTTCAGGGTGACGCACGCCTGGTCGACGGTTGCGGGGGCCGCCAGGTGGATGACCAGATCGGCGGCCTCGGCGTCCGGCAGCAGGCTGAACGCGATGCCCTGCCAGCCGGCCCAGCCGCGCTCCGACTCCAACACCTGGTGGACGAGCAACGCTGCACCGTCGACCGACTCCGGCACGCTGGTCTCCACCTGGACGGCCAGCCGGCGCTCGTCCGGCACCGAATGCCTGGTCGGCACGCTGACGGAGTTGGTCTCGAACTCACCGCTGGAGGCCACCCCGGAACGCTGCATGCCGTCCGGGAGGGTCTGGACCGGCTCCGGGATCGGCCGCGTGGTGAGTGCCGGTTCGGGGTCTGCGGACGGCTGCCCGCTCGCCGCCGCTGGAGTGGTGGCCGCCGGCGGTGGCGCTGCCGGGCCCGTCAGGCTGGTGCAGCCTGTCACCAGGACGACCGCCAGCGCGCCGATGCCCCGCCGAGTGCGTCCCACAACCGACAACGCTAACGCGCCCAATGAAACACCCCAAGCCGACGCCCGCGTGGGCCGGTTCTCCTAAGCTCAGTGGTGACACTGCGGCAGATCTGAAAGGTGCACCAACCATGGGGCTGTTGGACAAACTTCGCGGCGAGTTCGTCGACATCATCGAATGGCTCGAGGACTCCCGAACGCTGCTGGCCTGGCGCTTCCCCCGCTACCAGAACGAGATCAAGCAGGGCGCGCAACTGATCGTCCGTGAGGGACAACTCGCCATCTTCGTCTACCAGGGCCAACTGGCCGACACCTTCGGCCCCGGCACCTACACCCTGAACACCCAGAACCTGCCGATCATGTCGACGATCCAGGGCTGGAAGTACGGCTTCAACAGCCCGTTCCGCTCCGAGGTGTACTTCATCAACACCCGCCCGGTCACCGACCTGCGCTGGGGCACCCCGAACCCGATCACCATCCGCGACCCTGACTTCGGCATGGTGCAGGTGCGGGCGAACGGCTTGTGCGTGGTGCGGGTACAGGACCCGGTGGTCTTCCTGCGACAGATCATCGGCACCGACTCCAACGTCGACGTCGAGGAGGTCACCGAGCTGCTCCGCCGTGAGATCGCCCAGGCCTTCAGCGACATGATCATGCAGACCGGCGCCGGCGCGATCGACCTGCAGGGACGCCAGACCGAGCTGGGTGTGCGGCTTACCGAGATGGTGCGGCCCCGGGTGGACGACGAGTTCGGCCTGCTCATCCAGTCGATCACCATGAACGTGTCGCTGCCCGAGGAGATCACCCAGGCGATGACCCGCGGGGTGGCGAAGGGCGTCGAGGAGGCCGGCTGGATCAACCAGCTCAACGACCTCGACCGCTACCAGCGCGCCAAGCAGGCCGACGCCATGACCACGGCGGCCGGCAACCCAGGTGGCAGCGGCATGGGCGAGATGATGGGCGCCGGCATGGGCATGGCGATGGCCCAGCAGATGATGAACCAATCCCAGCAGCAGGCCCAGCAGGGGCAGCAGACCCCGCCGCCGTTGCTGCAGGACAGCCAGACCTTCCACGTCGAGATCCACGGTTCCGCGGCCGGCCCGTACAACCTGGGCCAGTTGCGCGGCATGGTGGAGAACGGCCAGCTGACCACCCACACCCTGATCTGGAGTGCCGGGATGGCCGGCTGGATGCCGGCCGGGCAGGTGCCCGCGCTGCGAATGCTGTTCGCCGCGCCGCCACCGCTGCCGGGTCAGCCTGCCCAGGGCGGTCAGCCGGACGCTGAGTAGGCGGGCGGATGACGGACCAACCGCCGCCGCTCCCACCCGGTCAGCAGCCGCCCGACCCGGGGCCACCGCCTCGGGATCCGGCGGTCCTGCACGTCACCGAGCAGACCCGCACCTATCCGTGCCCGAACTGCGGTGGGACACTGGTCTACGACCCGGAGCCGGCGGCGCTGAAGTGTATCCACTGCGGCACCGTGGTGGCGGTGACGCCGGACGTTGCCCAACCGGCCCGGATCGGCAAGCGCGAGTTGGCGTCCACGATGGCCCAACTGGCCAGGCTGCAGGCGAACGCGAAGACCCGGGTGTCGGGCGACAAGGAGGTGGTCTGCCAGAACTGTGGCGGCCACACCATGTTCACGGGCACCTTCACCGCGGTGCGCTGCCCGTTCTGCAACACCCCGATCCAGCGCAGCGATGTCCAGGACGCCCCCACCCGGCTGCCGATCGACGGCGTCCTGCCGTTGCGGATCAATGAGAAGGACGCCCGGGTGCGAATCGAGCAGTGGATCAACAGCCGCCGGTTCGCACCGAACGCGTTCAAGAAGTACCGGGAGCTGGGCAGCTTCTCCAGCATCTACCTGCCGTACTTCAGCTACGACGCCGCCACCACCACCCGCTACACCGGCATGCGCGGCATCTACCGCACCGAGACCTACCGGGATTCCGAGGGCCGCACCCAGACCCGCACGGTGACCGACTGGTACCCGGCGGCCGGTGTGGTGAACAACCAGTTCGAGGACGTCACCGGGCACGCCAGCGACGGCTTGGACGACCAGAAGATCACCGAGCTTGAGCCGTGGCCGATGGACTGGTCACACCAGTACTCGCCGCAGTTCGTGGCCGGGCACCTCAGCCGCACCTACGACTGGGACGCCAGCCAGGTCTTCGAGCGGTTCGTCGAGCCCCGGATGGAATCGGTGATCGACGCCACCATCCGGGCCGACATCGGCGGCAACGTGCAGCAGATCCACAGCCGCGACATCAACTGGTTGATGGTGCGGTTCTGCCAGTTGGCGCTGCCGGTGTGGATGCTCACCGTCACCTACAAGCAGAAGCCCTTCCAGGTCGTGATCAACGGCGTCACCGGCGAGGTGCAGGGACGCCGCCCGTGGAGCGCGGTGAAGATCACGTTCGCGGTGATCGTCGGGCTGCTGCTGGTGCTGCTGGTGGTCTGGCTGGTGCAGACCTACGGTGGCGAGGCCTAGGGCTCAGAACTCGGCGTCCACCCGCCGTGGGTGCGGTGGCAGGACGCCCCGTTCCGGTCGGTCCCCAACCAAGACCCTCGCCCCCAGCCAGGCGCAACCTCAAGCCCCGAGCCTCGGAACCCCTCGGAGCCGCGACCTCAGGCCGCGCCGTGCACTTTCCGTCGTGGGCCCCGGATACTGCCCGCGAACAGCCCCAAGAGCATGCACTTTCCGGCGCAGGGCCCCGATAATGCCCAGATTGCGGCGGCCCAGAGCCAGGACGTGGCGCCCATTAGCCTGCGCTGCTACCCATGCCGCCCGGATGCGGCGGGCCCAGAGCCAGGACGCGGCACGCGCCGCTGGCCCGGGGACCCAACCCCAGCCTGGAAGTCCTGGGCGTGGAGCTCAGGACTCCGCGTCGACCAGCGTGTGCTGCGGCTGCTCGGACGCGCCGTTCGGGTGCTCGCCATCATCGGTCACGTACTTCCCGGCCAGCTTGGTCAGGTCCACCCCCGTGGTGTCCTTGAGCAACTGGACGGTCTGCACGACCCCGTTGGTGACCTGCTTGGCCACCTGGCTCGCGCCGTCGGTGGAGATGACGGTGAGGGTGTCGATGGAACCGAGCGGCGCCGACACCTGCTCGGCAATCTCCGGCAGCGCCGAGACCAGCATCTCGATGACTGCGGCCTCGTTGTAGCGGGCGTAGGCGTCGGCCTTGCGGTTCATCGCCTCGGCCTCGGCCTGGCCGGTGGCCAGGATCGCGGCCGCCTTGGCGTCGCCCTCGGCCCGGACTGCGTCGGCCTCGGCGACACGGCGGGACTTCTCTGCCTCACCGCGCCTGGCACCCTCGATCGCCTCGGCCTCGGCCAGGGCGGTGCGTCGCGACTTCTCGCCGACGCCTACCAGGCGGGCCTTCTCGGCGTCCGCCTCGGCCCGGGCGATGGCGGCGATCTTCTCGGCGTCGGCCTGGAAGATCGAGGCGTTCTTGCGTCCCTCTGCCTCGGTCTCGACCCGGTAACGGGCGGCATCGGCTGGCTTGCGGACCTCGGTGTCGAGCTGGCGGTCCTTCAGCGCGGCCTGCCGGACCGCGACCTTCTCCTGCTCGGCCAGGATCGCCTGGTCGCGATCGGCCTGCGCCAGCGGCCCGGACGCCGCGGCCTGCGCGTTGGCGGCATCGGTCTCGGCCTTGATCTCGGCCTGCTTCAGCATCAGTTCGCGTTCACGGATGGCGATCAGCTGCTGGGCGTTGATGCGGGCGTTCTCGGCCTCCTGCCGGGCGATCGCCTCGGCGACCGCGGCAGTCTGCTGGATGCGGGCGGCCTCCGGGCGTCCCAGGTCGTTGAGGTAGGTGCCGTCGTCGGTGATGTCCTGGATCTGGAAGGTGTCAAGCACTAGGCCCTGCCCGGTAAGCGACGCCTCGGACTCATCTGCGACGCGCTGGGCGAACGCCGCCCGGTCACGGATGATCTGCTCGACACTCAGCGAACCGACGATGGACCGCAGCGAGCCGGCGAGGGTCTCCTGGGTGAAGGTCTCGATCTCCTCCTGCTGGACGAGGAACCGCTGCGCGGCGGCCCGGATGGAGTCCTCGTTGCCGCCGACCTTGACGATGGCCACGCCTTCGAGGTTCAGCTTGATGCCCTGCCCCGACACCGCACCGCGGATCTGGACCGAGATCCGGCGGCTCGACAGGTCCATGATGAACAGTCGCTGGATGAACGGGATGACGAAGACACCCCCGCCCATCACCACCTTCTGGCCGGACAGGTCACTGGAGATCTCGCCGGTCTCGGGGTTGCGGACCTCCTTGCCCTTGCGGCCGGTGACGATGAACGCTTCGTTGGGTCCGGCCACCTTGTAGCGACTGGCCACCAACAGGCCAATCAGCACGACAAGGACTACCAGACCGATGATCGCGATCACGACGGGGTTCATCAGTTGGGGCTCCTCCGCTCAAGTTCTGTGGGGCCAGTCTATCGACGGCTCAAGGCCCCAGAACGAGGTGGCCTTCCCGGGACGCCAACAAGGCGTTCGACCCGGCTCAAGGCTCCAGAACCGAGGTGGCTCCCCCACCGCCCAGCACGTCCACCGGCATCACCTCGACCGAGGTGGCCGACAGCACCCCCGAGATCCACACCCGCGACCCGGCGTCTAGCGCGACCGGCGCCCGGGCGTTGAGGGTGTAGGTGTGCCCGCCGTGCCGCAGCCGGACCTGCCCGTAACCACCATCGGGAACGGCGGTGATGACCTGCGCCTCGACCCCGATCAGCGAGTGCGTCCGCGGCGCCACCCCCGATCCCTGCCGGCGCAGCAGACCGGTCAGCTTGCCGGCCATCCAGCCGAGCAGCACCCCGACCACCACGCCGACCGCGATCGCGATCCACATGGTGTCGGTGACCGCCAGCCCGATGGCACCGCCGAACCCGAACCCGCCCAGCAGCCCGGCCACGCCGGCAGTTGAGAAGATGTCGGAGTCCAGCGCATTCAGCGAGTCGATGCCGTCGAAGCCCAGCGCACCCTCCAGCACGTCGCCGACGATGAGGGCGAGCAGCAGCAGGACGATTCCGACGCCGCCGATCACGAAGAAGACGGTCACGGGTTCCTCCCTGCCTGGTGGCTGTGTGTGGGTTCCATAGTAAGGCGACGGCCCGAGGACCAGTCGTCCTCGGGCCGTCGGCGCGTTGATGGGTGGAAACAGGGTCAGCGAGCGGCGCTGCCCTCGACGTAGTCGTCGTCGGTGTCCTTCAGCCAGCTGAACATCTTGCGCAGTTCCTTGCCGACCGGTTCGATCGGGTGGGCGGCCTCGGCGTCCCGCAGCTTCTTGAACTCGACCGCACCGGCGTCCTGGTCGTCGATGAACCGCTTGGCGAACGCGCCCGACTGGATGTCGGCCAGGATCGCCTTCAAGTTCTGCCTGACGTGGTCGTCGATGACCCGCGGGCCCGAGACGTAGTCGCCGTACTCGGCGGTGTCGGAGATCGACCAGCGCTGCTTGGTGATGCCACCCTCGACCATCAGGTCGACGATCAGCTTCAGTTCGTGCAGGCACTCGAAGTAGGCGACCTCGGGCTGGTAGCCGGCCTCGACCAGGGTGTCGAACCCGGCCTGCACCAGGTGCGACATGCCGCCGCACAGCACCGCCTGCTCACCGAACAGGTCGGTCTCGGTCTCCTCGGTGAAGGTGGTCCTGATGCCGCCGGCGCGCAGGCCACCGATCGCCTTGGCGTAGCTGAGCGCCAGCGGCCACGCCTGGCCCGAGGCGTCCTTCTCGACTGCCACCACCACCGGGACGCCGCGGCCGTCGGCGTACTCCCGGCGCACGATGTGGCCGGGGCCCTTGGGGGCGACCATGCACACGTCGACGCCGTCGGGGGCGGTGATGTAGCCGAAGCGGATGTTGAAGCCGTGCGCGAAGAAGATCGCGTCGCCCGGGTTCAGGTTGGGGGCGATCTCGTTGGCGTAGACGTGTCGCTGCACCTGGTCGGGCACCAGGATCATGATCACGTCGGACTCGGCGGCCGCCTGCGCCGGGGTCAGCACCCGCAGTCCCTCGGCCTCGGCCTTGTCGCGCGACTTGCTGCCCTCGGCCAGCCCGACGCAGACCTCGATGCCCGAGTCGCGCAGGTTCAGCGCGTGGGCGTGGCCCTGTGAACCATAACCGATGATGGCGACGCTGCGCTCCTGCAGGACGGCCAGGTTCGCATCGTCGTCATAGAACATCTCTGCCATTTGGGTGGTACTCCTTCTTCGGTTGGGTTCAGTTGGCTGCCCGCAGGGCGCGGTGCTTCTCGTTGATTGACTTGCGGCCGCGGCCCAGTGCGACCTGTCCGGACTTGACCAGCTCGATGATCCCATAGGGCTCGAGCATGGTCATCAGCGCCGCCAGCTTCTCGTCGCTGCCGGTGGCCTCGACGGTCACCGACTCCGGGCCGACATCGACGGCCTTGCCGCGGAACAGGCTGACCACGTCGATGACCGCGCTGCGGTTCGAGTCGTCGCAGCGCACCTTGACCAGGATCAGTTCGCGCTGCACCGAGTTGGGTGCCAGCTCGACGATCTTGTACACCTCGACCAGCTTGTTGAGTTGCTTGACCAGCTGCTCGAGGACGTCGGAGCGGTCGACCGTGGTGACCAGGGTGATGCGCGAGACATCGGGACGCTCGGTCGGCCCCACGGCCAGCGACTCGATGTTGAACCCGCGCCGGCTGAACAGGCTGGAGATCCGGGCCAGGACGCCGGGCTTGTTGTCGACCAGGACGCTCAGGGTGTGCGTGCTCACAGGACCTCATCCTCCCACTCCGGCGCCATGTCCCGGGCGATCTTGATGTCGTCGTTGCTGGTGCCGGCGGCAACCATCGGCCACACCATGGCGTCCTTGTGGCAGACGAACTCGACCACCACCGGACGGTCGTTGATCGACTGCGCCTTCCTGATCACCTCGTCCACCTCCTCGGGCCTGGTGGCCCGAAGCCCGACGCAGCCCATCGCCTCGGCGAGCTTCGGGAAGTCGGGCACCAGGTCGGAGTTCAGGTCGGTGTTCGAGTAGCGCTGGTCGTAGAAAAGGGTCTGCCACTGCCGCACCATGCCCAAGGCATTGTTGTTGATCACCGCGATCTTTATCGGGATGCCGTTCAGGGCGCAGGTGACCAGCTCCTGGTTGGTCATCTGGAAGCAGCCGTCACCGTCGATCCCCCAGACGTCCAGGTCGGGGGCGCCGACCTTCGCGCCCATGGCGGCTGGCACGC
>NZ_JBASCI010000021.1:0-3156 GCF_049651565.1 Brooklawnia sp.
GGCCCTGGCTGCCGGCCGGGTACTCCTCCAGCGGCACCTCGTCGGCGGCGAAGGCTGCCAGTGCGGGAGCCACCAGCCGCCAGCACTGGACGGCATTGGCCGCGGTCACCGACAGCGACTCGTCGCCGTCCAGCGCGGCCTGCAGCACCCGGGCGTAGACCTCCGCGTCGGCGGCCGCGATCACGTCGTCCAGGCTGGCCTGGTGCTCCGGCTGGCCCGGCACCGCCGGGGGGTAGAAGCTGCCCCGCAGCAGGAACGGCTCGGCCTCGCCGACGTCGTTGGGATTGGCGCTGGTCAACGCCAACTCCACCGCGCCGGTCAGGATGTCGATGCGCAGCCGATCGGCGTCGGGCGGCCGGCGCAGGCCGTGGGCGCCGGATTCAGCGTCGGCGAACGACACTTCCAGCAGCCGCCGGTCCTCACCGAGTCCCTTGCCCGACCGCAGCCGCAGCGGCACCCCCTGCCATTGCGGCAGGTCGCTGGTCAGCACTACCTGCGCCAGGGTCTCGGTCCTGCGACCGGGCTCGACGCCTTCTTGGTCGGCGTACGCCTCGACCGGTTCGCCATCGATCTCACCGGCGGTCCAGCGGGCCCGACGCACCGCGCCGTCCCCCTCGGCCACCCGCAGGGAGGCCAACGCCGCCTCCAGCGGGTCGCCATCCCCGGCCACCTCAGGCGGCATGATCGCGGCGGCCAGCACGTGCAGCAGGTGCGACTGGATCATGTCGCGCAGCGCGCCGGTGTCGTCGTAGAAGTCGGCGCGGCCGGCGAGGTCGAGGGCCTCGTCCCAGACCACCGACAGCTCGGCGACGTGCCGGCCGTCCCAGACCGCCTCGATCGTCCGGTTGGCGAATCGCAGCGCCCGCATCGACCGCACGGCCGACGCGGCCAGGAAGTGGTCGACCCGGAAGACCCCATCGGGGCCGACCAGCCCGGTGACCAGCTCGTTCAGTTCGGCCGCGCTCTCGGCGTCCTCACCGAACGGTTTCTCGAGCACCAGTCGGGTGCCGGTCGGCAGTTCGACCTCGCGCAGCGCCTCGCAGGCCGCCCGGGTGACGCCGGCGCCGAGCGCGAAGTAGATCACCGGCCGGCCTTCGACCTGCGCCAGCAGGCGCCGCCAGTCGTCGGCGCTGGTGGCGTCCGCGGTCACCCACTCGGTGTCCGACAACGCCGACTCCACCGCCGGCCCGGAGTAGTCGGCGAAGCCGTCGGCCACCAGTTGCGACCATTCCGGGTTGTCCTTGCGGGAGCTGCCGACCACCCTGGTGCGGCGTTCGGGCTGGGCCTGCAACAGCCGTCCCAGTGATGGCAACAGGTAGCGCTCGGTGAGGTCTCCGCTGGCACCGAGGATGAGCAGGGTCTGGCGCTGATCCATGCCCTCCACCTTATGCGCGGGGGGTTTGCCGGCAGCCGCCTCTGGCAAAGTGGAAACCATGTTCCAACCACCGCTCGAGCACTACGCCATCCTCGCCGACCTGCACACCGCGCCGCTCATCTCCCGCCGAGGCAGCATCGACTGGCTCTGCCTGCCCCGATTCGACTCGGCGGCGGTGTTCTCGGCCCTGCTCGGCAGACCGGAGGACGGCCGCTGGCTGATGGCGCCAATCGACGGCGAGGTGGTGTCGCGGCGCTACCTGGGCGACACCTTCATCCTGCAGACCGCCTGGCGCACCCCGACCGGTGAGGCGGTGGTCACCGAGTACATGCCGCAGAGCAACGAACGGGCCGACCTGATCAGGACGGTGCAGTGCACCCGAGGCGAGGTGGTCATCGAGCACGAACTGATCATGCGGTTCGACTATGGCCGGTTGAAGCCATGGGTGCGCAAGGTGAGGGAGACCGACGGCGGTCAGGCGCTGCTGGCGGTCGGCGGGCCGGACGCGTTGGTGCTGCACGGCCCGTTGCTGCACCCCGAGGGCGACACCCACCGGGGCGAGTTCCGGCTGGCGCGCGGTGAGGAGGCTACCTGGTCGCTGACCTGGACCAATTCCTGGGACCGGTACCCGCCGCCCCATCACAGCCGCGAGCAGCTCGAGCAGACCCGCCTGATGTGGCAGGACTGGGCCGACCAGATCACTGACGACGACTTCATGGTGCGCCGCTCGCTGCTGGTGCTGAAGGCCCTGACCCACGTCGAGACCGGCGGCATTGTCGCGGCCGCCACCACCTCGCTGCCGGAGTACTTCGGCGGGGAACGCAACTGGGACTACCGCTTCGTCTGGTTGCGCGACTCCGCCTTCACCATCGAGACGGTGGTCGAGCACGGTCTGGCCGACCGCGCCTGGCGGGACTGGCTGCTGCGCACCATCGCCGGGGGCCACGAGAACTTGCGGATCATGTACGGGATCGGCGGCGAACGGTTGGACGCCGGCGACGAGAAGCAGTTGCCGCACCTGGCCGGCTACTGGGATTCGCGGCCGGTGCGGATCGGCAACGGCGCCGCCGAGCAGTACCAGGCCGACGTGGTGGGCGAGGTGATGGTGGCGCTGCACAAGCTGCGGCAGGCCAACGTGCCGGACGACGCCTTCTCGTGGTCGCTGCAGAAGGAGTTGCTGACATTTCAGGAGAAGCGCTTCGACGACAAGGACCACGGCATCTGGGAGATGCGCGGTGACCTGCACCACTTCACCCACGGTCGGGTGCTGATGTGGGCGGCGTTCGACCGTGGCGTCCGCGGGGTCAGGGAGTTCGGCCACGACGGGCCGGCCGACCACTGGCAGAACCTCGCCGACCGGCTGCGCGCCGAGGTCGACGAGCACGGCTTCAACTCCGGGATAAACAGCTTCACCCAGACCTACGACAACACCGAGGTGGACGCGTCGCTGCTGGTCCTGCCGCAGGTGGGGTTCTGCGACTGGGACGATCCCCGGATGCTGGGCACGGTGGCCCGGATCGAACGTGACCTGGTCGACGAGCACGGCTTCGTCCACCGCTACCGGACCGAGGACGGCATGGACGGGCTGGAAGGCGGGGAGTACCCGTTCCTGATCTGCACCTTCTGGCTGGCCACCCAGTACGCCCACACCGGACGGCTGGCCGAGGCGGAAGCGATCTACGACCGGCTGGTGCAGTTGGGCGGCGACCTCGGCCTGCTGTCGGAGGAGTACGACACCGAGCACCAACGACTGGCCGGCAACATGCCGCAGGCGTTCAGCC
>NZ_JBASCI010000022.1:0-1594 GCF_049651565.1 Brooklawnia sp.
GCCATCGTGGTGCTCCTTCTCGAGTCGGTTGTGAGAGATCACTCGAAGGATCACACCGGTGGCCGCGCCTACCTCAGCAGGACACGCTCACCCGGTGCTCGTACACCACTCTGCAGGACTCCACTGAACCCTCGGCCCTCGATCACGTGCCTGGCCAGCCCGTAGCGCGCCCGGTTGCTGGTTTCGGAACGCTCAAGCGCCAGAATCGGCTGGTGAAACGTGAGAACGGCACACGAGCGTGCCGAAACCGGGACTCGTGGGTCACCCGGGCGGCCTGCAGGTACCAGGGATCCGGGGTCCCTGAGGTCAGGAAGGGCAATCGGGCGGTGACGGGAGCCGCAGCAGGAGTCGACTCTTCGGTTTGGGTGCTCACCCAGGCGTCCGCTACCATGATGAGTCGCGTCCCCATCGTCTAGCGGCCTAGGACTCCGCCCTTTCAAGGCGGCAACGCCGGTTCGAATCCGGTTGGGGATACCCAGTGGACGGCCTAGTCAAGCCCATGTTGACGGAGCTGCTTTGTCGGGGAAGCGCAGGGAACGCCAAGACCATCCTGCAAGTATCCCGCACCAGCTCCAGACGCGACGCGGGATGGCTTCGATCAATCCCAGGCCAGCACAGCGGGCAGCAGGTCGGGATGGGCGGTGCGCAGCAACGCGTAACCAACTCCGGACACCCCCATGAAGAAGCCGGGCATGTGCACCCGGTTCGGCAGGGAGGAGTGCAGTTGGAAGCCGCCCTGGGTCGCGGCGCGAGCCACCACCGATTCCGCCTTCGACCGGGCCTCGGCCAGCAGGTCGTCGCGCCCGAGCACGCAGCCGGCGCTCAGCAGCAGCTCGGCCCGTCCGAGGTTGCCGCAGCACAGGTGGTCCGCACCCTCGAGGTCATCGGCCAGCGTGGTTCGCACGGCCCGGTCGACATCGGCGAGCAGCAGTGACTCGGCAGCGGCGTCCTTGCCGGCGAGGCTCCGCCAGGTCGCCAGCCGCGCCAACCCGATGCCGGGCGCACCATGGCACCAGTTGACCTTGAAGGCGGGCTGCTCGTCCTCGCGGAAGTCCGGCCAGTTGCCAGCGTCGGAGTCGAGAACTGCGTCCTCGTAACGGACGCCGTCAAGTGCTGCGTCCAGGTAGCTGGTGGTTCCGGTCGCCTCGCCCAGCCGGGCCAGCGCGTAAGCGATGCCCGCGGCGCCATGCGAGAAGCCGGTCAACATCCGTCCGCCGAGCGTCGGCCAGGCTCTGCCTCCGGTGGTCGCCGGCCGGGCAGTTTCGAGCAGCCGATCGCCGCACCACCGGGCGCGCGCCAGGACGTCGGCGTCGCCGGTGACCCGGTGCAACGCGAGCAGTCCGAGAATGTCCCCGGCCACCCCGGCGAAGACATCGAGTTCGGACGCCGCGACGTACTCGTCATTGATGCAATAGGCGGCGCTGGCAGCACTGGTGAGCATCCCGTCGTCCTGAAGCAGTCCGGCGCACCGGGTCAACGCGTAGACCACCGAGCCGATGCCAGTTGCAGCACCGGACCGCAGACCGCGGCGGATGTCCTCCCGCGAGCCGTCGAGCGCCTTGCGCACCGGCCGGAGCGCCGCCCGGGCGGTTGC
>NZ_JBASCI010000023.1:0-8959 GCF_049651565.1 Brooklawnia sp.
CGCTCGCGGTGACCAGCGGCGTCAGCGCGTTGGCCTTCCACTTCGGCGGGGACGCCCTGGCCGGGCTGCACCACGAACTGTCGCTGGGCGCAGCCTGGTGGACGATCGACCCGTTCGGGCTGGCCGCCCAACCGGTGCTGGTGGCGGGCCTGGCAGCCGTGGCCACCGGGCTGCAGATCGTCGCGGCGCGACTCGGCCGGCTCAGCCGCGGGCTGGGCCTGGGTGCGGTGGCGTTGGGGTCCTTGCTGTCGCTGGCGGTCGTCCTCGGTTACCCGGCGAACCTGGCGTTGGCGTTGCTGGCGGCGGTACTCACCTGACGCCGGCTCCGGTGCGGTCAGGAGTCGCTCCGCTGGGTCAGGTAGGCCAGCCGGGCCATCCGTTTGACCAGTGCCGGGGTGAAGGCGTCCGCGTGCATCCGCCAGCTCCAGTTGCCCGAGTTGGTCGACGGGGTGTTGATCCGGCCCTCAGCGCCCAGCCCGAGGTAATCGGGCATCGGGACGATGCAGGTGTCGGCGATCGAGGTGAGGGCGGCGATGATGAAGTCCCAGTGCACCTGGTCGGGTGGGGTCCACCAGCTGTTCAGGTAGGTTCTCGCCCGTTCGCGATCGGCCGCCGACAGCGTGACCCACCACTGTTGCAGCGGCGGGTTGTCGTGGGTGCCGGTGTAGACGACGGTGTCGCGGACGAAGTTGTGTGGCCAGTAGTCCGAGTGCTCACGGCCATCGAAGGCGAACTGGATGACCTGCATGCCGGGCAGGTTCGCGGTCTCGCGCAACACCCGGACCGCGTCGGTCAGGAAGCCCAGGTCTTCGGCCACCATCGGCAACCGGCCGAGGGCGGCGCTGATCCGGTCGAAGAAGTCGAGGCCGGGCCCGGGACGCCAGAGCCCGTCGCGGGCGTCCGGGTCGCCGTAGGGCACCGCGTAGTACGACTCCAGTCCGCGGAAGTGGTCGAGGCGCAGCGTGTCGAACAGCTCGAACTGGCGGCTCAACCGCCGGATCCACCAGGCGAAGCCGGTGGCCTTGTGGGCCGGCCAGTCGTAGAGCGGGTTACCCCACAGCTGGCCGCCGGGGGAGAAGCCGTCCGGTGGCACCCCGGCGAGCTCGCGCGGACGCAGGTCGTCGTCCAGGTCGAACAGCTCCGGGTTGGCCCAGGCGTCGGCCGAGTCCATCGCCACGTAGATCGGCAGGTCACCCAGCACCTGGACGCCGGCGTCCCTCATGAACGCGCGCAGCCGCTGCCACTGCCGGTGGAACTGCCACTGCAGCCACCGCTGGTACTCGAACTCGGCGGCGTCCAGGTCGCGGACGCGACCCAGCGCCTGCGGCTCGCGGTGGCGCAGTTCGTCCGGCCACTGCGTCCACTCCCGCAGCTCCTGGCCGGACTTGATGGTCATGAACAGCGCGTACCCTTCCAGCCAGTCGGCCTGGTCGACCACGAACCGCTGGTAGTCGGGCTCGTCGTCCAGCCGGCCCAGCCGCGAGTGGGCCAGCCGCAGCGCCCGGTCGCGGGCGGTGGACACCGCTCCGTAGTCGACCCGGGTCGGGTCGTCACCCCAGTGCAGTTCCAGCAGTTCGCCCTTGGCCAGCAACCCTTGGTCGACCAGGTCGTCCAGGTCGATGAAGTTCGGGTTGCCGGCGAAGGTGGAGAAGCTCTGGTAGGGGGAGTCGCCGTAGCCGGTCGGCCCGATCGGCAGCATCTGCCAGATGCTCTGACCCGCCTCGGCCAGTTGGGCGACGAAGCGCTCGGCGTCCCGGGACAGGCAGCCGATGCCCCAGTCGCCCGGCAATGAGAAGACCGGCAACAGGACGCCGGCTCGACGACCGCGTGACATCTCAACCCTGGCTGCTGGCGGTGCGGGTGCCCACAGTTCGACCTCCTGACGCGAGTAGCACGCAGCTGCCGGGTTCGGCTCAGATGCCGGCCTGGGCCTGGATCGCGGTGATTGCCACCGTGTTGACGATGTCAGCCACCAGGGCTCCGCGGGACAGGTCGTTGACCGGCTTGTTCAGGCCCTGCAGCACCGGGCCGACGGCGATCGCGCCGGCGGTCCGCTGCACCGCCTTGTAGGTGTTGTTGCCGGTGTTCAGGTCGGGGAAGATGAAGACCGTGGCCCGGCCCGCCACCTCGGAGCCGGGCATCTTCGACTTGCCGACCGCCGGGTCCATGGCGGCGTCGAACTGGATCGGACCGTCGACCGCGAAGTCGGGGTTGGTCTGCTTGACCAGTTCGGTGGCGGCGTTGACAGCGTCGACGTCCTCACCGAACCCGGAGACGCCGGTGGAGTACGACAGCATGGCGACCCGCGGCTCGATGTCGAACGCCTTGGCGGTGGCCGCCGAGCTGATCGCGATGTCGGCGAGCTGCTCGGGGGTCGGGTTCGGGTTGACCGCGCAGTCGGCGAAGACCAGCACCTCGTCGGGCATGCACATCAGGAACGCACCCGAGACCACCTTCACGCCGGGCCGGGTTCGGATGAACTCAAGCGCAGGCCGGATGGTGTTCGCGGTGGTGTGGGTGGCGCCGGAGACCATGCCATCGGCCAGCCCGAGGTAGACCATCATGGTGCCGAAGTAGGACGGGTCGGTCATCTTCTCGCGGGCCTGCTCGATGGTGACGCCCTTCTTGGCGCGCAGTTCGGCGTACTGGGCGGCGAACTGCTCGACCAGGGCGGGGTCGTGCATCGACTGGATGCGGGCGCCGGTGATGTCGAAGCCGAGGGTGGCGGCGTCCGCCTTGACCTTGGCCTCCTCGCCGAGCAGCACCAGATCGGCCACACCACGCCGCAGCAGGATGGAGGTCGCCTCAAGGATGCGCCGGTCCTCCGACTCGGGCAGCACGATGGTCTTCTTGTCGGCGCGGGCCTTCTGCATGATCTGGTACTCGAACATCCGCGGGGTCCGCAGCTGGGTGCGAGCCATGTCGAGCGCAGCCACCATGGCGTCCTCGTCGACCCGTTCCTGGAACGTCCGCAGGCCCACCGAGTACTTGCGGTGCGAGCTGAGCATGGTGCCGCGCAGGTCGTGCAGCTTGGACGCCGTGGCGAAGGTGCCACTGCTGACCGTGCCGATCGGCAGCGAGATCTCCAGGCCGTCCAGCAGCTTGCTGATCGACTCGGGGATCTCGTAGCCACCGACCAGGAAGATGGCGGCCAGGTCGGGGAAGGTATCGGAGCTGTGCGCCAGCAGCAGACCGGGCAGCAGGTCGCTGCGGTCGGAGGCCACGATCATCGTGCACTCCGGCTCCAGCCGGTTCAGCACGTTGGGCAGGGTCATGCCGGCCACCACGGTGCTCAGCGATTCCCGGTCGAGCATGGATTCCTGACCGCGCCACAGCGTGGCGCCGAGCTTCTCGAACTGCTCGCGAACACTCGGCGCGGCCAGCACCGGGCTCTCCGGCAGTGCCGCGCTGACACCGTGGCCCAGCGCGGCCAGCCGCTCGGCGACCTGGTCGACGTCCTCGGCGTCCACCCGGTTGGCGACCACGCCGATCACCCGGTCGTGCTCCTCCTCGAAGCTGCGGATGGCGTGCTCGGCGGACGCGACCACCTCGTCGGGGGTGCGGTCGCGACCGCTGACCACCAGCAGCACCGGGGCGTTCAGGTTAGCTGCGATGCGCGCGTTGAACTCCAGTTCGGTGGGCGAGGCAAGGTCATCGTAATCGCTGCCGATCACCACGAGCGCGTCGAAGCGGTCCTGCAGGGCGCCGTACTGCTCGATGATCTGGGTAAGCGCCTGCTCGGGGTCGACGACCGCGTCGGCGGTGATCAGCCCGACGGCCTCGTCGTAGGTCTGATCGATGTCGGTGTGGGTCAGCAGGGCGACGGCGACCTCGTCATGGTCGTCACTGACCATGGGGCGGAAGATCCCGACCGACTTGACTTGGCGGCTGAGCGCCTCGATGAGGCCGAGGGCGATGACGGACTTGCCCACCCGGCCTTCCGGCGCGGCGATGTAAACACTCTTGTTGGTCACACGACGTAAGATACGGCGTCCGGGCCGGCTGCGCCCTGTCGGGGGCGGATTACCCTCCCCGGCCTCAGCAGATGACGACCTGCTGGGTGGCGATGTCGGAGTAGAGCACCATCGAGTCGAACTGCGCCACGTGCAGCACGTCGACCAGGTCGTGCAGTTCGGACACCAGCTCGGTCAGCCGGTTTGGCTGTTCGACCAGCAGCTCCGGGTTGAAGGTCACGTCCGGGGCGTGGTCGAAGATGGCCAGATAGAAGATGCCCGACTCGACCAGGTCCTGGAAGAAGTGGCTGCCATGGCTCAGTTCGGGGATGAACCCGCCTTCGGGATAGGTGAACTCGGCCATCGCCGCGGCGTTGCTGATCTCGCTGAAGTGCACCGGGATGCCCAGCGACGGGGTGGTGGTGCCCCAGCGGCCGGGCGCCATCACCATGAACGACCGGTCCGCCAGCGCCTTGTTCAGCACCCCGACGCCGCGGGCCACCGCGTAGCGGTCCTGCTGGCCCATCGCCAGGTAGGCGTCCGGGCGCACCACCACGACATACTCCAGCGGCAGCCGGACGTTGCCGCCCATGAAGTTGCCGTGCGCATGCAGCAGGGTCCGGGCCGGGTCGGTGGTGGTGGGCATCGCGATGGCCTCGCCCAGCCCGCGGGTCTGCAGCGGGCGGCACTGCACCAGGTTGATCCGCGGTTCGCCCCGTTCGTTGATGTTCACGGTGTACTCGATGTCGACCGGGTGGTCGTAGGCGGTGCTGAGAGCGTGCAGCATGTCGCGCATCAGGGACGCGAAGTTGGTGCGGTTGATCAGGCCGGCGAAGTCGACCACCTTGGGAGTCTGGGTGATCCGCCGGTTGGCCTCGCGGAGTCGGCGCAGCGTCTGGGTGTCGGTGGACAGGAACAGGTCCCAGTCGGCCTTGATGTCGAGCTCGCGCACGTCGGCCAGCGGCTTGGTCTGCTGGGAGTTGGTGCCGAGCTCCAGCACGTCGACGTAGCGCTGGGTGTGCCGGGCCGGGTCGTCGTCGGCCACCTTGCGGGTGGGGTCATCGAGGGTGATCAGCTTGGCGTAGTCGGTGATGGTCCGTTCGACCGCCCGGGTGCCCAGGCCCAGCACCAGCCGAAGCATGCCGGCGTCCGGGTCGATCCCGGGATCCCAGACGTAGAGGTTGTGCGAGTTGCCGACGCCGGCGGCGTGCGGGAAGAACAGACCGCCGTGGTGGTCGCCGCTGACCCGCTGCACCAGGATCGCCATCTGCTCGTCCGACTGGTCCAGTCCGCGCGTGCGCCGGTACTCCAGCGCGTCGGTGCTCATCACCGACGCGTAGACCCGGCGTACGGCGTCCTCGAGGGCGTGCAGCCGCTGTTCGGGGCTGCCCTGATTGGTGCAGAAGATCGACTCGTACTTGCCGGCGAACGCGTTGCCGAAGTTGTCCTCCAGCAGTGAGCTGGACCGGACGATGATCGGCGACTGGCCGAAGTACTCCAACATGCTCAGGAACTGCTCGCGCACCGCGGGCGGGAAGCGTCCGGTGGCGAGCTTGCGGTTCAGCGAGGCGCCGGCGGTGAAGTAGCTGTCGGGGGTCTTCTGCTCGGCCCACAGCTTCCACCAGCCGTTGGCGATGATGAAGGTGTAGAACAGGTCGCTGCCCAGGAAGTAGGAGTCGTGCTGCTCCATGTGGATGTTGAACCGGTTCTCTAGATCGTGCTCGAGAATCGCCCGGGCGACCAGCATGCCGACCGACTTGCCGCCGATGTAGCCGGTGCCGATCTCGCGGGTGGCCAGGGTGAGCAGGTCGGCCAGCGTCAGGTACTTGCGGCACAGCTCCACCACCCGACCCTCGCGGCCGATGAACATGTCGATCAGTTCGTTGGCGGCCGCCCGTTGCGCCTTGCCGTCGAGGCTGTCCAGGGCGTCCCAGCCGCGTTGCACCACCCGGTCCCAGTGGTCGGGCGGGTCGACCCGCAGCGACGCGGACGCGAACAGCCGGGCGGTCGCCTCGGAGCTGGTGATCGGGTCGGCGTCGGAGCCGCTGAGCAGGTGCGGGAAGAACATCGTCGGTGAATGGCGTAGCCACACCTTCAATGGGTGGACGTAGGTCTGGCCGCCGATCAGGTAGACGTCGAGCAGCAGCTGGGTGGTGTCGCGGACCATCGCCAGGGTGGCGAAGGTGTGCTCGCGCCGGATCAGCCCGAAGTAGGCGACGGTGTCGAGTTCGAACAGGTACGGGCAGGTGACCCGGAAGAAGTTGCCCACGGCCAGGTCGGAACGCCAGGTGTAGAGCAGCGAGGTCAGCGAGTCGAAGACGTAGAAGGTGCCGAAGCCATTGTCGGTGAGCATCTTGTGGACCGCGGAGGCGAAGTGCTCGAAGCCCAGCCACGCGTCCAGGTGCTGCACCTCGACCCCGGTCAGGTCCTCGATGAGCGGGTCGTGCTGGCCGAACCGGACGTAGATCAACCGGCGCCCCTCGGCACGGGCGGTGTCCACGAACGGCTGCACCAGCTTGCGGTACTGGCTGAGGGTGTCGACCTGCCAGACCACGTTGTCGCCCAACCGAAGCCCGTCGAAGATCCGGTCGAGCCCGGACACCCCGGTGCTGGCCCGGTTGTAGCTAACCATGGGGCGCAGTCTAGGGGCCGGCCGGCCGACTCAGACCAGCCGGGCGCTCAGCACCCCATCGATCGCGTAGATCTGCTCGCGCAACTCCTCGGGCACCTCGCCGGCGACGTCGAACATCGTCCATGCGAGGTCGCCGCGGGACTTGTTGAGCAGGTTCGCGATATTGAGTCCGGCGTCGCCGACCAGGGACGACATCTCGGCGACCATGTTCGGGACGTTGCGGTTGGCCACCACGATCCGCCGGGTGCCCTCGGTGCGGGCCAGGTTGGCCTCGGGGAAGTTGACCGAGTTGTAGATGTTGCCGTTCTCGAGGAAGTCGCGCAGCGCCTCGGCGGCCATCACCGCGCAGTTCGCCTCCGCCTCGATGGTGGACGCGCCCAGGTGCGGCAGCGCGGTCACCTTCGGGTGGCCGTGCAGGGCGGGGCTGGGGAAGTCGCAGACGTAGCCGCGGATCTCGCCGTCCTCGAGCGCGGTGAGCACGGCGTCCTCGTCGACGATGCCGGCGCGGGCGAAGTTGAGCAGCACCGCCCGCTTCTTCATCAGCGCGATGCGTTCGGCGCTCACCATGCCGCGGGTTGAGTCGAGCAGCGGCACGTGCACGGTGACCATGTCGGACTTGCTGAAGACGTCCTCGATGGTGGACGCGCGGTCGACCTGGCTGGACAACTGCCAGGCGTGCCGGATGCTGATCGCCGGGTCGTAGCCGAGCACCTTCATGCCCAGGGCGTGGGCGGCGTTGGCCACCTCGACGCCGATCGCGCCCAGCCCGATGACGCCCAGGGTGCGGCCGGGCAGTTCGAAACCGACGAACTGCTTCTTGCCGGACTCCACCGCATCGGCCATCCGGTCGTGGTCGGCGTCCAGGTTCTGCTCGAAATGCAGTGCGGGCACGATGTTGCGGGCGGCCAGCAGCATGCCCGCCAGCACGAGTTCCTTGACCGCGTTGGCATTGGCGCCGGGGGTGAAGAAGACCGGGATACCGCGCTCGCTGAGCGCGCTGACCGGGATGTTGTTGGTGCCGGCGCCAGCCCGGGCGACCGCCTGCACGGTGTCCGGGATATGCATCTTGTGCAGGTCGGCCGACCGCACCAGCCATGCGTCGGCGTCCTCGACGTCGCTGCCGACCTCGTACTCGTCCTTGGGAAAGCGGTTCAGCCCGTGGGAGCTGATGGCGTTGAGGGTTCTGACTCGGTACATGCTGCTTTGGCGCATCAGGCGTGGACGCGCTCGAACTCCTTCATGAACTCGATCAGGGCCTGGACGCCCTCGATGGGCATCGCATTATAGATCGACGCGCGCATTCCGCCCACCGAACGATGACCGCCCAGGTTGGTCAGGCCGGCGGCCGCGGCATCAGCCACGAACTTCTTGTTGAGGTCGGGGTTCACCATCAGGAAGGGCACGTTCATCCAGCTCCGGGACGCCGGCTCGACCGGGTTGGAGTAGAACGACGAGGCGTCGATGAAGCCGTAGAGCAGGTCGGCCTTGGCCCGGTTGCGTTCGGCCATGCCGGCCAGCCCGCCGTTGCGATTCACCCAGGCGAGGATCTTGCCGAGCAGGTAGATCGAGAAGGTGGGCGGGGTGTTCAGCATCGAGTCGTTGTCGGCCTGGGTGCGGTAGTGCCAGATCGACGGGGTGCTGGGACGGGCGCGGTCGAGCAGGTCGTCGCGGACGATGACGACGGCCATGCCTGCAGGGCCCATGTTCTTCTGGGTGCCGGCGTAGATGACGCCGAACTTCGACACGTCGATGGGACGCGACAGGATGGTGGAGCTCATGTCGGCGACCAGCGGCACCTGGCCGGTGCTGGGGACGTAACCGAACTCGACACCGCCGATGGTCTCGTTGGGGGTGTAGTGCAGGTACCGGGCGTCCGGGTTGACGGAGAAGCTGCCCTCGTCGGGGACGCGGGTGTACCGGGAGGGCTTCTCGTCGGCGACCACGTTGGCCATCAGGCCCATCCGGCCGGCTTCCTTCAGCGCCTTGGTGCCCCACTGGCCGGTCAGCATGAAGTCGACCGGGTCGCCAGCGGATGCGAGGTTGAACGGCACGGCGGCGAACTGACCCATGGCGCCGCCCTGCAGGAAGAGCACCTTGTAGGAGTGTGGGATCCTCATGACCTCGCGCAGCGACTGCTCGGTCTCGGCGGCGCAGGCCTTGAAGTCGGCGCCGCGGTGCGACACTTCCATCACCGACATGCCGCCCTTCCAGTCGGGCAGCTCGGATTGTGCCTCCTCGATCACCTCGAGCGGCATCATTGCGGGACCAGCTGAGAAGTTGTATACGCGCACGACCCTGATTGTCGCACCCGGGCGGGGCGGCGGCTCGCCGCGTCCAGCAGGCGCGCAAGCCTGGGTGGGGCCCACCGCGGCCT
>NZ_JBASCI010000024.1:0-6380 GCF_049651565.1 Brooklawnia sp.
TGCGCGTTGTCCAGCCGCAGCCGGGCAGCGCGGGCCGTCCAGCCCCGTGGCGGCCTGATCCGCTCTACCAACTGCTCACGGCTGTCGGCGGCCTGCAGCCCAGCCACCACGGCCTGCAGGACAGCCGGCGACGCGGTGGAGTCGTAGGTCACCCCCTCGGCCGGACAGCAGGTGGGATTCGAGCACAGCACCGACCAGTACCGGTCGCTGGCGACGTAGATCGCGTCCACCACCGAATCGGATCCGACCAGGTCGACGGCCAACCGTAGGCCGTCCTCGACGACCGGCCGCTCCTCGCCATAACCGGCGAAGATCCACTGTGCGGTCGGGAAGCGGACGCCGAGCTGCCGCAACTGGGCGTCGAAGGTCAGCGGGTGGGTCGCCATCTTGAGCGGGATGCGGGCGGTCAGCTTGAGGCGTCCGTCAAGGCAGAGCATCGCGACGATCGAGTCGTGCGGGTGGAACCCGAGCAGGTAGGGCACCAGGCACGCCACGTCGGCAGCGCCGCGCAGCCGCAGCGGACCGGCGGTCGGGTCATCATCAGGATGCAGGGACCCGGGAATCGGGGTGTTCTTGTCTGGTTTCACGCCGCAGACGATCGCTGGTCGGCCGGCCGGTTCTTCAATCCCGGCCCGAAACTGTGGACAACTCGGCGACTCGGGGCACGGGTACGCTGGCAGGCACCATGAGTACTCAGCCGCCACCCGATCAGGGCCGAAACCAGTGGGCGTCGCCGAACTCGGCGTGGGGACGTCCGTCCGGTGCGTGGCAGGCTCCCGAGAACCCGGACCCGGTGCCCGCTGCGCCGCGTGAATCCGGGCAGCCCCACACCGACCCCCAGCCGCCCCCATCGGGCGACCGCCCGACGGTCACCATCGACCAGTTCCGGTCGAAGCGCAGCCGAACCGGCCCGATCGCCATGGTGCTGGTGGCAATTGCCGTTGTCGCGGCCATCCTTTTCCTGGGCTCGCGTCCAGACGGCGATGGCGCGCCGGCCAGCCCGTCGCCCACCCCGACCGCATCCCGCACCATCCCCAGCCTGCCCACCGGCGGCGAGTTCGCGAACTCGATCGCCTTCGAGTCCGACCGGGTCGCTGGCACGTTCGGGATCAACGACTCCTACTGGGAGGACTCCACCCTCGTCGTCGACGTCACCATCTCGGTCGACTGGGGTTCGCTGAGCTACAGCTTCCTGGCCATGGACATGGAGAGCGGTGACGTCACACCTTCTGATCCGCCCTCCTACCCGTCCGATCTGCCCGGCCGGCCGCTCAACGCCGGCGAGCAGGCCTCCGGCACCGTCCGGTTCACCAAGTCGCCCGGCGACACCCAGGTGCTGCTCGGCGACACCGGCTTCAGCAACCTGACCATGCTGGCGGTGAAGGGACCCTAGCTGCGGGTTTGGTTCCCTCCAAGCGCCGGGAACAATTGAGCAATGGGCAAACCCATCGCGTTCTATGACCCCGACTGCGGATTCTGCACTTCCTTCGCCCAGTGGCTCGCCCGCCGCAACCCCGACTGCGAGGTGCGTCCGATGACCCCCAGGCTGTTGGCGGAGTTCGGCATCGATCCCGAGCGGGCCACCTGCGAGGTGCCCTTCCTGTACCCCGACGGACGCGTTAGTTGGGGCGCCGCCGCAATCGCCGCCGGGCTCCAGCAGTGCCGGGCCGGCTGGTGGGCGCTGGGCAGCCTGATCGGCAGCGCTCCGGGGCAGCTGGTGGCGCGTCCGGTGTACCGCTGGGTGGCCGCCAACCGTCACAGGCTCCCCGGTGGGACGCCGGCCTGCGACCTCAGCAATGCCCCGCGCCGCGCGTAGCCGGCCTTCGATGCTCCCCAACGCGCGCGAGACGCCCGGAAGCGCTTCCCGAACCCAGCCGACTCCCACCCCAACCCACCCGCCAGTCATCAATGCGGGAGATCACACAGCGACATCGCTGTGCAGACCTCCGCAACAGTTCACGGGTGGCCAAGCCGCTGTCACACCACCCCCGGGGGTCCGCGGCGGCAATGCCTCGCCGGAGCGCAGAGGCGCCGTTGCACGCGGGCGGCCAAGGCGCTGATCACACCACCACGGGGGTCCGCGGTCGCAGCCGCGTCAATCACGGCCCGCGCTATGGTCGCCTCGCTAGGATGAACGGGTAATCCGGGGTTCAACCACGAGACCCGGCACGCAAACCGGTACGTTTCCCCTTATGGGAGGTCTCATGGTTACGCCCCGCCTGACCCGTCGCAGTGTCCTGGGAGGATTCGGCGCCCTCGCGGCGGGCAGCCTCGTCGGCTGCGCGAGCGGTTCGTCCTCGGGAGGCGCCGGGAGCGGCGCCGCCGACGAAGTCACCTATCAACTGTCGTGGACGCACTCGGTGCAGTTCGGCGGCACCTACCTGGCCCAGGACCGTGGGCTGTTCGAAGAGCTCGGCCTGTCAGTGCGGCTGGCCGCCGGCGGCCCCAACGTGGCCGGTGATGCCAACACCGTGAGCGGCGCAGCACTCATGAACATCTCGGTTGCCGACGGGGTGGCCCGGTCCAACGTCGAGGGGGCCGACCTGGTGATCATCGGCGCCCAGTACCAGAAGAGCCCGGTGACGATCCTGTCGCTGGCCGACGCCCCGCTGGTGACCCCCCAAGACCTGGTCGGCAAGAAGATCGGCGTCGCAGGCACCGACACTCCCGGCCTGAATGCTTTCCTGGCGCTGAACAACATGTCGGAGGGCGACGTCGAGTTCATCCCCAGCCAGTACGACCCCGCGGTGCTGACCGCGGGCCAGGTCGACGGGCTGTACTGCTTCTACAACGACCTGCCGGTGGCGCTGGCGGTGCAGGGCATCGACGGCTACTCGATGCTGCTGGCCGATTTCGGCTACAACCCGATGAGTCAGACCTACACAGTGCTGCGCTCCAGCCTCGCCGACGCGGCCAAGCGCGACCAGATCGTCCGGCTGCTCCGCGGCGACGCCCGCGGCTGGCAGCTGTACAAGGACGACCCGCAGGCCGCCGGAGAGCTGACCGTCGAGGCCTACCCGGACGCCGGACTCGACCTGGAGACCCAGCGCCGGCAGGCCGAGGTGCAGCTCGACATCATGTTCTCCCCGCTCACCGACACCAAGGGGTTCGGCTGGTTCACCGACGAGCAGGTCGACGAGAACCTCAAGCTGTTCACCATCCTCGGCATCGAGGGTACGACCGAGCAGCTGTGGGACCGGTCGATCATGGAAGAGGTGTACGCGGACGGGCCCACCGCGTGAGCCTCGCGCCTGCCGAACAGACGGCGCCCGAGGTCGTCTGCACCGCAGTCGCCAAGACGTTCCCGACCGCGGCCGAGCCGCTGCGCGTCCTCGAACCGCTCGACCTGACCCTGGCCCCCGGCACGGTGACCGCGCTGGTGGGGCCGTCCGGCTGCGGCAAGTCGACGCTGCTGCGGATCATCGCCGGGCTGGAGCACGCCGACCCCGGCGGACAGGTGCAGATCGGCGGCGACGAACCGACGCGGGTCCGCAAGCGGGGCGAGTTGGCGATAGCGTTCCAGGACGCCGCCCTGTTGCCGTGGCGGACGACCGCCGGCAATGTCGCGCTGGCCCAGAAGCTGGCCGGGCAGCCGGCCGACCGCGACCGGATCGTCGAACTGCTCAAACTGGTCGGGCTGGCCGGGTTCGAGAAGGTCCGTCCGGCGCAGTTGTCGGGAGGGATGCGGCAGCGCGCCGCGATCGCCCGTTGCCTGATCACCGAGCCGCGGCTGCTGCTGCTCGATGAGCCGTTCGGGGCGGTGGACGAGCTGACCCGCCGACGGCTGAACATTGAGCTACCGCCGCTGTGGTCGGGCACGGTGACCACGACCCTGCTGGTGACCCACTCGATCCCGGAGGCGGTGCTGCTGGCCGATCGCGTGCTGGTGATGTCGCCGCGACCGGGCACCATCGTCGCCGACCTACCGATCGACATCGAACGCCCCCGCAGGATCGAGCACCAGCACACCCGCCGCTACGGCGAGTTGGTCGACCGGATCGGTTACCTGCTCGGCGTGGACCAGAACCCGGACGCGAAGGTCTGAGCGATGGTCGTCCAGAGTCAGCCAATCACCCGGCCGAGTCCGGCGTCCCTCGACGAGTCGCCGGACGCCACACGCCCTCCGGACGAGAAGTCGCGGTGGGCGTCCCGGCTGCGAACGGTGCTCGGTTGGCTCCTGGTGATCGGGCTGTGGGAGCTGGTCGGCCGCACGCTGCTCGCGGGCAAGCACCTGATCGGCGTGCCGTCCGGGATGGTGGCCAAGCTGGTCGAGAACGCCGAGGTGTACGCCCGAGGGCTGTGGTTCACCACCCGTGAGGCACTGCTCGGCTACCTGATCGGGAACCTGGCCGCCGTCGTGCTGGTGCTGCTGGTAGTGCTGTTGCCCAGCCTGGAGCGTCTGGTGCTGCGGATGGCGCTGGTGGTCTACTGCCTGCCGCTGGTGGCGCTCGGCCCGCTGCTGCGGCTGGTGTACGGATTCGGGGACGCGCCGCAGATCACGCTGGCCGCGGTCGCGGTCTACTACCTGACGCTGGTGCCGCTGCTGGTCGGGATGCGGGCGGTGCCGCAGTCGTGGCTCGACCTGATCGCATCCTACGGGCGGGGACGCTGGACCGCGCTGGTTACGGTCCGGCTGCGGGCAGCGCTGCCTTACTTGATGGCCGGACTGCAGGCGTCGGTTCCGGCGGCATTCCTGGGCGCGCTGGTGGGCGAGTTCACCGGCGCCGAGCGAGGGCTGGGCGTGCTGTCGATCCTGGCGCTGCGCAGCCTGGACACCGACGGGTTGTGGGCGTTGATGCTGCTCAGCACGGTGGTGTCGCTGATCGGCTACGTCGGGGTCTCGGCGCTGGCCCGCCGGTTGACCCCGGAGCAGCCGGCCGTGCTGCTGACTCCGCCCCGATCCGCGCCGCGGCGTCCGGCCTGGCAGCGTGGGCTGGTCAACTTCGCCGGGGTGCTGCTGACCGCGGCGCTGTTGGTGGGCGGGTGGATCGGGTTGTTCGCGCTGCTGGGGATGAACCCGTACTTCGCCAAGCGGCCGTGGGATGTCTGGGAGTGGCTGGTCTCCTCGCCGGCGGCTCCCGAGCACCGGGCAGAGTTGTGGGCCGCGGTCGGCGAAACGGCGGCGGTGGCGGTCCCCGGGTACTTCGCCGGGTTGGCGATGGGGGTGGGGCTGGCGATTGTCTTCTCGCTGTCCGCGCCGGTGCGTCGGGCGCTGACCCCGGTGGCGGTGGCCCTGCGGTGCGTGCCGATCATCGCCATCGCTCCCCTGCTGGTGGCCGCGCTGGGCCGCGGACCGGTCGGCACTGCCGCCGTGGTGGCGATCATGACGTTCTTCCCCACCCTGGTGTCGTGCCTGTACGGGCTGGCCCAGTTGCCGGGGCAGGTGGCCGATGTGTTCTCCACCTACGCGACACCGCCCCGGCGGGTGCTGATGTTGGGCCGGGTGCCAGCGATGGCGCCGGCGTTCTTCGCCTCGGCCCGGATCGCCGCGCCCACGGCGCTGCTGGGGGCCACGGTGGCGGAGTGGCTGGCGACCGGCACCGGGCTGGGCAACATGATGGCGGTGGACGCCGCGACGAGCCGCTACACCTCCCTGTGGTCGACCGTGGTGGTGGTGACGCTGATCGCCCTGGCGGCCTACACCCTGGTCGAGGTGGTTGAGCGGCGGGTGCTGGCGGTGGTGGCTCCCGAGCAGACCCGCTGGTGAGGACGCCGCTGCCTTGGTTGGCCGCGTCCCGTCCCGGTTGGCGTGCGGTGCCGGTCAGGCGCGTCCCGACCCGGGCGGCCACACCCGGCTCTACCCGGTGAGCACGGACGCCACCACCTCCGCAGTTTGTTGCCAAGTGGGCAGGTGCCTCCGCTGTTCGCGGGCCTCGGCGCGCCAACGCTGCCTCAGCTCTGGGTTGGTTAGCCAGGTTCGCAGCGCTTCGGTCAGGGCGGGGACGTCGCCGGGTGAGAAGGACGCTCCGACAGCCTGCGCATCCTCGGCACCGGTGCCGGCCGGCACGATCGATGGGACGCCCCGGGCGAGCGCCTCGCTGACCACCATCCCGTAGGTTTCGGTCCTGGAGGTGTGCACCAGCAGGTCGGTTTGCGCCCAGCTGGCTTCGAGGACGGCGCCGTGCTGGGGCCCGAGGAGTTTGATTCGATCGGTGAGTCTGGCTTCGGCGATGCGGCCTCGGACCTCGCGGGTGACGTCGTCGTCCGACGTGTCGGGCCCGACCAGCCGCGCGTTCCAGCCGAGATCGGCCAGCCTGGTCAGGGCTTCGACGAACGTGAGCGGATCCTTGATGCGGCTCAACCGGCCCAGCCACAACAAAGTGGGTGGGCCGCCGTACCGGGACGACCCGGGGGCGAGCTCGGCCGGGTCGGTTCCTGGG
>NZ_JBASCI010000025.1:0-26476 GCF_049651565.1 Brooklawnia sp.
AAGCCGGCCTGCCCGAACAGTTCCACCGCCTGTGGTGTGGCCCCGATTGGCTTGCCGTGCCGGAAGCACTCACTCAACAGCAGCAGGACCCGTGGGTCGGCCGTCGCGGCCCGGGCGGCCGGGACGCCGGCCTGGGCGTCCCGCCTGGTCGGCACGTCGGCGGCCGGTGGCAGCGGTGAGGTGAGCACCAGCGCGTCGAACTCGATTGACCGGCAGCCGAAGTACGGCTTGTCCACCGAGAACGTCCCATCTGGCGTGGCGACGTCACCAGCGTGCGGGCCCACCACCAGGGCAACCGCGTCCACCGCCTGCACGGCGTCGATCACCTGCTGCAGGAAGTCCAGGTCGGTGGCCTGGTCGGCGACGATCCCGATCTTGCGGCCTTCCGGCGGGTAGGTCTCGTCCCGGAGCTGGCGCAGCGCCGGCGAAACCGGCAGGTCGGCGACCGGCACGTCCAGCGGCGCCGGCACCGGCACACCGAGGGCCTTGGCGACCTCGGTGCCCAGCTCCCGGTCGATGGTCACCAGCAACTGCACCTGCCGGGCCCGCACCTGCGGCCACTCCACCTTCGAGAGCTCGAACGAGTAGGCCGCGATCACGTGCTCCTGCTCGATCCGGGTCAGCGAGCGGAAGAACATCCGCGGCTGGGAGAAGTGGTCCTCGAACGACACCGGGTTGGCCCGCTGCATCGCCGCCTCATGCACCACCTGCGGGTACTCGATGAAGGCGCCGGCCTCCGCGTCGGCGTTGAACGGGTTGCCGCCGTCCAGTGAGTTCGGCCGGTAGGGTGCCTTGCCGGCGTGCACCCCGTGCTGGTGGAAGCCGTCGCGCAGCATGTCGTTGACCGGCACCCGGGGCCGGTTGATCGGCAACTGGTTGAAGTTCGGCCCGCCCAGCCGGGTGATCTGGGTGTCGATGTAGCTGAACAGCCGAACCTGCAGCAGGGGATCGTTGGTGACGTCGATGCCCGGCACCAGGTGGCCGGGGTGGAAGGCCACCTGCTCGGTCTCGGCGAAGAAGTTGGTGGGATTGGCGTTCAGGATCATCGTGCCGATCACCTGCACCGGCGCCAACTCCTCCGGGACGATCTTGGTCGGGTCGAGGAGGTCGATGCCTTCGAAGAACTCGTCGGGGGTGTCGGGGAAGACCTGGATGCCGAGGTCCCACTTGGGGAACGCGCCGTTCTCGATGGCCTCGGCCAGGTCCCGGCGCTGGAAGTCCGGGTCGACACCGGCGGTCATCTGGGCCTCCTCCCACAGTTGGGAGTGGATGCCGGCGTGCGGCTTCCAGTGGAACTTCACCAGCACGGTGGAGTTGTCCTCGGCGACCAGCCGGAAGCTGTGGATGCCGAACCCCTCCATGGTGCGGAAGCTGAGCGGTACCGCGCGGTCGGACATGTTCCACATGGTGTGGAACTGCGCCTCGGTGTGCAGCGAGACGAAGTCCCAGAAGGTGTCGTGGGCGCTGGCGGCCTGCGGGATCTCCCGGTCGGGTTCGGGTTTGCCGGCGTGGATGATGTCGGGGAACTTGATGCCGTCCTGGATGAAGAAGACCGGAATGTTGTTGGCGACCAGGTCGTAGTTGCCCTGGCTGGTGTAGAACTTCGTGGCGAAGCCGCGGGTGTCGCGCGGGGTGTCGATGGAGCCGCGCGAACCCAGCACGGTGGAGAACCGGACGAAGACCGGGGTCTCGACGCCGGGTTGCAGGAAGGCGGCCCGGGTGAGCCGGCTGGCCGCGCCGTTGCTGACGAAGACGCCGTGGGCGGCCGCACCGCGGGCGTGCACCACCCGTTCGGGGATGCGTTCGTGGTCGAAGTGGGTGATCTTCTCGCGCAGGTGGTGGTCCTGCAGCAGGACGGGCCCGCGCCGGCCGGCCTTGAGGCTGTGGTCGGTGTCGTACAGCCGGGCCCCGGTGGACGTGGTCAGGTATGCGCCCTGCTGGGCCCGCGCGGTGGCCGGCGCGCCGGTGTCCGCGCCGGTCGCGGTGTACACCGGCGGGGCGGACTGGTCAGCGGCCGGTGGCAGCGGTTCGATCACCTGGGTGGGCTCCGCCACCGTGGGCGCCGGCCGGGGCATCGGCTTGGACTTGGCGGAGACGTGTCGTTGGTTGGCCATTGGACGTACCTTTCGAGTCTCGGGAACTGGTCTGTTCGGGGTGGGAATGGCACTCGCTTACCCGCTGCGACTCGTTTCATCTGCTGCCCGGTCCGCCCGGCGGGCTGGTCCGGCCGGCTATTTCGCCCAGCGCCGAACCACGTGGTGGATCGCGGGTGCTCTGCTAGACACGGTTCATGACGGTGTACGGATTCCATGCGTCACACGAACAGATCTCGCCGCGGCAGTTGCTGGCCGACGTGCAGTTGGCCGAGCAGGTGGGGTTCGCCGCCGCGATGTGCTCCGACCACCTGGAACCGTGGTCGAAGCGGCAGGGCCACTCCGGGATGGCTTGGCCGTGGCTGGGGGCCGCGCTGGCCACCACCAACCTCAGCTTCGGCACGGTGACCGCGCCCGGCCAGCGCTACCACCCGGTGATCGTGGCGCACGCGATCGCCACCCTTGGGCAGATCTTCCCGGGCCGGTTCTGGACGGCGCTCGGATCAGGGCAGAACGTCAGCGAGCACGTCACGGCCGAGGTCTGGCCCGCCAAGCCGGTCCGGCAGCAGCGGCTGGAGGAGTGCGTCGACATCATCTCCCGGCTGCTGGACGGCGAAACGGTCACCCACGACGGCCTGGTGAAGGTGCACCAGGCCAAGCTGTGGGAGGTGGCCGACCCCAGGCCGAAGCTGATCGCGCCGGCCATCACGGTCGACACCGCCGTCCGGGGTGCGCGCTGGGCCGACGGGCTGGCCACCATCAACCAGGACGCCGATGTCCTGCGCCGGATGCTCGACGCCTGGGACGAGGCCGGCGGTGCAGACCACAAGATCCTGCAGGTGCACCTGGCCTGGGGGCCGACCGCTGAGGAGGCCTTCGCGGTCGCCAACGACCAGTGGCGGTCCAACGTCTTCGCCCCGCCCGCCAACACCGACCTGCTGGTGGACGCCTACGACGCCGTCAGCACCGAGGGCATCAGCGCGGCGCAGCTGCACTCTTCCGTGCTGATCAGTGCCGACCTGGGGGAGTTGACCCAGCGGATCCACGACCTGGCGTCGCTGGGCTTCGACACTGTCTACCTGCACCATGTCGGCCAGGAGCAGCGGCCGTTCCTGGAGATCTTCGGCGCCCGAGTGCTGCCACAGCTCAACCAGTGACCGGCAGCCCCGATGCTGATCACCGAGACCTCCGCCTGTGGTGGAAGAGCGCGGTACTGTACTGCCTCGACATCGAGACGTTCCTCGACTCCGACGGCGACGGCGTCGGTGACATCGCCGGGCTCGCCGAACGGATCGACTACCTGACCGAGCTGGGCGTCACCTGCCTGTGGCTGATGCCGTTCTACCCGACCACCGAACGCGACGACGGCTACGACATCACCGACTACTACGGCGTCGACCCGCGCCTCGGCAGCCACGGCGACCTGGTCGAGATGATCCGGCACGCCAAGGACCGGGGCCTGCGGATCATCGTCGACCTGGTGGTCAACCACACCTCCGACAAGCACCCGTGGTTCAAGTCAGCCCGGGCGTCGAAGGACAGCCCCTACCGCGACTTCTACATCTGGCGCGACACCGAGCCGCCGGACACCTCCGACAAGGTGATCTTCCCCGACGAGGAGACGTCGCTGTGGACCTTCGACGAGCGCACCGGCGAGTGGTACCTGCACAACTTCTATTCCGAGCAGCCCGACCTGAACATCGCCAACCCGGCGGTGCAGGCCGAGGTGGCCAGGATCATCGGCTTCTGGCTGGAGCTTGGCATCGACGGCTTCCGGGTGGACGCGGTGCCCTACCTGATCGACGCTGCCGGGGCCGACGAGGAGCTGGCAGCGCAGTACGGCGATCCGCACGACTACCTGCGGGCGCTGCGCAAGTTCACCAGTCGGCGCCGCGGTGACGCCATCCTGCTCGGCGAGGTGAACCTCACCTATGACGCCCAGATGCCGTTCTTCGGCGACGCCGAGGGTGACGAACTGACCATGATGTTCGACTTCGAACTGATGCAGCGGCTCTACCTGGCGCTGGCCCGACGGGACGTCAACCCGATGGTTGACACGCTGCGCCGCCGCCCGAAGCTGAACGCCACCAACCAGTTCGCCAACTTCGTCCGCAACCACGATGAGCTCACCCTGGACAAGCTCAGCGACGACGAACGGCAGGAGGTCTTCGACGCCTTCGGCCCTGACCCAGACATGCAGCTGTTCGGACGCGGGCTGCGCCGGCGGCTACCACCGATGCTGAACGGCGACCCCCGGATCATCAAGATGGTCTACTCGCTGATGTTCTCGCTACCCGGGACGCCGGTGCTGTTCTACGGTGAGGAGATCGGGATGGGCGAGAACCTGGCCGTGCCCGGCCGGCTGGCCGTCCGCACCCCGATGCAGTGGACCGCCGGCCGCAACGGCGGCTTCTCGCCGGCGAAACCGTCCCGGCTGACCGCCCCGCTGACCACCGGTCCCTACGGCCCGGCCCACGTCAACGTGCAGGACCAGCGCTCCGACCCCGACTCGTTACTGGCCTTCATCAGTCTGCTGGCCAGGCGCTACCGCGAGTGCCCCGAGGTCGGGATGGGTGATTGCGAGGTCCTCGACTCGGGCTCGCCGGCGGTGTTCGCGCACCGGTGCACCTGGAACCAGTTCGGCGGTGGGGTGGCGAGCTCGGTGCTCGTCCACAACCTGGCACCGGAGCCGGTCGAGGTTACCCTGGCCCTGGCTGACCTGGCCCCCGGCACCGAGGTGATCGACCTGTTCTCCGACCTCAGCCTCGAGGTGGGTGAGCGCGGACGACTCCTCGTCCCGGTGGACGGGTATGGGCACCTGTGGTTGCGCATCCTGCTGCCGGGGGACCGCCGGCTGCGCTGAGCAGTGGCAACGTTGTTTCGGCAACCATTTCGCGAGAGCTGGCTGCAAGTGGGGTTGCCGCTTATCGTCGAAGGCAATGGTTACCAAGCCCAAGACCCACCACCTGCGCGACAAGCTGCGCAAGATCTGGCCGGGGCTGCCGAGCAGCATAGGGCAGCTCCGCAGCGGGCTGCGCAACTCGATCGAGGACGTCGCCCGCCTGACGCTCGCGACGGTGCTCGGCTACCTGCTGACCACCAGGCTGCTGTCACCTCCGGCCGACCTGACCGGCGCCCTCACCGCGCTGCTGGTGGTGCAGGCCTCGCTGCGCGGGTCGTTCCGGGCCGGGATGGTGCGAGTGATCGCCGTGGTGACCGGCATCAGCATCGCCATGTCGGTGGCCGCGTTCGTCGGCCTGCACTGGTGGTCGCTGGCCCTGGTGGTCTTCGTCGCGCTGATGATGGCCCGGGTGCTGCGGCTGGAGAGCGGCTCTGCCGAGGTCGCCATCAGCGCCATGCTGATCCTCGGTTCGGCCGGTGCCGACGTCGCCGCCTTCAACCGGTTCGCCAACACCATCATCGGGACGACGGTGGGCATCGTGCTGCCGCTGCTGTGGCCGCGCCGGGTGAAGGTGCCCGACCTCACCCGGGACCTGCGCCACATCTCCGGCCGGCTGACCGAGATCTTCCGCAGCGCCGCCAAGTACCTCACCAGGCAGCCGATGACCAAGGACGCCGCCAGCGGCTGGCTGGTCGAGAGCAGGCACATCACCCCGCTGATCGCCTCGGCTACCACCACGCTGGACGAGGCCGCCGACGTGCAGCGCTACAACACCCGGCAGATCTTCAACGCCGACGTGGTGCCGCTGTTGCGCAGCGGGCTGGAGGCCGTCGAGCGCTGCCTGCTGGCCAGCCGGAACCTGTTCCGGACGATCCAGACCGCCGCCCCGGAGCACCCGACCCCGGACGACGGCTACGGTGAACAGGTGCGTCCGGCGTTGGTGGACGTCCTCGAACGGCTCGGCCGGGCGATCGAGACCTTCACCGAGCTGATCGAGGCCGACGTGACCGGGCAGTCGACCGTGGCGGAGGAACGCCACGAGGCCGCCATGGACCAGGCCCGGATCGCGGCAGCAAACCTCACCGCGCTGATGCGGGTCGATACCGACCAGACCGGACTGTGGCTGACCCGCGGCACCATCCTGTCGGCGGTCGAGAACATCCTCAATGAGCTTGACCTCACCGAGTACCGCGAGGTCCGCCACCAATGGCAGGCATCCCAGCTCGGCCGGGCGTTGCCGGCCGGCAGCATCGGCCCGCGGATCCGCAGCCCGTGGGGCCAGTTCGCGCAGCAGCGGTTGCGGGCCCGGGCCGCCCAGTCCAGGATCGCCTACCCCGAGGGCAGCCACCAGGTCTCCAGTGACGACACCACTGCGCTGATGCCGTCGATCGAGCAACCACCCAGGCCGCCCCGGCCCACCCCTGCTCCCGAGGATGACCAACCTGCTTGAATCGGGGAGTGGCCAATGACGAGGACTACCCAACCGGCCCCAGGCTGCTACCCAGCGTCCTGAACACGGTCGCCGCGCTGACGCTCGCGATCGGTGCGGTCCTGGTGCCGCTGACCGAGCCGCAGCCGGACGCGCCGACCGCCGCCTGGTTCGGCCAGAGCGACTCGCTGCTGTCGCTGGACCCCCGCGCCTTCACCATCTGGTGGGCGGTCGCGGGCGTGCTGTCCGTCTTCGTGGTGTGGCAGTGGACGCCGCGGGGACGCCGGTCGCTGCGACTGGCCTCGATCGGCTTCCCGGCCATCGTTGGCGGGCTGGCCCAGCTCGCCTGGGTGCTGTTGGCCCGCGCCGGGCTGGTAGTGCCGACCGTCGCGCTGCTGGTGGTCGAGACCGGCGCGCTGGCCCTGGTGGCCTGGCGGCTGACGAAGTACCGCGCGAGCTGGGTCGAGCACCTGGCCACCGACCCGGGCTGGGGGCTGGCGCTGGGGCTGGGCTGCGTTCAACTGCTGCTCGGGGTCGGTGTCGTCCTCGACACCCTGGAGCCGGTGGACGACGACCTGCACCTGGTCATCGTCATCGCCGGGCTGGCCCTGTTCGTGGCTGGGGCGCTCGGCCTGGCCGGCCGGCTGTACCGGCAGTTCGCGGTCGGTGTCGGGCTGGTGTGGGGTTTGGCCTGGCTGGGCTGGACGCGGCTGGTCGGCGAGCCGCGCAACCTGCTGCTCGGCCTGCTGGCCGGGCTCGGCTGCTTCATCATCGCGGCCGGCTTCTACGCTTCGGGGGCCCGTCGTCGGGCCCGGGTCGAGGGCCTCGAAGGAGCGCCGCTGTCCTGAGCGGTTACCGGGTCTGCTCGGCCCGGTTCCTGGTGGTCCGGACGACCTGCAGCCGCTGCTCCCGCAGCCGGTCGTGTTCGACGTTGACGTCGGGACGCGGTAGCGGGTCGAGCCTGCGTCCCAGCGCCAGTTCGAGCAGGTGGTCGGCCAGTGCCGGGTTGCGCGGCAGGATCGGGCCGTGCGGGTAGGTGCCGATGATGTTGCCGCGCACCGCGCCATCGTGGCCGTCGGTGCCGTTGCCTACCCCGATCTCGACCTTCGCGAACGGTTCGGCGTCCGAACCCAGGCTGGTGAACCCGCCGTGGTTCTCGAACCCGGTGAGCAGTTCTTCGCTGCCGTCCGGACGCTGCCAGCGGGTCAGGATCTCGCCGACCGCTCGCTGGTCACCGCGCCGGGTCTCCACGTCCAGCAACCCGAGACCCTTGAAGACCTCGTCGTTCTGGCCGACGGTGAAGCTGTGCCCGCACAACTGGTACCCGGCGCAGACTGCGAACAGCACGGCACCGGCGTCCAGCCCGGCGTGCAGGCCGCCGTCGGCCTCCAGCGCCTTGACGGCCGCGATCTGCGCCCAGTCCTCCCCGCCGCCCAGCAGGTAGACCAGGCCGTCCGGGGGTACCGGCTGCCCGGGTTCGACGTCGATCAGCTCGGCCGGTTCGCCGCGCCACTCCAGCCGCTTCTGCAGCACCTTTGCGTTGCCGCGGTCTCCGTAGATGCCCAGCAGCGACTGGTAGACCACCACGATCTTGTGGGTCACTTCAGGTCCACCCCTCCCATTCGGCCCAGGCGCAGGAACGCCGAGTAGGTCGCCAACACATCCACGGTGCCGTCGAACGGCCCCTTCAACGCCTCGGCGATGTCGGGTATGACCTCGTGCTCGACCTCGGCGTAGCTCAACCGGACCGCCAGGTCGGCCGACCTCGGGCCGGTGGCGATCACCCGCCGCCCCGCCAACTGCTCGTAGTCCACGTCCCACAGCCAGCTCACGTCGGTGCCGTCGGCGATCAGTGAGTCGATGGCCAGGATCACCGGGTCGGACTGCATCACCAGCAGCGACTCGGCCCAGCCGGCCGGGTTCTTGGCCAGCACCAGCCGGGCCCTGGTGTCGCCGTAGCTGCCGATCGCGAACCGGCCCGCCGGCGCCTGCACGGTGCGCATGCCCCGAACCGCGACCGGTGGGTACACCCCCATCTCGACCGCGGCGGCCAGCGCGCAAGCCGCATTGCCGCGGTTGAACCGGCCCGGTACCTGCAGCTTCAACGCCAGCCGGTCGCCGTCGGGCATGACGACCTCGTCGCCGTCCACCCGGTAGTCGGGCTCGCGCTCACTCAGCTCGCAGCCGGGGCAGTCCCAGTGCCCGGAGTCGTCGTGAACCAGCACCGAACCGCAGGCCGGACACAACGCCGAGTCCTGCGACCACTCGGTGCCCAGGTCGACCCAGATGATCTTGCGGGCCGGCTGGGCCGCCCAGGCCACCAGCGGGTCCTTCACGTTGGCGACCACCGTCGGGCCCTCCTCGCCGGCGGCCTCCAGCGCCTGGCGCCACCGGCGTCCCAGCGCGTTGATCTCGTGGTGCCGGTCGAGCTGGTCGCGACTGAAGTTCAGCATCACCAGCACTTCGGGACGACCGTGACGAACCACGTCGGCGACCACCTGCTCGTCCACCTCGAGTGCCGCGATCGGTGCTTTCGGTCGGGTCGACAGCGCCGAGACCACCCCTTCGCGCAGGTTCGCGCCGTCCGCGTTGGTCACCACGTCGCGCGGGTCGGCCATTGACTCGCGCAGCGCGGCGGCCAGCAGGTGGGTGGTGGTGGTCTTGCCATTGGTGCCCGATACCACGCCGATGCGTTTGCCGGCCAGCAGTCGGCGGAACAGCGTCGGGTCGATCCGGGTCATCACCGCGCCCTTGATCGATGCCCCGGTGCCGCGTCCGGTCAGTCGGGACGCCAGCGCCGCGGCGTTGCCAGCCGCGAAGGCCACTTGTTGTCGGGCCCGGCCGAAGATCGATGGGGGTCGCCTCGCGGAATTCACTTCGCCATTGTGTCAGAACCGGCACCGAGCGAAGGGGTGTGGTGGCAGCGCTGTTGCCCATAGTCTGGGAGGAGGATCGAGCGAGAAGGTGGAACGATGTCACCCAAGGGCAAACGCGAGACTGCCGACCCCGGGCCTTCGGTCAAGGACCCCGAGCTCTACGAGGCGCTGCGGCGGGAGGGCAATAGCAAGGAGAAGTCGGCCCGGATCGCCAACGCGGCCGCGAACACCTCCCGCGAGGAGGTCGGCCGCAGGGGCGGCCGGGCCGAGAACTACGCCGACCGGACCAAGGACGAACTGCTGGAACGGGCCCGCGAACTCGACATCTCCGGGCGCTCCTCGATGAACAAGGATGAGCTGATCGAGGCGCTGCGCGAGCACGGCAGGTGAAGGCCTGGATCGGCACCTCCGGCTGGGTCTACGACTCCTGGAACGGCCCGGTCTACCCGCCCACGCTGCCGGCCGCCCGCCGGCTGGAGTTCTACCAGGCCCATCTGTTCGACACCGTGGAGTTGAATGCCAGCTTCTACCGCTGGCCGCGCGAGGTCTCGTTCGCGTCCTGGCGGCGCCGGCTGGCCGACGGGTTCCGGATGACGGTCAAGGCACCCCGCGGGCTGACCCACGGCAAGCGGCTGTACTCACCGGAGACCTGGATCGGGCGGATGGAACCGGGCCTGACCATGCTGGGCGACCGGCTCGGGGTGTTGCTGGTGCAACTGCCGCCCGGCATGGAGCGCGACGACGCCCGGCTGGGCTACTTCCTGGCCGCGATGCCACGTTGGGTACGGGTGGCGGTGGAGTTCCGGCACGACAGTTGGCTGGACGACCGGGTCTTTGCCTTGCTGGAGGAGCACCGGGCGGCGTACGTGGTGATGAGCGGGGCGCGGCTGCCGTGTGTGCTGCGCGCCACCACCGACTTCGTGTACGTGCGGCTGCACGGCCCTGACGACAACCACCTCTACGGCGGCAGCTACAGCGATGACTCCATGCAGTGGTGGGCCGATCGGATCCGGGAGTGGCTCGACCAGGGCCGCAGCGTGTTCGCCTACTTCAACAATGACCGGGAAGGCAACGCGGTGCGCAACGCCCAGGCGCTGCGGGCATGCCTGCACAACTGATTGCCTGCACAACCGATTGGAGGGACTATGAGGACGGCTCGCACCCTGGGCGCGGCCCAGGGGCTCTACCTGTTGGTGACCGGGGTCTGGCCGCTGGTGCACTACCGCAGCTTCGAATGGTTGACCGGGCCGAAGAAGGACGAGTGGCTGGTGCAGACCGTCGGCGGGCTGCTCGGCACCATCGGCTGGACGATGCTGCAGAGCGGGGAGTCGTCCGACGCCGAACGCAACGTCCGCACCTTGGGGATCGGCACCGCCGCCACCCTGGGCACCATCGACACCATCTACGCGCTGGCCGGCCGGCTCCGGCCCATCTACCTCGCCGATGCCGTGGTCGAGTTCGCGTTCGTGGCGGCCTGGCTGCGGCAGGGTCAGTCGGAGTCGGCGGGGGCTACCCGGGCGTCGCGCAAGTCGGGGGCGACTCCGGCGTCCCGGAGGTAACCCAGCAGGTTGGTGGTCAGCTCGACCCGATCGAGCTCTTCCGGGGTGAACCAGCGGGCGTCGGCGGCATCGTCACCGGGGAGCAACGTGCCACCGGCGACGGTGGCGATGAAGTCGCGCACCTCGAACTCCCGGCCCTCGCCGGCCGGCAGTCGCACTCGCAACGCCTCCCGCTCGATCCGGACCTGCAGGCCGGTCTCCTCGAGGGCCTCCCGGGCGGCGGCCTGCTCATGGGTCTCGCCCGGTTCGAGGCGGCCGCCGGGAACCGTCCAGCGGCCCATCTGGGGTTGGTGGCCGCGACGCACCAGCAGGATCCGGCCGTCGTCGCTGATGATGATCACTCCGGCTGCTGGCACGACCTCCATTGGGCCAGCCTATGTTCGCCCCGGTGTGTCACCCTGTTGGTATGAGTTGTTTTCGCCGCAGTGGCGCGGATCTGCCGTTCGGTGACCCGCTGCCGTGGCATGGCGTCTCGATGGAGGGGTACTACTGGCGGTTCACCGACCCGGCCTCACAACGGGTGGTGATCGCGCTGGTGGGCATCAACAGCCCGCGGCACGGTGGCCGGTGGGCGACCGTGGGGATCGCATCCGAGCCGGAGAAGGTGGTCGCCACCGCGGCCCTGCCCAACGCGGCCGCCCACATGGGTCGGCTGGGGGTGCGGGTCGGTGAGCAGGTGCTGGCCTTCGCCGACGAGGTGCGGATCGCGGTGGGGGACTGCTCGGTTGATGTCACCATCGATGAGCCCCGCCCCTGGCCGTGGCGGCTGTTCGGCGGCTCCAGCTACTTCCACCTGGTGCCCGGGCTGAACCAGTACTGGCACCCCTGGCTGCTGGGCGGCCGGGCTTACGGAACCATCGTGGTGGGCGGGGTGGAGACCCGGGTCGATGGCTGGCAGGTCTATGCCGAGAAGAACTGGGGACGGGGCGGGTTCCCGTTGGCCTGGTGGTGGGGTCAGGCGCAGGGCTTCGCCGAGCCGGACGCCTGCGTCGCCTTCGCCGGCGGCCGGATCACCGCCGGCCCGCAGCTGCTGGGGCGCAGGTGGGCGACCGAGGTGACCGCCCTGCTGGTGGCGCTGCCCGACGGACGCGTGCTACGGCTGGGCAATCCCGGGACGTCGCCGGTCACCACCGAGACTCCGATCGGTGCCTGGCTGCTGCGCGGCAGGTCGGCCCGGTGGGAGGTTGAGGTGCGCGGCTACGGGCAGTTGGAGGAGGCATTCGTGCTGCCGGTGCCGCTGGTCGAGGAGCGCCACAACACCCCGGGCGACCTGGAGTTGCTGGCCGGCACCATGCGGGTCTGGGTTCGCGAGTTCGGACGCGAGGTCTGGGCGGGCGAGACCCAGCTCGCCGGGCTGGAGATCGGCGGCCGCGGCCCGGCCGAGGGCGAGCTGGCCGGCCGGGGTGGCGACCCCCGCCCGGACTAGGGCTCGATTTGGCGCGGGTCTATCGGACCAGCCCCACCCTTGGGCAGGGTCTGCTCGGCCAGGGTCCCCTTCCCGCCGCAACAATGTGGAGGATCGGGGTGGGCTGGCCAGTGACAATGACTGCGAAGCTCCTCCCCCGCAACAACGCGGAGGATCGGTCAGCGACTACGCTGCGCGATCTTCCGCGCAGCGTGTGAGGCGGGAGCTGTGTCGGGCATCACTGGTCGTTGAGTGGTCGTTGAGGACCGATGCTGCATGCTCGTGAGGTTCTCCGCGTGCATCATCCGGGTCCAGGGCGAGAAAGTGCCCGCTTCTGGAGCGCTTCGCGTGCACTATCCGGACTTGGGGACGGATAGTGCACGCTCACGCCTGGGCCGAACCTCCGGCCCGGGGGAACCTGGTGCACGGGGGCGGGCTGCATGCCCGCGCCGGGGCGGGGCCCGATCCCGCAACAACGCGGAAGATCGGTCAGCGACTACGCTGCGCGATCCTCCGCACTGGGGTTCGGGTGGGCGGGAGCGGCGGTGTGGCGGGAGCGGTGGTGTTGCCAGCAGCGATTGGCTGGGCCTCGGATCAGGGCTTGCGCAGCAGCAGTTGCTTGAGGCTGTGCCGCATCCACAGCTCGATCTGCTCGGAATCCCAGGCCCGGTCGACGCTCAACACCCGGTACATGTCCGGCGACAGCATGGTCAGTACCACGTCCCTGGCGGTGCGGACGTCCAGGCCCTCGCGCAGGGAACCGACCCTGTTGATGGCGTCGACGAGCTTGGCGAAGTCCCGCTTCCGCCAGTTCTCGTGGAAGACGTACACGTCCCGGACCTCGGGATCGGTCAGGCCGCCGATCCGGGCGACGTCCATCAGGGGCGACACCGACATCAGCACTGGGTGCACCTCGGTCAGGAACGCGTCCACCAGCGTGCCACCGTCGGTGGCGGTGGTCTCGGAACGGGTCCAGCTCTCCCGATCGACGGGGGCTACCTCCCCCATCGCGCGGCGCATGGTGGCGGTGATCAGTTCGCTCATCAGCTTCGGCTTGGTGCCGAAGTAGTACGACACGGTCTGCACCGCCAGGCCCGCCCGCTCGGCGACCTGCGCCATCGTCGCGGCGTGGTATCCCGACTCCAGGAACGCGTCCCGGGCCGCCCGCAGCACCTTGCGCCGCGAGGCAGCTGCCTGCTCGCGACGAGTCTTCTGGCGGGGCTTCCCCAGGGCCATGTCAGGAATTGTAACGGGAGACCTCACTAGTGATATCCGCTAGCGGAAGCCGAATCCGGACAATCGCCACGCCGCAGTGCCGGCCGATCCCCGCTGAGTGGGGGCAGGTGGGCATTGCCTGAGTCGCCAACCGAGAGGCAGAACACCTTCGTTCACGACCGCGAACTGCCAACAGCGTCGAGAAGTGGCCGGCGAGGTGCAGGGCAAGTTCCGGAAGCAGTGACCGGGCCGTGGGGGCGACAGGGACGTCGGGCCGCTCATCCGGGCGGTCCGACTGTCTTTGTCGGCCGGGTCACCTATGGTGTCTGGCATGGCAGCGAGGCCGAGCACATTCACCCTGAAGCAGGTCATGGCCGTCACCGGCGTGATCTTCGTCGGCTACGTGTTCGTCCACATGATCGGCAACCTGAAGGTCTTCTCCGGCCCAGAGGCGTTCAACGGCTACGCCCAGTGGTTGCGCGAGGTCGGCTACCCGCTGATCCCGCACCGCGGGGTGCTGTGGGCGTTGCGGGTGCTGCTGGTGGTCAGCGTGCTCGCCCACGTCTGGGCTTCGCTGGTGCTGTGGGCCAGGGGACGCCGGGCCCGCGGCCCCCACCGAAGACGACGGATGCCGACACTGCTTGCCACCGGGGCACGCACCATGCTGCCCGGCGGGGTGCTGATCCTTGTCTTCGTCGGCGTCCACCTGCTCGACCTGACCATCGGCCGCCTGGTCACCCCCGAGAGCTTCAGGTCGGGGGACGCCTACCAGAACCTGGTGGCCAGTTTCTCCCGGCCATGGATGGCCATCTTCTACGCCGCGATCATGCTGGTCATCGCCGCCCACATCGTGCACGGGTCGCGGACGCTGCTGCAGGACCTCGGCGCCACCGGCCAACGACTGCGGATGGTCTGGGTGGTGGTCGGCGTGCTGGTCGCGCTGGCGATCCTGCTCGGCAACGCGCTGATCCCGGTCCTGGTCCAGATGGGGGTGGTGACATGAGTCAACGGCTGGACGGCAAGGTCCCGGCCGGTGATCCGCTGACCGCATGGGAACGCCGCAAAGCGGAATACCGGCTGGTCAGCCCGGCCAACCGGAAGAAGTTCACCATCATCGTGGTCGGCACCGGGCTGGCTGGCGGCGGCGCTGCGGCCGCCCTCGGCGAGCTCGGCTTCCGGGTCGAGTGCTTCACCTTCCACGACCTGCCCCGCCGGGCGCACAGCGTGGCCGCGCAGGGCGGCATCAACGCAGCCCGTGGCCCGCAAGGTCGACGGCGACTCAGTCGCCCGATTCGTGGCCGACACCATCAAGGGCGGCGACTTCCGTGGCCGGGAGGCCGACGTGGTCAGGCTGGCCACCGAGTCGGCCCGGGTGATCGACCACCTGCAGGCGATCGGCGCCCCGTTCGCCCGCGAGTACGGCGGCGAGTTGGCGACCAGGTCGTTCGGCGGGGTGCAGGTGTCGCGCACCTACTACACCCGCGGCCAGACCGGCCAGCAGTTGGAAGTGGCCACCGCCCAGGCGCTGCTGCGGCAGGTGCAGCGCGGCAGCGTCCGGCTGCACACCCGACACGAGATGCTCGACCTGGTGGCCGCCGACGGCCGGGCGCAGGGCATCGTGGCCCGCGACCTGGTCACTGGCGAGGTGACGGTGCACACCGGGCATGCTGTGGTGCTGGCGACCGGCGGCTACGGCAGCGTCTACTACCACTCGACGCTGGCGGTGAACTCCAACGCCACCGCCACCTGGCGGGCGCACCGGCGCGGGGCGCTGTTCGCGTCCCCGTCGTTCGTGCAGTTCCACCCGACCGCGCTGCCGGTCTCGTCCCACTGGCAGTCGAAGACCACCTTGATGAGCGAGTCGCTGCGCAACGACGGACGCATCTGGGTACCGGTGACCCCGGGTGACCCGCGGCCACCGAACGAGATCCCGGAGGCCGAGCGTGACTACTACCTGGAGCGGCGCTACCCGGCCTACGGCAACCTGACCCCACGCGATGTGGCGTCCCGGGCGGCTCGCGAGGAGATTGATGGTGGCCGGGGCGTTGGCCCGCTACGCAACTCGGTCTACCTCGACTTCCGGGACGCCATCGCCGGCCTGGGCCGGGAGGTGATCGCCGAGCGCTACGGGAACCTGTTCGACATGTACCTGGACGTCACCGGCGAGGACCCGTTCACCCAGCCGATGCGGATCGCGCCCGGCGCGCACTTCACCATGGGCGGATTGTGGTCGGACTTCGACATGATGACCTCGCTGCCCGGCCTGTTCGTGGCCGGTGAGGCGGGTAACGGCTACCACGGCGCCAACCGGTTGGGCGCCAACTCGCTGTTGGGTGCCTGCGTGGACGGCTGGTTCACCCTGCCCTACTCGGTGCCCAACTGGCTGGCCGGCTTGGCCGCAGGTTCGCTGCTGGCCCCGGACGCCCCCGAGGCTGCTTCGGCGGTAGCGGTGGTGCAGTCCCGGATCGACCGGCTGATGGCCATCGACGGCGACACCCGCCCGGTCACCTTCCACCGCCGGCTGGGTGAGCTGCTCTACGCCGGGTGCGGGGTGTCGCGGTCGGCGGCGTCCCTGAGCGAGACCCTCGGCCAGGTGCGCGAGCTGCGCGACAAGTTCTGGCGCGACGTGAAGGTGCTGGGCAGCCCCGACCGGATCAACCAGGAACTGGAGCGGGCCGGCCGGGTGGCCGACTTCCTCGAACTGGCCGAGCTGATGGTGATCGACGCGCTCGACCGCACCGAGTCCTGCGGCGCCCACTTCCGGCAGGAGTACATGCTGCCCGACGGGGAGGCCCGCCGCGACGACGCCAACTGGGCCAACGTCTCGGCCTGGCAGACCACCGCCGACGGCGAACACGTCCGCCACACCGAACCGCTCAACTACCAGCTGGTGCCACTTGAGGTGAGGGATTACCGATGAGGATCGAGCTTGAGGTCTGGCGCCAGGACGGCCCCGACCAGCGCGGCCGCTTCGCCAAGTACGTGGTGGACGACGCCACCCCCGAGATGAGCCTGCTGGAGCTGCTCGACCGGCTGAACGACCAACTGGTCGCCCAGGGCATCGAGCCGGTCCAGTTCGAATCCGACTGCCGCGAGGGGGTTTGCGGCGCTTGCGGGGTGACGGTGGACGACCGGCCGCACGGCCCGGTGCCCAAGACCCCGTCCTGCCGGCAGCACCTGCGGGCGTTCGGCGAGGTCAGCCGGTTGCGCATCGAGCCGCTGCGCAGCGCCGTCTTCCCGGTCGTGCGTGACCTGGTGGTCGACCGCAGTGCGCTCGACCGGGTGATCCGGGCCGGCGGGTTCGTCGCGGTGGACGCCGGTACCGCCCCGGACGCCGACCAGCTGCTGGTCACCCACGATGACGCCGAACTGGCGCTCGACTACGCAGCCTGCATCGGCTGCGGGGCGTGCGTCGCGGCCTGCCCCAACGGGTCGGCGCACCTGTTCGCCGGTTCCAAGCTCGCCCACCTGGCGTTGCTGCCGCACGGCGCCCTGGAACGGGGCCGGCGGGCCAGGGCGATGGGCAAGGTGCTGGATGCCGAGTTCGGCCCGTGCAGCAGCTACGGCGAATGCGTCGAGGTCTGCCCGGCCGGCATCCCGCTCACCGGGGTGGCCGCCACCCACCGAGAACGGCTCCGGGGTTTCTTCCGCGGCAAGGCCGACTAGCCTGACTGGGTGCGCATTGCCACCTGGAACGTGAACTCGGTCAGAATGCGGGTCCCGCGGCTGTTGCCGTGGCTGCAGCAACGCCGCCCCGACGTGGTCTGCCTGCAGGAGACCAAGCTGTCCGACGCCGCTTTCGCCGACTTGCTGGGCGAGCAACTTGATGGACTGGGTTACCGCTTCGCCCACCACGGGCACGGCCAGTGGAACGGGGTGGCGATCCTGTCCCGGGTCGGGCTGGACGAGGTGACCCCCGACTTCGAAGGCCAGCCCGAGTACGCCGGGGTTGTCGAGGCCCGCGCGATCAGCGCGACCTGCGGGGGAGTGCGCGTCCACAGCCTGTACGTGCCGAACGGACGTACGGTGGGCAGCGACCACTACGACTACAAGCTGGCCTGGCTGGACGCCTTGCGCGCCGCGGTGGCGACCGGACCGGCCCACGTGGCGCTTTGCGGCGACATGAACGTCGCGCCCGCCGACGCCGACGTCTTCGACCCGGCCGCCTACATCGGCCAGACCCACGTCACCGGTCCCGAGCGCGATCGGATCGCCGCCTTCGGCCTGGTCGACGTGGTGCGGGAGCGATGGCCCGGCGAGCGGGTCTTCACGTACTGGGACTACCGGGCCGGCATGTTCCACAAGGACCTCGGCATGCGCATCGACCTGGTGCTGACCTCCCGCAGCGTGGCCGACCGGGTGGCGGCCGCCTGGGTCGACCGGCAGGCCCGCAAGGGCAGCGGCCCGAGCGACCACGCGCCGGTGATTGTCGACCTTGACTCCGCCCCCGATGGCGACATCGGCCCGGTGGTGCCGCCGCCATCCAACCCGGTGAAGCGCGGCCGCGGCGTCCGGTTGCCGCAGGCCCCGCGGCCTGACAAGTAGTCCCGTCCCGGCTCAGGCGTTGGGCTCCCGGCCGACCGGCTGGGTCGGTTCGGGCAGCAGCGGGGCCGGGACGCGCAGCGGGGCGCTGGCCGGCCTGCCGGGCGCGACCTCCAGTCGGACGCCGTCCACGATCACGTCCACCGGTTCGTCGCCGCGCAGCATGGTGATCGTGGTGCCCTGCCCGGTGGTCTCGACGTCGAGCAGCCGGCCGCGCCAGCGCACGCGGTAACGCATCCGGACCAACTGGCTGGGCAGCAGGGGAGACAGCTCGAGATCGTCAGCGTCCTCGCGCAGCCCACCCAGACCGGCCGCGAAGGCAAGCCAGGTGCCGCCCACCGATGCCATGTGCAGCCCCTTCACGGTGTCGCCGCGCACGTCTGCCAGGTCGGTCAGGGCGCTCTCCCGCAGGTAGCGGTAGGCGAGGTCGGGGTGCTGCGCCTGGGCGCAGACGACGGCCTGGACGCACGCCGACAACGACGAGTCACGCACCGTGCGGGCTTCGTAGTAGTCGACGTCCCGGGCCACCTGCTCGGCGGTGAAGTCCTCGCGGCACCACCACAGTGCCTGCACCATGTCGGCCTGCTTGAGCACCTGGCGGCGGTAGAACTTGGCGTAGTGCTGGTGCTGCTGCACCGGGTAGGAGTCCTGCTTGTCCTCGAACCGCCACTCCCGGTAGTTGGTGAAGTTGGTGTTCATCGGGTGCACCTGCTTGCGCTCATCCCACGGCACGTGGACGGCAGCCGCTGCGGACCGCCACCGGTGCAGCTCGGCGGCGTCCACCCCCAGCTGCCCGGCCTGCTCGGGTGACTCCTCGCAGGCCTCGGCCGCCCGCAGCAGGTTTCGGCGCGCCATCAGGTTGGTGAAGACGTTGTCGTCGACCACGCCGGTGTACTCGTCGGGCCCGGTGACGCCGAACAGGTGCCAACTGCCCTCGAAGTCGTCGTGGCCGACCGACATCCACAGCCGGGCGGTGTCGACCAGCACCTCCAGCCCACCCACGGACGCCGCTCCCCGCCCGGTCACGTTCCCGTACAGCCAGAATGCCCGGGAGATGTCGGCGTTGACATGCAGCGCTGCGGTGCTGGCCGGCCAGTACGCCGAGACCTCGTGGCCGTCGATGGTGCGCCAGGCGAACGACGCCCCGTCCACCCCGAGCACCATTGCGCGGTCGCGGGCGGCGTCCAGCGTGGCGTGGCGCCATTGCAGCAGCCGGGCGGCCGCGTCCGGAAACAGCAGGCACAGTGCGGGGATGACGAAGCCCTCGATGTCCCAGAAGGTGTGGCCGCTGTAGCCGAGCCCGGTCAGCCCCTTGCCGCCGAGGGGAGCATCGTGGATGAGCGCGGTGCTGGTGAACAGCGTGAACAGGTTGTACCGCAGCGCCTGCTGCAGTTCGGGGTCGCCGTCGACCTCGACGTCGGCGCTCGCCCACATCTGGTCCAGCACTGAACGCTGGATCTCCGCCAGCCCGTCCCAGCCGAGATCGATTCCCGAGTCGACTACTGTCCGGGCGGCTTCCAGCAGCGAGTCGGGGTGCGACTGGCGCGACCAGACCTGGCCGAGGAACTTGTCGATCGTCAGCGATTCACCGGCGTCCAGGTCGGCGGTGATGGTGGTGATGACGTGGTCCTCGAGTTGCTGGGTGTCGGATCGGCCGCCGGAGACCACGTGCTGGGCAGCGGCCGCGATCGCGATGCCAGACCGGCGCGTGCGGGCGGCGAACGCGCCGCCCGATTCGTTGTTGCTGGTGGTGAGGGTTTCGAAGGGGTGGTCGAGGGCGTCGGCGACCCGGGGGTCGGGGCTGTCGACCTCCGGCGGCCGCTCGCCCAGCACCAGTTCAGACCGGACGACCACGTGTGCGGCGCCGTCGAGGGCGCGCACCCGGTAGCGGACCGCGGCCAGCGACCGTTCCCGGAGCGAGACCAGGCGCTGCGACTCCAGCTCGACCCGGGTGCCGGTCTCGGTGCGCCACGCCATCTTCCGGTGCAGGACGCCGGTCCGCAGGTCCAGCGTTCGTTCGTGCACCTGGGGGGTGAAGGTGGTGACGTCGAGTGGGACGCCGTCGACGGCCAGCCGCAGGGGTGTGCCGTCGGCCACCCGGATCATCGCCTGCCCCTCGGTCGGGTGGCCGTACCCTTCCTCCGGGTACGACAGCGGATGGGTTTCGTAGACCCCGGACAGGAAGGTGCCGCGCACCTGGTTGGGTTCGGCCTCGTCGAGCGTGCCGCGGATCCCGACATAACCGTTGGACAGACTGAATACCGACTCGCTGACCGCTAGGGCGTCCACGTTCACGCTCGGTTCGCGGATCTGCCAGGGATCGATCTCGAAGGTCGGCTTGGCCATCAACAGCTCCTCAAGTAGGTGGCGCAGCACAGCGGGACCGAGGAAACATACCCGACCACTGGCCGGCTAGCGGTCTGCGTGACCGGACGCCTGGGTCCTGGAGGCAGGCGCCGTGGAGCACTGCGTTGTTGGCCCAACGGCAGCCATGCCCACGGCGAAGCGCGCGGCCACGAGATCGTCCACCCGCTGACCACGGTGGAATGGGGTGTGGGTCGCTTCTTCGTTCGTGCGCCGGGGGTCACGTTCTCAACGTCCTGCACCACCCGGAGTGCGCTCGCCCGGCGCGGCCGGCGCGGCCGGCGGGTCGGCGCGGCGGAAGAAGAACGGGGCCAGGTTGGCACCTCCACGAGAGATTGGGCCCTTGGTAAGAGGTTCAAACCTGACCCGTTTGGGGTGCCTAAGTAGCACGTTCGGCAACTCCGCCCCCAAGACGAAAACCCTGGTCAACCGCCTGTTGCGGGGCGTCTACCAGGTGTCCGCACGACCCCAGAGTAGCGCTCCGAGGGACGATCGGGGGCCCGTCGTCAGGACTATCGAGACGGCTCAAACTTTTCTCACCGCCTCCGAGGTGGACCAGCTCGTCGGTGACTACCTGGCCGGGATGAGTGTCAAGTCTCTGGCCGAACGGAATGGCATCCACCGCGCCACGGTGTTCTCCCACCTCCGCCGCCGCAACGTGCCGAGCCGTCGACCGGGGCTCTGCCTCGACGAGAAGGCGGAGGCTGTACGCCTCGCCCGAGCGGGTGTCTCGATGCGGGCGATCAGTCGGCGGATGGGTGTTGACCGCAAGGGCGTTCGCCTGGCTCTCGTCGAAGCTGGACTGATCGTGGATGAAGCCAGCGATGGCTCGTAGCGCCGTTCCGGGCCGCAGATCGCGCGGAGGATTTCGGCGGACATCGTCGCTCCCGACGTGTCTCAGCCCAGAGACCGGGGCCTACAGCTACCGTTGGAGATGAACGACTGCTCTCGCCAGTTCGGCACCGAGGGCGTGGATCGCCGGACGGAGCACGAGAGCAGGGCTGGATATGGCTTACGAGCAGCTACCGATAGTCGAGGTCGACCTCGACCGGCTCCTTCTCGACCTGGAGAACTACCGCATACCGTCGCGCCGCGACGACGAAGCAGGTGCGCTGAAGTACCTCTTTGCATCTGAGGACGTCCTCGGAGCGGCGCGCCTGATCCTCCGTGACGGCTACTTCGACAACGAAGTCCCGATCGTGACGTCGGCATCGGCGTCCGGCGGTAGCTCCCCATACACCGTACTGGAAGGCAACCGTCGAGTCAGCGCGCTCAAGGCGCTCCAGGACCCGACGATCGTGCCCGGCCATGAGGCAGAGATTCGAGCCCTACTGAAGCGGTACGCAGTGGAGGCGGAGAATCTCCCCGAACGAATCCGTGTCATCGTCGCTCCCGACCGGGCGACGGCTGCACCTCACGTCGCGAGGTTGCACACCGGCATCTCGAAGAGGCGCTGGAGTCGCGATCAGCAGGCAACCTTCTACTATTCGCTCGTCGACGAGCAGACCACGGTCGACGATGTGAAGGCACAGTACCCGGATGTCGAGGTTGCCAGGTTCATGCGGATGGCCGTGATGCGGCGCTTCCTCAGCGCAGCGCCATTCTCCGATCACACCCTCCGGCAGTACGCCGCGAGTGACGACCTGGCGATGTCAGCCTTCGAGTATGCCTACCGAAGTAAGGAGATTGCTTCCGCGATCGGTGTCGAGTTCGACAAGGATGGCATGCTTCTGCCGCGGGCTTCGACGCCTGAGAAGATCGCTGTGAAGTTGACTAAGAAGAAGCTCAACGCTTTGGAGTACCTCGTCAGCGAGTTCCGTGCAGGGCGTCTCAACACTCGCTCGCCAGAGTTCAAGAAGCGCAGCCTGGAGTATCAGTCCCTGGTGGATCGCCTCAACGGCGTATCGACTCCGGCTCCGCCCCAACCAGCGCCGCCCACTCCTCCCGCGCAACCGACGCCATCAGGACCATCCCAAGGTGGTCCGTCCAGTGCGCCCGGCGGGCCCAGCACTGGCGGGAATGGAGCTGCTCCGAACCCACCCGGCCCTCCTGGCGGCACGGGCAGCCGTGGACCCAACCATCCAGACACGAAGGACACGCTTGATCTGTCGGGGCTCGACTACGAGAACGCGCCGCTGAATCTCAAGCTGCGATACTTCGAGTTGCGCAAGATCAGCCTCTCGAATCTCCCTATCGCGGCCGCGATCCTCATGCGCTCAGTATTGGAGGCCACCATCAAGGTCCATTTCGAGGGCTCTCCAACCCCCGCCACTGGACAGTTGAGCGATGTATTCAAGCGCGTGGTGCAGGCCTATGGACAAGAGAAGTCGCTCAAGTCAGGCATTAGTGCTATCCAGTCGGGTAACGCGCACAAGTACGGATCGATCCAGTGGTTCAACCTCATCGCGCACAGTGCCGATGCTTCCGTGAGTTCGGATGATGTCAGGCAGGCATGGAAGGTCGTGAACCCGCTGCTTAGGCGCTTGTTGCGTCCGCTATCACAGACGTCATCTGCAACGCCTTGATCGCCTGTGCGACCGAAGGGGATGCTACCAGCAACTCTTCGGCCTGTCCCGGGTACCTGGCAGAGTAGGTGAGTTCTAGTCGGCACTGGAACTGATCTTTGTACAGTCTTTCGATCAGCGGGGCCGTATCGTAGGTCATCAGCCAGTGCGCCCTTTCGACTGAGTTGACGATCACCGAGAGGGCCTTGTGGTCCCGTCCGTCGAAGGCGTTTAGGTAGAGTTGCGAGCCTGCCTGTACGTAGGGCGGGTCAATGTACATGAACGATCGCTCGTCGTGAGAGTACTGCTGAATTACAGTCCTGCCATCGAGGTCAGAGACCGTGATGCGATCTGCGAGGTCGCCGATTGCGGTCAACCGCTCAACGAGGGTCTGTCGGTTGAACCTGGCATCAATCTTGTACTTCCCTTCCTGACGCTGTCCGCCGATAACGCCTGCGTTCAGAATCCCCGAGCGATTTGTTCGGTTCAGGAAGAAGAATGCGAACCCTAGGCGCAGCGCATCGCGCTCGTCTCGGGATCGGTATATCTCTCGTTGCCTCTGCCACTCGTCAATGGTCAGCGGAGTTGACTCGACTAGCTCCACGAAGCTTGCATTGTGAGCAACGACAGATTTCCAGAAGGCATGGACGGCCGGGTCGATGTCATTGACAACCAAGTGCCGGACGATACCCTCACGAAGTAGCGCGATCCCTGCGCCCACGCCTCCTGCGTAGGGCTCGATGTACCGAGCATCCTCAACGCCAAGAGCGGTGATGATGTCAGCAAAGAACCCGGCGAGCGCGGCCTTCCCGCCGGGGTATCGAAGCGGTGAGAGCGTGCCGTAGCGGCGTGATCCGATGACACGCAGGCTGTCATTCATTGGAGTCCTTCCTCGCCCGATGTGCAGCAACCCGACAACGAGTGGTGCAGAAGCGTGCATCACCTCGTCCGAGGAACGCTTCGCCGCAGTTCTCGCAATCTCGCCAGGCCTCGCGACGGCGTAGACGTTCATGACGTAGCGCACGATCGAGGTCGGTAAGCCCCGCGTCCGTCAGTCCGCCTAGGCTCTTCATGTTACGAATACTACTCGTTACACCAGTCCGTGCCAGACGCCACGCGGGCTGCGCCAGGAAGGTCCCGTCAAGGAATCTGCCGACGGGCCAGGAACGGCAACCAGTTGCGCTTCGCCGCCGTAAGGGGAATGGACCTGGCCCAGGCTCGCTGGAAGGCCGCGCATACCTCATCGGCATCGAGTGCTGAGGGAACCGTTGATGACTGGACTGAGTGATGTCGCAAACGATGAGCGCACCGCGCGCATGGTGTTGTCCATGCTCGTCGAACCCAACGATCCGGTGACGGGCCGACTCTCGGCTCGGGTCGGGGCGCTGGAGGTGCTCCGGCTTGCCGAGCGCAACGGTGAGGTCAGTGGCCTCGACTCTGTGGATACGCAGGTCTGGCGTGACCATTTCAACACGTCGGAGGTGCGGAGCATCACAGAGCGGCTCAGCCAGATTCAGCAGTCAACTCGACTAGGAGACCTACCGGAGACCGCAGCGGTCGGGCAGGCGCCCCCACCCGCGACTTCGCGCTCACCGCTGCTCCACTGCGAGCCGCCCCATCCCGACCAACTGCCGCGTAAAGCGCGCCATGTCGACGTCGCCGGTAGCCGATCAGCGCGTCCTGGAGCGCGTCATCGGCGTCGTGCGCGGAGGCGAGCATCCGGTAGCAGTGGGCGTGCAGCCCAGCGCGGTGCGGCGCGACCAGCTCCTCGAACGCCAGCAGATCACCGGCGCGGGCCTGCCGCACCAGTGCCGGCTCGTCCATCACAGGGCCATGGTGCCGCTCGGTTGACTCAGGCTGGGTCAGGGTGCGCCGCGAAGACGTGCGCGACTGCTCCGCCGCTGAATGCGATGGTGCTCTTGGGCTCGATGGTGAGGGGCGCGTGGAAGATCCGCTCGCCCTCGCCGAGGACGACGGGGTGGATGAGGAGCCGGTATTCGTCGATCAGGCCAGTCTCTACCAGCGACCTGGCGAATCGTGCCCCGCCGTGGGCGAGCAGGTAACCGCCGGAGCGCTCCTGCTTGAGTCGCATGATGGACGCGGCCAGGTCTCCGGTAGCGATCGTCGTCTCGCCCCAGTCGGCGGACGTGAGCGAGTTCGAGAACACGACCTTGGGGATCTCGTTCATCGGCGTGGCGAACGGCCCGGCGGCGCCAGGCCAGAAGGCAGCCATCACCGCGTAGGTGTTGGCGCCCATCAGGTGCGCCCCGGCGTTGCCGACCGTCTCCACGGTCCACGCCAGGGCGTCGTCGGAGCCTCCGGCGGCGATCCAGTCGGTGCTGCCGTCCGTCGGTGCGACGTAGCCGTCCAGTGAGACGGACATCTTGAGTACCAGCAAGGCCATTGGTCTTCCTTTCTCGGGGTCGCTGAAGCAAAGCGACTGAAGTCGTTGAGGGTGGCTTCGTGCTGAGTGTTGCGTGGCGAGTGTCCATGTCAGGTCCAGCGGAAGGTCCTGGCGGCCAGCGGGTAGAGCAGGGCGGTCCAGGCGATCAGAACGGTGACCTGGAGGGCTGGGAAGCCGGTGTCGAACCACGCGGCGGCCAAGGCCTGACTCGTGGCGCCGAGGGGGGTGTAGGTGGCGATCTGCCGGGCGAGGTCGGGCATGAGCGGGCCGGGGGTCCACATACCGGCGAGGAACAGCAGCGGGAAGTAGAGCAGCATCCCGACCGCGGCCGCGGCGGATCCGGTACGGGCGCGGGCGGCCACGAGCATCCCGAGGCCGAACATCGCCAGGGCACCCGCGAGCAGCGCAATGGCCGCGGTGAGGGTCTGCCGGGGTAGCGGCGCGGCGAAGACGACGGTGGCGAGCAGCACGGCGAGGGCGGCTGCCACGACGAAGGCGGCAAGGTTGATCACGACCTGAGCGGCGAGAACGGCGCCGGGTCGGGCGGGGGTGGTCGAGAGCCGGCGCAGCACCCCGTGCTCGCGGTAGTTCGCCACCATCACCGGCAGGGTGGACAGGGCTGGCGTCGCCAGGGCCATCGTCAGCACGGCGGGGGTGTAGACCTGGATCATCGTCAGCCCGTCCAGCTGCCCGCCGGTCAGGGTCTCGCGCATGCCGGGAATGGCCAGCCCGGCCCCGAGGAGGATTAGGGCGGGGACGATGAGCGCGAACACGGCGGAAGGCAGGTCCCGGACGAACAGCAAGGCCTCGACCCGAAGCAGGCGCCTCATCGGCGCGCGCCAGGTCGATGAATGGCCGGGGCGCGCCGCGAGCACCTGACGACGCTTGGCCGCGCCGCCGGTGAGTTCGGGGTCGCGCTCCTGGTGCGAGTGATCCACTGAGTGTGCAGAGAACCGGTCCATAACGGGGTGTGTCCCTTTGCTATCGCGAGTGGCTGACGTCGGCCGGCAGCGGCGTGCTGCTGTCGGCGATGCCGAGGAAGACGTCCTCCAGGCTGCGGGAGTGGGTGCGGACATCGGTGGGGGTGATGTCGTGCCGGGCGAGGGCGATGAGCACGGCGGTCAGCGCGGCTGGTCCGCCGCCGACCTCGATCTGTCCGTCGGGCAGGATGTCGGCGCCGGGC
>NZ_JBASCI010000026.1:0-4397 GCF_049651565.1 Brooklawnia sp.
GCTCGGGCTCGGGTTCGGGTTCAGGCTCCGGTCTCGGCGCGGCGGGGACGGCCGGGGTGCGGCGCGACTGCTCGCGGAGGTCGGCGTCCCGGACGAAACCCACCACCGCGGCCATCATGCCGACTACACCGGCCGACACCAGGGCGATCCGGGCCGCGTTGCCCACCCCGGTCAGCAGGTCGAACAGCGCGAACCCGAGGGTCACGCCGAACGCGGCTATCACCACCAGCCCGACCCAGGGCCAGGGGCTGATCATCGCGGTGCGCCGGCCGCTACCTGCCAGCACGGCCCGGATGTGCCAGGCCAGCAGGCTGCCGCCGATGGTGATCGCGGTCAACGGTACGTACTGCGGGGCCTCCTGCTCGACCATCGCCAGCCCGGCGACCAGCACCACCAGCGACGCGACCAGCAGCACCCCGAGCAGCACCACGGTGACGCCCATCGAGCCGGGACGCCGGACCGGTGCCCGGGCAGCCCCGGCCCCGGACTGTGAATGCTGCACGGAATCGTAAGCGGCCGTCTCGTCATTGCCGACCGGCACCACATCGACCACGGGTTCCCTCCAGTGACTGCGGCCATGCTAGCGCCCCCACCGGCCCCCTGCTGACTGGGAAGGTTGCAAACCGCTTCGGCGGGTATCTTGTCCTCTGCCGGACCAGCGATGGCCCACTCACCCACGCCCGAAAGGAGCGATTGATGAAGATCGGTAAAGCAGGCAGGCTCGCCGCCTTGGCAATCTCGGGTGTGCTGGTGCTCAGCGCCTGCAACCCGGCAAGACGCGACGGTGGCGGCACCCAGCCGACCACGGACGGCAGCGGTGCCGTGGAGTTCACCAAGGAACTGTCCGGCACCCTCAACACCAGCGGCTTCAACCCGTCGGACGAAGTGGGCAAGTCCAGGTCCGACCTGGCCGCCGAGCGGATCGCCCCGGTCGAGGTGGTGCAGGACACCACCAACTTCGACCCGCAGAAGTTCTCGGCCCAGGTGGCGTCCGGCCAGACCCCCGACCTGATCCAGGTCAACCGCTCCATGGTCGGCACGCTGGCCGACCGCGAACTGATCGTTCCGCTCGACCAGTGCTACGACCTGTGGCAGGTCGACCCGGCCGAGCGCTACTACCAGGCCGCGCTCGACGACGTCACCTACGACGGCAGCCTGTACGCCATCCCGCAGTTCTTCCAGACCAGCATGATCATCGCCAACAAGCGGGTCATGGAGCAGGCCGGCGTCACCATCGACCAGCTCGACACCTCGAAGCCCGACCAGATCATCGCCGCGGCCGAACAGATGTACGCCGAATCCGGCGGCGTCCCGTCGCTGATCGGCTTCGACCCCGACCTGCCCGGCTCGGTGGCGGTCTGGCTGATCGCGTTCGGTGGCGGCGCGATGGAGGACAACGGCCAGCCGGCGCTCGACCAGCAGGCCAACGTCGAGGCCCTCACCTGGCTGAAGCAACTGGTGGACGCCCAGGGCGGCAACGCAGCATTCCAGTCGTTCAAGCAGACCATGGACGTCTTCGGTGACCAGAACCAGTACGTCGCCGACCAGGTGGGTGCGCAGCTGTGGGCCCAGTGGTACATCAACGTGCTCGCCAACACCAAGGACGACGTCTCGGTTGAGGCCACCCCGGTGCGCACCACCGCTGGCGACGTGATCGGCTTCGCAGGCGGCACCGCGTTCGCCATCCCCGCCGGCGGCAAGAACCCGTCCGCCGCCTGCGCCTGGGCGATCGAGGCCACCTCACCGGACGCCTGGCAGGCTGCCGGTGCGGCGCGCGCCGAGACCGTGGCCGAGCGGGACAGCATCAACACCGGCCTGTTCACCGGCTCCCCGGTGGCGGACGAACTGGTGCGTGAGCAGTTCGTGGAGCCGTCCGGCAACGCTGACTTCGACCAACTGATCGCGACCTCCTACCAGACCCTGGAGAACCCGGTCTCGGTCGGCGGCTCGGCGGTCGGCCAGGAGATCGATGACGCGTTGAAGAACGCGGTCGCCCAGGTGCTGGCCGGGTCGATGGAACCTGAGGCCGCGCTGCAGGAGGCCCAGGCCACGGCCATGCGGGCCTGGGACCAGTCGGCGATCGGCCAGCGGGGCTAGGAGCCCACGGTGGCCATCTCCACCGCGGCGCCGGGTCAGCAGGCCCGGCGCCGACGCGGCAATCGCAACAAGCGCAGCGAGGCGGTCGCAGGGTTCCTGTTCATCACCCCCTGGCTGGTCGGCTTCGCGGTCTTCACCGTCATCTCGATGACGTGGAGCCTGATCCTGTCGTTCCAGGACTACGACCTGGCCCGCGGGCAGGGCACCCCGGTCGGCCTGGCCAACTACGAGTTGCTGCTGGACGACCCGCGGGTGATGAAGTCGCTGCGCAACACGTTCATCTTCGCCGCCATGTCGGTGCCGCTGGAGATCGCGGTCGCGCTCGGGCTGGCGCTGCTGCTCAACGGCGTCAAGCGCGGGTCGGGCTTCTTCCGCACCGTGTTCTACCTGCCCAAGATGACCCCGGCGGTCGCCACCGCGGCGGTCTTCCTGCTGCTGCTGAACGGCAACAACGGCGCGATCAACCAGTTCCTGCGGCTGTTCGGGATCCAGGGCCCGCAATGGCTGACCGACCCGTTCTGGATGAAGCCGTCGATCGTGCTGATGGGCTTGTGGAGTGTTGGCGGCGGGATGGTGATCCTGCTTGCGGCGCTGCAGGCCGTCCCGAAGGACTTGTACGAGGCGGCCGCGGTGGACGGGGCCAACAAGGTGCAGCAGTTCTTCCGGATCACGCTGGCGCTGATCAGCCCGACGCTGTTCTTCCTGGTGATCGTCAACACGATCGCCGCGCTGCAGGTCTTCGACCAGGCCTACCTGCTGTTCTACCGGGACGTCAGCAGCAGCGTCCCCGACGAGGCGCTGTTCTACGGCGTCTACCTGTACCAACTGGCATTCCAGCGGTTCAACTTCGGGCAGGCCGCCGCCATGGCCTGGCTGCTGTTCGGCATCATCATGGTGATCACGGTGATCCAGATCAGGGTCGGCAACAAGCTGGTCTACTACGAGGGAGGCCCCCGGTGATCGGATCCCAGCCCACCCGTCCCACCGCCCAGGCGCTGGGTGCCCAGCAACTGGCCGCCTCGGCCGCCGCCCGAACCGACGAATCCAGGTCGACCGGGCCGGTGACGACCGCCGGCGAACCGACCCGGGGGCCGTTCCGGGCCTTCGGCGTCATCCTGCGCTGGGTGCTGCTGGTCGCAATCTCGCTGCTGATGATGTACCCGTTCGCGTGGCTGCTCGCCGCCTCGCTGAAGCCGCGCGGTGAGGTCTTCGACAACCGGCTGATCCCCAGGACGTTCACGCCGGAGAACTACGTCGAGGTGTTCAACCAGTTGCCGTTGCTGAACTGGGTGTGGAACTCGATCTTCATCGCGCTGCTGGCGGCAACCTTCGTCACCATCTCCAGCTCGATCGTGGCGTTCGGGTTCGCCTACTTCCGGTTCCCGTTCCGCAACGCCATCTTCGGCATCGTGCTGGCTACCATGATGCTGCCCGGCGCGGTCACCCTGATCCCGAACTACCTGATCTGGAAGTGGCTGGGCTGGTTGGGCACAACGGTGCCGCTGTGGGGTGCCACCATCTTCGGTTCGGCGTTCTACATCTTCCTGATGAGGCAGTTCTACCTGTCGCTGCCGCGTGACCTGTTCGAGGCGGCCCGGGTGGACGGCTGCTCGTTCTTCGGCCTGTTCTGGCGGATCGCGTTCCCGCTGGCGCTACCCAGTTCGATCATCGTGTTCATCTTCGAGTTCCAAGCCGCCTGGAACAACTTCCAGGGTCCGCTGATCTACCTGAACTTCGGCGACCCGACCGGTTACACCGCCCCGCTGGGTATCGCCTACGCCATGACCCTGTACTCGCCGACCGCGGGTGGCCACGGCGACTACCAGTACGTCATGGTTGCCTCGCTGCTGGTCACCCTGCCGATGCTGGTGATCTTCGCGTTCGGTCAGCGGTACTTCATCGAGGGCATAGCAGCCGGTTCGGTCAAGGGCTGACCTGCTCACCACACCCGAGCAGACCATGCCGGTGATCATCAAGGCCGGCACGATCATCAGGAACGCCACTGACGCGCACCGCCCGAGCTGCGCTATCAAGGAGCCATGACCCGCGGAGTGCTGTTCGACCTGTACGGGGTGGTGATGCGCGTCCAGTCGGACGAGGCCATCGCCGCGATCGAACGGGCGGCCGGCTTCGGCGGCCCTCAGCTGTGGGAGCCGTTCTGGTCGCTGCGGGCACCCTACGACCACGGCCGGCAGACCGGACGCCAGTACTGGGCGGCGGTGGCCGCCGCGGCCGGCCGCAGCATCGCCGACCCGGACGCGGTGATCGCCGCCGAGGTGGCCGGCTGGTCGCGTCCCGAC
>NZ_JBASCI010000027.1:0-1924 GCF_049651565.1 Brooklawnia sp.
ACCGGAATCCGGGTCGCAGCCGAACGCCTCCAGGTGCCGCTGACCGACATCACTGTGGGGGTGCGCAGCGGCGACACCCCGCCACAGGCCCGGGCCGCCCTGGTCAGGACGCCACCAAGCATCCTGATCACCACACCCGAATCGCTCTACCTGATGCTGACCAGTTCGGCGCGCAGCACCCTGACTGGTGTCGAGACCGTCATCGTGGACGAGATTCATGCCGTGGCCGGCACCAAGCGCGGCAGCCACCTGGCGCTCAGCCTGGAGCGGCTGGACGCCCTGGTGGGCCACGACGTCCAGCGGGTTGCGCTCTCGGCGACCGTGCGGCCGGTCGAGCGGGTCGCCCAGTTCCTCGGCGGCGACCGGCCCGTCCGGATCGTCGCCCCGCCAGCACACAAGCAGTGGGACGTGAGCGTTCGGCTGCCGGTCACCGACATCACCCAGCCCGGCCCCGCCCCGGGCGCCGAACCACCGGTCGACCCGCTGCTGGGCGGGCCGGGCACCGACACCCTCGCCGTGGACGCCGCCACCAGCCCCTCGCTGTGGCCGCACATCGAGGCCGAGGTCTACCAGACCGTCACCAGCGGCCGCTCGACACTGGTGTTCACCAACTCCCGCCGCACCGCCGAACGGCTGACCGGCCGGCTCAACGAGCTGTGGGCCGCCGAGCACGCCCCCGACACCCTCGACCAACTGCCCGACCGACCACCCGCACAGGTGATGGCCCCCTCCGACATCGTCCGCGGCGTCCCGGCCGTCATCGCCCGCGCCCACCACGGCTCGGTCAGCAAGGAGGCCCGCGCCGATATCGAGGCGGCCCTCAAATCGGGCGACCTGCGCTGCGTGGTGGCGACCAGCTCGCTGGAACTGGGCATCGACATGGGCGCTGTCGACCGGGTCGTGCAGGTCGGAGCGCCGGCTTCGGTCGCCAGCGCCCTGCAACGGATCGGCCGCTCCGGCCACGACGTCGGCGCGACCTCCCGGGGTGACGTCTACCCGCTGCACCGCGGCGACCTTGGCCCGTCCGTAGTGGCCACCGAGAGCATGCTGGCCGGGCGGATCGAGGAACTGCGGGTGCCCCGCCACCCGCTGGACGTGCTCGCACAACAAACGGTGGCCGCCGCCGCGGCCGCCGGCGACGCCGGCCTCGACGTGGACACCTGGTACGCCACCGTCACCCGGTCGCACCCCTACGCCCGACTCGACCGGGCCCTGCTCGACTCCATCATCGAACTGGTGACCGGGGCGTACCCGGCCGCCGACTTCGGTGAGCTGCGGGCCCGGCTGGCCCAGGGTGACGACGGCCGGCTCTACCCGCGGCCGGGTGCGCTTCGGCTGGCGGTCACCTCCGGCGGCACGATTCCCGACCGGGGCATGTTCGGGGTCTTCCTGGTCTCCGACGAGCAGGGGGCGCGCCGGGTGGGCGAACTGGATGAGGAGATGGTCTACGAATCACGGGTCGGTGACGTGTTCACCCTGGGCGCGTCCGCCTGGCAGATCGAGGAGATCACCCGCGACCAGGTACGGGTGTCGCCCGCTCCCGGCCGCACCGGTCGGCTGCCGTTCTGGCGCGGCGACGACGAGGGCCGGCCCGCCGAGCTCGGACGCCAGATCGGCCGGCTCTACCGGGAGGTCTCGAGGGAGCCGGCCCGGCTCGACCGGCTCCACCTGGACGCCAACACCCGGGTCAACCTGACCACCTACATCACCGAGCAGCGGGCCGCCACCGGTGCGCTACCGGACGACCGGACAGTGGTCATCGAACGCTTCCGCGACGAGCTCGGTGACTGGCGGGTGGTCGTCCACTCCACCCTGGGCAGGCGGGTGCTGGGCGCGTGGTCGCTGGTGATGGCCGAGGCGTTGTCGCGGGCGCCCGGCGTCGACGTCCAGCCGGTGGTGTCGGACGACGGGATCGTGTTGCGGC
>NZ_JBASCI010000028.1:0-15907 GCF_049651565.1 Brooklawnia sp.
GGTACCGCTAGCCGCAGACCTGCGTGAAGTCGCCCGCGAATGCCAGCACGGTGGGAGCGCCGGTGCAGATCTGGCTGGTGGGCCGCAGACCGTCGTTGCTGCTCAACGGGATGTTGTGCCCGTAGACCCGCTGCTCGGCACCGAGCAGGCTGGACAGTCCGCCCGGCAGCGCGGGGGAGACGACCCTGGTGTCCTCTGGGTCTACCTCGTTCAGGCTGGCGGCCTCCCGGAAGGCGTCCGGTCGTCCCATCACCTCGTCGACCAGGCCCTTCTCGATCGCGGTGATCGGGTCGAACATGTAGGCGCCCAGTTCGTCCCTGATCCGATCGGCCGAGATGCCGCGATGCTCGGAGACGAACTCGACGAACTGGTTGTACTCGACGTCCATGCCCTCGCCGTAGACCGCCCGCTCCTCATCGGTCATGTCACGGAACGGGTTGCCGAAGTCCTTCGCGGTGCCACGGGTCAGGTACTCCTGAGTGATGCCGCCCTCGGTCTCGACACCGGAGGTCAGGATGTTGCCGGTCAGCCCGGTCACGTCCCGGTACCGCTCGAACGGCCCGAATATCACCCCGATGCTGCCGACGAAGGTGCCGTAGTCGGAGATGATCGCGTCGGCCGGTGCCATCGCGTACATGCCGCCGGAGGCAGCCACGGACTGCACGTAGGCGACCACCTTGTTCCCGGTTCGCTCCTGGTACCGGATGACCGCATCGGCGATCGCTCGCGACCCATAGATGCTGCCGCCGGGGGTGTCCATCAACAACAGCACGCCGGAGTAGTCATCGGCCCCCAACGCGTCCAACTGCTCGGCGATCTCGTAGCCATAGGTGCCGGTGGCGAACATGCTGCCCTGCCCGGCACCCTCGATGGCCCCGGAGATGTTCAGCGCCAGCATGGTGTTGGACGCGTTCGCCGGCCCCCACACGTGCTGGGTGGTCGACAGCATGTCGGCTCGCGCACCGCCGACGGCGCGGGCGACCAGTCCGGTTCCGAGCAGGCTGACCAGCAACAGCGCCATCGAGACAAGTCCGACGCCCAGCGCCAGTCCGATGCCGGCTCCGAAGCCTCGTGCGAACGGCTTCTCCTCGGCAGCCGCCCTGACGACCGGTTGCGGTCGGGGCGGTGGCATCCGCTGAACCGGCGGGGCGGCGGGCGGGGGTGCGGGTGCGGCCGGTGCCTGTGTCGTGGGTTCGGGGCCGCTGGATGGGATGGGTTGCCTGGGCTGTTCTTCGCTCACGAGGTTCAGTATCGCAGGCATGCCACAATGGGCCCGTGACGAGCCCGATGAAACCCAGCGCGGTCCTGTGGGACTTCGACGGCACGATGGTGAACACCGAAGTGGTGTGGATTGCCAGCGAGATCGAGGTGATGCGGCGCTACGGCGTGGTCTGGACCTATGAGCAGGGTATCGAGATGTGTGGTAGCGCGGCGCCGGTGACGACCCGCACCCTGCTGGATGAGGCAGCCCGGCAACTCGGCCAGCCGCTCGATGTCGTCCCCGAACAGTTCTGGGCGCAGGTGTCGGGCCGTGTCCAGCAGCACCTCGAGACCAATGGGCCGCCGTGGCTGCCGGGTGCCAAGGAGCTGGTGTCCGAGATCTCCGCCGCCGGGGTGCCGATGGCCCTGGTGTCGTCCTCCCCGCCCGAGCTCCTCCACGCCGGCCTGCAGCACATGCCCGTCGGGCTCTTCCAGACTGTGGTCAGCGGACCGGAGATGCCGCGCGGCAAGCCCGCGCCGGACGCGTACCTGCTGGCTGCCGATCGGCTTGGCGTCGACGCCGCCGACTGCGTGGTGATCGAGGACTCGGTACCCGGCGCCGCGTCCGGCCGAGCTGCCGGTGCGGTGGTGATCGGTGTGCCGTGCATGCACCCGCTCCCGGATGCTCCCGGCCAGATCAACCTGGGTTCGCTGGCCGGGCTCACCCTGGGCGACCTGACCCGGATCTGGCACGAGGTGCGTGCCGGTGAGTGAGCTCGATCCGGCCGCGTTCGCCGGTGTGCGCACCGGCGTCCTGCAGGCGGGGGAGTGGGTGTCGTTGACCGACCCCAAGGGGCACCGCAAGTCGTTGCTGCTTGAGCCGGGCAAGACCTTCCACACCACCAGAGGCGGCCTGGCGCACGACGACGTCATCGGTCAGCCCGAGGGGGTGGTGGTTTCCACCGTGGGCGGTCTGGACTACATGGTCTTCCGGCCACTGCTGAACGAGTTCATCGTCTCGATGCCCCGGAAGGCGGCCATCATCTACCCCAAGGACGCCGCGCAGATCCTGATGCGCGCAGATGTCTTCCCGGGTGCCCGGGTGCTGGAGGCCGGCGTCGGATCGGGTGGTTTGAGCCTGGCCCTGCTGCGGGCGATCGGCCCCACCGGACGGTTGCACAGCTACGAGCGGCGCAGCGAGTTTGCCGAGGTCGCGATCGCGAACGTCGACCAGTTCGTGGGCGGCCGGCACCCGGCCTGGACGATCACCATCGGCGACCTGGCCGAGGTGATCGCCGACGAGCCGGTCGACCGGGCGATCCTCGACATGCTCGCCCCGTGGGACTGCCTGGCCGCCGTGGCCGACGTGCTGGTCCCGGGCGGCATCCTGTGCTGCTACGTCGCCACCACCACCCAGATGGGACGCGTGATGGACACTGTCCGGGCGCACGGCGGCTTCACCGAACCGAAGGCGTCCGAGGTTTCGGTGCGCGACTGGCACGCCGAGGGGCTGGCCATTCGTCCCGGCCACGGCACCACCGCCCACACCGGATTCCTGGTGCTGACCCGCCGGCTCGCCCCGGGTGTCGAGGCGCCGATGCGCAAGCGCCGACCGGCACCGGGAGCATACGGGGCGGACTACGTCGGACCGGTGCCGCGCAACGTCAGGGCCGAGCACCTGCAGGCCAGCCGGCAGCGGGCGGAGGAGGCGGGCTGAGTTCGATGCCGGAGCACGCGGGTAGGCTGTGGCGATCATGAACATCCACGGCGTCGGTGAGCTGGACAGCTCGTTCTCCCGATTCGCGGCGCGGACGGCGCCGGAAGTGCTCCCCACCTTCGACCCTTCCCAGGCCACCCTCACACCGCAGGGCACCACGATCGTCGCGGCCAGCTTCCTCGATGGCGTCGTGATGGCCGGCGACCGCCGAGCCACCATGGGCAACCTGATCGCCCAACGCGACATCGAGAAGGTCTTCAGCACCGACGACGAGTCCATCGTCGGAATCGCCGGCGTCGCCGGCCCGGCGATCGAACTGGTGCGCCTTTTCCAGGTCGAGCTGCAGCACTACGAGAAGATCGAGGGCGTCGCCCTCAGTCTGGACGGCAAGGCGAACCGACTGGGTGCGCTGGTGCGCAGCAACCTGGCCATGGCGATGCAGGGCATGGTGGTCGTCCCGATGCTGGCCGGGTGGGACGCCGGACGCCGTCAGGGACGCATCTTCGGCTACGACGCCACCGGCGGCCGCCATGAGGAGACCGGCTTCCACGCGGTCGGCTCCGGCGCCGCCTTCGCGCGGGGGTCGCTGAAGAAGACCCACGACGCCAGCCTGGACGCCCACGCCGCCATCCTGGCCGTGATCCGTTCGCTCTACGATGCGGCTGACGACGACTCGGCGACCGGTGGGCCGGACCTCGCCCGGCGGATCTTCCCGGTGGTGATGACGGCGACCGCGTCCGGTGTTCGCCAGCTGCCGGTCGACGAGGTGGCCGAACTGACCAGCCAGGTACTGGAGACGATGTGAGCCTGCCGTTCTACGTTGCTCCCGAGCAACAGATGAAGGACCGCGCCGACTTCGCGCTCAAGGGCATCGCCCGGGGCCGGTCGGTGATGGCGCTGCGGTACCGCGACGGGGTGGTGATCGTGGCCGAGAACCCGAGCGGCACGCTGCACAAGATCAGCGAGATCTACGACCGGATCGGGTTCGCAGCGGTGGGCCGCTACAACGAGTTCGAGAGCCTGCGCATCGCGGGTATCCGGTACGCCGACCTGCGCGGCTACTCCTACGACCGGCGCGACGTCACCGCCCGCGGGCTGGTGAACGCCTATTCCCAGCAGCTGGGTGCCGCGTTCAGTTCGGCGGTCGACAAGCCCTACGAGGTCGAGCTGATCGTCGCCGAGGTCGGGCAGACGGCGGCCGATGACCAGATCTTCCGCCTTGGCTTCGACGGCACCATCACCGACGAGCCGAGGTTCGCCGTGGTCGGTGGGGCGACCGAGGCCCTGCAGACCAGGCTCAGCGCCGGCTTCGATCCCGACGCCGACCTGACCCAGGCGCTGACGCTGGCGTCCCGCTGCTTCAGCCATGACGCGGTGCTCGAGCGGGCAGTGCTCGACCGGACGCACCCCCAGCCCCGCAAGTTCCGACGCGTCGAGGCCTGAAGTGGGAATCGCGGAGATCAGCCCGACGGTGATCGTCGGCGCCGGCCTGGTTGGCGCGTCGATCGGTTGTGCCCTGAGCGAGGCCGGAGTGGTCGTCCACCTGCGCGATCGGGTGCGCTCGCACGCGGTGGTCGCGGCAGGCCGTGGCGCCGGGCGCCTGGAGGACCCGGTGCCCTCCGAGGTTCGGCTGGTCGTGGTCGCGGTGCCGCCGGTGGCGATCGCCGAGGTGGTGGCCCGCTGCCTCGACCGTTACCCCAACGCGGCGATCACCGACGTCGGATCGGTCAAGGCTCGCATCGCCGGCGACCTGGCCAGGCTGAACCTGAACCTGGGCCGCTACGTCGGCGGCCACCCGATGGCCGGTTCGCACCGCAGCGGGCCGGTCACTGCGGTCAGCGAACTCTTCGTTGACCGCACCTGGGTACTCACGCCGCGCCCGGAGAACCCGGACTGGGTGGTCGGCAGGGTGCGCCTGCTGGTCGAGACCTGCGGGGCGCGACTGCTCGAGATGGACGCCGCCCAGCACGACCGGGCGGTCGCCGAGGTCAGCCACTTCCCCCAGCTGATCAGCAGCCTGACCGCCGCCCGGCTGGCCCAGGTGCCAGCCGATGACCTGAGGCTCGCCGGGCAGGGGGTGCGTGACGTCACCCGGATCGCGGCCTCCGACGTGGTGATGTGGCGCCAGATCGTGGCCGCCAACGTCTCGCCGATCCGGGAGCAGTTGGTGGCCATGCGCGACGACTTGGACCGGCTGATTCACAGCATGGACGATCCGCGCACCGTCGCCGACGTGCTGACCCGCGGCAACGACGGGGTGCGGGCGCTGCCCAGCAAGCGCGGCAAGAGCCCGGACGAGGTCGTCTCAGTGGTCGTCGAGATCCCCGACACACCGGGTGCGCTGGGCCAGTTGTTCACCGACGCCACCAGCAACGGCGTCAACATCGAGGACGTCTCGATCGAGCACAACCCCGACCGTCAGGCCGGTTACCTGTCGATCGAGGTGGTGGCCGAGCGGGCCGATGGGCTGCGGTCGGTGCTGCGCGAGCGCGGCTGGCGGGTGCGCTCGTGACATGGCACGCCATCAGCGGAAGGACACCAACCAAGAGATGAATGATGTGCCGCGGCCCGACCTGGTGATCGCAGTGGACGGCCCGAGTGGGTCGGGGAAGTCATCCACCTCGCGTGACGTTGCCCGGCGGTTGGGCGCCGATTACCTCGACACCGGATCGATGTACCGGGCGCTGGCGTGGTGGTGCAACGCCCACCAGATCGGCGCCGACGATGCCCAGGCCGTGGTCACCGCTGCGGAGGAACTGCCACTGCAGGTCGAGACCGACCCGACCCGCTTCCGGGTGCGCCTGGACGGCCGCGACGTCACCGCGGAGCTGCACACCCCGCAGATCTCCGGCATCGTCTCCGGCTATGCGGCGATCCGGCCCGCCCGCAACGTGCTGACCGAGCGGATGCGAGCGATTATCGCCGACCGGCGCAGGATCGTGGTCGAGGGCCGCGACATCACCACGGCGGTCGCTCCGGACGCCGACGTTCGCGTGCTGCTGCAGGCCGACCCGCAGCGCCGGATCGCCCGCCGCGTCCGGCAGCTGAACGGGGCGGCGGACGAACAGACCGTCGCCACCCAGGTCGTCGGGCGGGATGCGGCAGATGCCGCGTCCAGCGACTTCGAGACGCCTGCCGAGGGGGTCACGCTGATCGACTCGTCGCAGATAGACCTCAATACTGTGATCGGTCTGGTCATCGACCTGGTGCCGCAGTCCCTGCGCTAGCTGCCGGTCCGCTCTGCTGCGGCGGGTCGGGTAGTTTTGGGCGGGTGAGCGAACCCACCGATCCCCAGGCGCCGGCCGAGCGCCCCGTCGTCGCTGTCGTCGGACGCCCCAATGTGGGCAAGTCGACATTGGTCAACCGGATCCTCGGCCGCCGGGAGGCGGTGGTCCACGACACCCCCGGTGTCACCCGCGACCGGGTGAGCTACGACGCGGAGTGGGGCGGGCGGGAGTTCGTCCTGGTCGACACCGGTGGCTGGGCCTCCGACGCCACCGGGATGGCGGCCCGGATCGCCGAGCAGGCCGAGATCGCCATCCAGTTGGCCGATGCGGTTGTGTTCGTCGTGGATGCCACCGTCGGCACCCTCGACGAGGACGAGGCAGTGGTTCAGGTGCTGCGGCGCAGCCGCAAACCGGTGGTGCTGGCGGCCAACAAGGTCGACAACCAGCGACTCGAGGCGGACGCCGCAACCATGTGGAACCTCGGGCTGGGGGAGCCCTGGCCGGTCTCGGCGCTGCACGGCCGCGGGGTCGGCGACATGCTGGACGCCCTGCTCGAGCTGCTGCCCGCCTCGGATGCGCTGCGGCCCGAGGTCGAGGCGGGCCCGCGGCGGGTGGCGATCGTGGGCAAGCCGAACGTCGGCAAGTCGTCGTTGCTGAACCGGTTGGCCGGCGAGAACCGCGCGGTGGTCTCCGAGGTGTCGGGCACGACGGTCGACCCGGTCGATGAGCTGGTACAGATCGGCGGCGAGCCGTACGTGCTGATCGACACCGCAGGCATCCGCCGCCGCGTCAAGGAGGCGTCGGGCAGCGAGTACTACGCGTGGCTGCGCACCCAGGCGGCGATCGAGCGTGCCGAGTGCTGTGTGGTGGTGGTGGACGCCGCCGAACCGGTCTCGGAACAGGACCTGAAGATCCTGGCCCAGGTCGAGGAGGCCGGCAAGGCGCTGGTGATCGCCTACAACAAGTGGGATCTCACCGACGACGAGCGGCGCCGCTACCTCGACCGCGAGATCGAGCGTGACCTGAACGCCTGGGCCTGGGCGCCGCATGTCAACATCTCGGCGCTCACCGGTCGCAACGTCGACAAGCTGGCCAAGGCGATCGAGGTGGCGCTGCTGGGCTGGCAGACCCGGATCGGCACCGGTCAGCTGAACTCGTTCCTGGGACGCGTGGTCGCCGCGCACCCGCACCCGGTGCGGGGCGGCAAGCAGCCGCGCATCCTGTTCGGGACGCAGGCCCAGGTGGGGCCGCCTACCTTCGCGCTGTTCACCTCCGGCCAGTTGGACGCGCCGTACGTGCGGTTCGTGGAGCGCCGGCTGCGTGAGGAGTTCGGCTTCGAGGGCACCCCGGTGCACATCGACGTCCGGGCCAGGGCGAAGCGGAAGGACCGCTGAGCAGGGTTCACAGCTCCCGGCGGCGGAAGACGACGATCGCCAGTGCCAGGAAGGCCAGCGTGCAGAACAGGGCAGTGCCCACCGGCCAGCCGAGGTCGACCTGTTGCTGGGTGACCACCATCGCGGTGGCCTCGTTGAGCCCGATCGGGGAGTACTGTTTGGCGGGCTGCCAGATGGCGACGATCATGCTCACCATCTGCAGGCCGAAGGCGATCCCGAAGGCCGCGATCGTGCTCGACACCAGGCAGGACGCCGCCATCGTCAACGCGATGTACATTGTCGTCAGCACGATCCACACGCCCAACCCTCGCCAGATCGGGGCGAACTGGACGTCTGGGAAGAAGGCGACGGTCGCCAGGCTGGTCAGCGCGGTGCCGATGACGGCCCAGATCCCGACCAGCCCGACCAGTGCGGTGAACTTGGCCAGCACGAAGCCGGCGCGGCTGACCGGCTTGGTCAGCGGCATGATCAGCGTGCCGGAGTTCACCTCGCCGGCGACCGTGCCGGCAGCAACCACCAGCACCACGATGAGCAGCAACTGGGTAAGGTCGCGGCTCCATTGCGCCCAGGCGTCCAGGTAGGTCGGATCCGGTAGCTCGATGGTGCCATCGCCGAGCGCCGAGGCCAGCAACTGGTTGGTGAACCTTGCCACCACCGGGTCGACCAGGCCGAACAGCGTGAATGCCCCGCCCACCACCCAGACCCGCCAGGTGCGGAAGAACTCGACGAACTCCTTGCGAAGGACTGGCCCGAAGCCGGTCACGACCCGTTCTCCTTCTGGATCAGGTGGACGAAGGCGTCCTCGAGGCTGGCCTCGACCGGCTCCAGCCGGCGCAACCCCCAGCCCTGGCCGGCGATGATTGCCGGCAACCGGTGTTGGGCGGTGGCCATGTCCACTACGTCGATCAGCCAGCCCTCACCGCTGGGCTGCAGATCGGTCAGCCAGCGTTCACCGACCAGCGCCTCGGGTAGCGCGGCGCGTTGTTCCACCAGGTCGAGCTGGAGCTTCTGGCTGCCGCCGTAGCGAGCCCGCAGTGCCTCGGTACGGTCGGCTGCGATGGCGCGTCCCGACGCGAGCACCAGCACGTGGTCGCAAACCCGTTCGACGTCGGACAGGATGTGGGTGGAGAAGAAGACGGTGGTGCTACCGCGCAGCGCGGCGATCAGGCTCAGCACCTGGTGGCGTCCGATCGGGTCGAGCGCCGAGGTGGGCTCGTCCAGGATGAGCAGCCGGGGCGAGTTGATCAGCGCCTGCGCGACACCGAGCCGCTGCTTCATGCCCCTGGAGTAGCCGCCGATGGGGGTGTCGACTCCCTGCAGCCCGGCCAGCTCGAGCAACAGGTCGACTCGCCTGCTGGCGGTGGAACTGGGCAGGTTGAACAGCGACGCGCAGAACCGCAGGTACTCCGGCGCCCGCATCCACGGGTAGAAGCTGGGCACGTCGGGCAGGAAGCCGACCTGTGCGGCGACCTGGCCGGGATCGGCCAGCACATCGGCGCCGAGGACGGCCGCACTGCCGGCGTCGGCATGGGCCAGCCCGAGCAGGATCCGGATGGTGGTGGTCTTGCCTGCCCCGTTGGGGCCCAGGAACCCGAAGATCGATCCCTCCGGGACGTTGAAGCTGAGCTGGTCGAGCGCCCGCTGGTGCCGGTACTGCTTCACCAGACCGGTCACCTCGATCGCGCTCACCGGTTGGCCTCGGGGTAGAGCTCGGCAATCAGCCGGTCGAGGACCGGGCCGGCTTCGGCGGCACGCTGCTGCTCGGCGGCCGGTTTTGGTTTGCGTCCCAGCACCAGGAAGACGATCGGGCCGACGAACTGCACCAGACAGACCAGGACCCAGACGATCCTGGGTGCGGTCAGCCGCTCGGCCGGGGTGCGGAAGAGCGTGACCAGACCGACCAGTAGCAGCCCGATCTGAATGGTCACCAGCAGGATCACGAGCACCCATTGGGCAGTCGTCAGCTCAGGCATCCTGCGTCGCCTCCAGGTCGGTGCGCCAGCGTCGCTTCAGGGCCGACCGCACCGGCAGGTAGCTGAGCAGCAGGTCGATCGGGAGCGCGGCGAGTGAGGCGCCCAGCATGATCAACTGGCCTCGCGGACGCAGGGCCGATTGCAGGCTGGCGCCGGTGGCCACCGTCGCGAGCGTCGCTGCCAGGGCAGGCATCGTGACCCGCTGGTCGGCCGGCAGCTCCTGATCGGTGGATGCGGTGAGCAGTGCGGCGCAGACCGGGGGAGCGGCGATACTGAAGAACAGGTTGGCACCCTGGGGCTTGCCGGTTGCTGCCCGGACGGCGTGCCGGCGCGTCCAGAACAGCACCGCAGCAGCTACTGCCAACCCGATCTTGGCCCCGGCAACTGCCTGTGCCGGCGCCAGGTGCCGGTCGGCGGCGTCGCCAAGCACTTCGTCGTCGAGATCGTCTGGCCGCAGCAGGCCAAGCCGGACCGCAACGGCACCCATGTTGACCGCCCAGCCGAGCCCGAAGACGCGGGGGACCAGCAGCCGCTCGTCGGCCGGGTTGAAGGTACCGGCCATGCGTCGGCCGATCCCGCGGGTGAGGGAGTTCGGCATGCCGAGGATGGTGCGGAAGCGTCCGTCGGCGGTGCCGAACTGCTCGTCCAGGGCGGCGGCGTAGTCCTCCGCGCGGCCGGCGGCGGCGATGGCATCGTCGACCGCGTCGGCAGCCTCACGCAGCGCGTCGCGAAGGTCGTCAAGGGCCTGGTCGCGGGCACGGCCGCGCAGCCTCAGGTGCGAGTCAACCTCGCGCACATAGTCGTCGATCTCGGGGTTGGTCATCGGTCTACCTCCTTCAGCAGGATCGCCAGGGCAGTGGAGAGCTTGACCCACGCCTCGCGCTGGACACTCAGTTGAACCCGGCCGGCGTCGGTCAGTGCGTAGTACTTGCGCGGCGGCCCGACCGGGGACTCTCGCCAGGTTGTTTCTACCAGACCCGAGTTCTTCAGCCTGGTCAGCAGCGGGTAGATGGTTCCGCCGGTGGCCTCCAGACCCGGACGCGCGGCCAGGGCGTCGACGATCTCGACGCCGTATCGGGGCTGGTTGGCCAGCAGGGCGAGGACCGCCAGTTCCAGCGATCCCTTTCTCAGCTGGGTCGAGACATCATCCATGGGCTACATGGTACTGCCCACTAGTTGGTGATGCAAGGATGCCGGTGGCGGATGGTTCTAGGTGATGCCCCGTCGGTGCGCCCAGGCGGCGGCTTCGGTGCGCGAGCCGACGCCGAGCTTGGCCAGGATGTTGCTGACGTGGACGCTGACGGTCTTGGTCGACACGAACAGCTCGCTGGCGATGTCGGCGTTGGAGCGTCCCTTGGCGACCAGGCTCAGCACCTGCTTCTCCCGCCCGGTCAATCCGCCCGGTCGGTCGTCCTCAGACTGCTCGATGCGCCCGTGCTGGTCGTCGAAGCGGCGCACGAAGTCGGCAGCACCCAGCCTGAGGGCGAGATCGCGGCCGACGCCCACCTGCTTGCGGGCCAGGTCGAGGTCGCGGGCGCGCAGCGCCGCCTCGGCGCAGCGCAGGTGGGCCCACAGCGTGATCCAGATCGGCCGAAGGTGCGGGGTGACGTCCAGCATGGCCAGCCAGTCCGACTTGCGGCCGGACGCCTCCGCCTTGCGCCAGGCTCGCAGCATCGGCACCAGGTTCACCTCGGGCAGGTTGACCACGGCGTCGTCGAGCAGGCGTTGCTGTTCCGCGGTCGCGTCGCCGAGGTCTGCCAGGACAGCCTGGCCCAGCGCCACCAGGCTCCAGGCCGAGGCCGGATGCACCAGCGGAACCCGCTTCAGCACCGAAGCGAGCATCCGCCACGCGCCGGCCGGGTTGCCCTGCAGGAGCAGCAGCCGACCCCGTACCCAGGCCAGCATCAGGTCGATCTGTGGTTCTTCATGCATCGGCATACAGATCGCGAGGACCTCTCCAATCAGTTCGTCGGCCTTGTCGAGGTCGCCCCGATGCAGGGCGATGTCGGCCGATGCGGTCAGCAACTGGAGCTGGTGGCCGGACGGGGGTGCCAGGTCGACGCCCCTGCTGACCAGCGTCTGGGCCTGGTCACATTCACCCAGGTGGATCAGAGGTTCGGCGGCGTTGCCGGCGAGCATCGAACCCACGTAGCGCTCCAATCCCAGGGCCCGGGCATCCGCTGTCCCGGCGAGGGCGACGTCGGCGGCCCTGCGGTACTGCCCGGCCAGGTTCAGGTAGTGCGACAGGTTCGTCTGGTGGCGCAACTGCTCGCGGTAGGTGCGCGACGAGAGCAGCTGGCTCAGTTGCGCAATGCCGCGCTCCTCGTCCCCGGACGCGGCCCAGCAGCAGGCCTGGGTGTTCCGGAGGCGATCCGGCAGCGAATCGCCCGGGGGTGCCAGTTCGTCGGCGATCGGGATGGCGCGGTCGCACAGCTCCAGGGCCTCGGCGAACCCGCCGCGCAGCATCGCGACGTTGGCCTGCAGGTCCAGGACCCGGGCGAGCTCGACGCTGGGCGGACCCTGGCCGATCAGGCCCAGCGCCTCGTCGAGGGCCTGCTCGGCCCCCGGCAGGCCAGCGAACTTCAGGGCTCGAGCGCGCTGCACCAGGCGCTCCGCTCGCTCGGACGCCGGCGTCTCGGGTGGCATGGCCGAGATGCTGGCATCGATCAGGCGGGCCGCCCGCAGGTGGTCACCCAGCCAGTTGTTCGCCTTCGCGGCCCGGTTGAGTACCTCGTCGTAGCGTCCGATCACCTGTTCAGGACGCTGCACCTGGTCCCACAGGTCGATCGCCAACTGGTACAGCTCGACGCAGTCGGGGTGGGCGTCGTCGAGCTCGGCGGCATTGCGCAGGGCGGCCTCGAAGGCCTCCTGCTTGCGGCCGGCCGCCCTGAGGTGGTGGATGAGCTCCATTCGGTGGTTGCCGCGGCGTCGGGTCAACAGCAGGTCGGCGTAGCGGGAGTGCAAGCGGCGGTGCTCGCCGGGCAGGACTTCTTCGTGGATCACGTCCCGCAGGATGGCGTGCTTGAATGCGTACCGCTCATCTTCCAGAGCGAGGACGAGGCCGGCGTCCATCGCCTGCCGCAGCGCCTCGCCCGCGGTGGTCTCGTCCCGCTCGGACACCGCGACCAGGTCGTCGAAATCGAACTGCACACCCATGATCGCGGCCACCTGCAGCAGCTGCTGGATGTCCGGGTCGAGGATCAGGAACTGGACGAGCAGGGCCTCGCGCAGGGTGGCCGGCAGGGCGCCCCGTCCGCCGGTCGAACGGGCCAGCTCCTCGGCGAAGTAGGGGACGCCCTCGCTGCGTTCGACGATTCGGGAGATGGTGCCCGGGCTGGTGTCGGGAGGTAGCAGGGGACGGATCAGTTCTTCGATCTCGGCGGTGTTGAGGGGCTCCAGCGGCAGCCGGAGGCGGGCCCGACGTTGCAGGTCGGCGAGCGCGGGACGCAGCGGATGGCGGCCACTGATCTCGTCGGTTCGATAGGTGACGATGATCAACAGGCCGAGCGTTTCGGCCAGCGCGGCGTTGAGGAACCGCAGCAGGTGTCCGGTGAAGACGTCCGCCCAGTGCAGGTCTTCGATGATCACCACCAGCGGACGCTCGCGGGCGGCGGCCTGCAGCAGGTCGGCGACTGCCTCCAGCACCTGAATGCGGTCCGGGTTGATCGGGGTCGACGTCTGCCGGTCCAGCCCCGGGACCAATGAACAGAGGACGTCGAAGCCGGCCCCGGTCCACGCGCGAACGGTGTCCTCGCCGACCCGGCTTGCCAGCGTGCGAAGGATCTGGGTCAGGGCGGCATAGGTCACGGCCTCGGACCCGAAGGCGATGCACTGCCCAAGCAGTATCTCCGTTTCGGGGCCGAGGCCGCGAATAAACTCGTTCACCAGGGTCGACTTGCCGATCCCGGCTTCACCGCAGACCAGCGCCAGTCCGGCGCCCTCGGTCAGCGACGCCTGCCAGGTCTTGCGGAGGGCGGCCAGTTCGGACGCCCGGCCGACAAGCGTAGGCTGACCGACATCGCTCATGCGGTCATGGTCGCATGACCAACGACCAGTTGGACATCCTTTCGTGGTCTGCGGAACCTGACGCTGAGCCGAGGCAGCCAGCTGCGACGAGTGACAGGCAGATCATCGACCAGCCGGGCGTGTTCGGCGGATTGGTAGAACTCGGCTATCCGGTTGTTGTGCATCGACAGATGCAGGTAGTCGTTGCTGCTCATGGTTCAACTGTGCTGCTAAGGCGCGCTCCACACATCAGGCGAACTCCCAGTGTTTGGGGTTAGGCATGCCTTAGTTGATCTTCGCCGAGCTTGGGTGATCGTGGCTGGACGGGTTTCGACATGCCCTGCGGGATCGGTTAATGTAAGGCGTCGGACCGAGCGCAAGCCGGTCCTGCGGGCTGTAGCGCAGCTTGGTAGCGCACTTGACTGGGGGTCAAGGGGTCGCAGGTTCAAATCCTGTCAGCCCGACGGTTGAATTCGTACGTCGCCCTGAAGGTCACGCACACGTCGCCCGGAACGGCGTAGTCGTTCGTCACCGCGCGCAACTCGCCAAAGAGTTCCTCAACGTGGGTCTCGGGACCGGATGCCGCCAACAGCTCGGTGATCTCGCGGACGCGAGTCAGCTCTGGGTGGTGCTGCCCGTGAACGCGCTCGATAACGGGGGCGAGTTCGAGCGCCTTGGCGACGGCCGTGTCTGTCATGTGGATGGTCCTTTCGATGGGTTCGACTCGACGGTAGGGCGCTTGTTTCGCACTCGCCTTGATGCGCTCAAGACTGAGGGTGAACGCTGCGGGTTGACGGAGGCCACCAGTGGCACCCGGGGCCGACCGTCCACTCAGCAGACGCGCACCCCGTACTGCTCGGCGAGCAGGGCGGCGTCCAGCCTCACGGCCGGGTGGCCGGATCGATGGACACCACGGACTCCCGCAGTCGAGCGACGACTGGCGGCCCGCCCCGGCTGGCGTCCTCAGTTGAGGAGCATCAGGGGATCGCGTCGGTGCCGTCGATGGCGGCCTGAACCGCTCTGGCAGAGGGCGGTCGCTTGCTGCTCCACACCTGCTCATAGATGCCTTTGACCAAGTTCCAGACCTTGTCGCGGCCGTCCGGTACGGAGTTGATTTCCCAGGACAGTGGTGCCATGACGACAAAGTCGTGGGGGATCACGCGACCAGCGATATCTTCCCGGCCTTCTGGATCGGGGAAGCGCAGGGCTACGAGGTCGCCAACGCGTCGGCATGTCTCCACTTCGCTTTCCAGACCGGCGAACGCTCGCTCATACGTCGGAAGCGGATCTGGGTAGCCTCCGTCAAGGAGGAAGCGGAAGCCCCACGAGCGTCCGCCCGTGGCCCAGATGATCTTCACCATGGGCCCTTGACGAGCACGTTGTCCTTCACCCCACGGTCCAGATCCAGGCGGAATTGCGCGAGCGTCGCAGTAAGGTAGTCCCGGTCAGCAAGTGCTTTGGTGTGGATCTCCTCGAGTTTCTTCGTGCTCAGCTGGACCGCCGCCACCAGAGCAGGAACCAAGGCCTTACTGAGAAGCGGCCCCACCTTGGGCACTCTGGCAAGCAACTTAGCTACGACAACGGCGCCCGCTGTGAGCACTGCGGCCACCTCTTGAGCGTTTTCAACCAAGACTCTCAGCACCTTGAGGGGGATATCGAACCTGTTGGCCCATTGCGCGGTCCGTTCGAGTGGGAGCATCAGAGCCACCGGCAGGATGAGGTCGAGGCCGATACGTTGGGCGACTTCGATCTTCCCCGGCTCGAACCTGGCTGAGGACAGCAGCAGGAAATCCTCGCCAAGCGACAGGGCATCAGGGACCTGGACGAACTCCTTGAGTGTCTGGTGGAGTGCGGTGACGTCGCCGCCCGCCTTTTCCACCACGAGGTCGTGGAACTGATGGACGTCGAGCCCGGGATGCAGATCGGCCTTCGACAGGGCGAGAACCCAGATGCGCGGGAACCTGGCCAGCGGTTCTCCGTCTGGCAGGATTTCGTCTTTGAGTTTCTCGAGTCCGTCGCGCAGACCCCACAGCATCGACTTGAGGTACTTCTCCTCCTCGCCCGCGTGTGTGAGCAGCTTTTGACCATCAACAAGAATGAGAGCGACGTCGGCCTGCAAGAGCTGGGTGAACGTCTCGATCCGGCGGGAGGCCTCCTCGTCACTGCTTGGATCTTCTTCAAACCACTCGCCCGGGTAATCGTGCCAAATCAGGCGCAATGCCGTGAATGGCTGCGCCTTTGCGGTCTTGGGATCGCCATCATTCGGGCTCTTCAACCTTGAGGTGGGGGTGAGCGCGACACGCCAGAGCGCGGGGTGAGGGTGGTTGGGGGTCGAGGCCTTCAGGATCGGAAGCGTCTGTTCAACCTGACCGGAAGGCCTCGACGTGTCCG
>NZ_JBASCI010000029.1:0-20636 GCF_049651565.1 Brooklawnia sp.
GGGTCGACCTCGTGTCCAGCCACGCGCTGTGACTTACCAGAGCCGCTCCGACGGCCAAAGTGATGGCGACCCGCCCGTCCCGCTCATCCCAAACTGAAACACGCCTTCTTCAGCAGTCTCCTAGGCCCCGCGGCGTTCGGCCAGCGATTCGTTGATCGTGGACTCGACGTAGGTCTGCGAGATCGTGCGGTACGGCCGTGACCAGAACGCCAGCAGCGTGATGGCCAGGCCGACGATGCTGGCCGCCAGGAAGGCCAGCGCGATGCCGCGGGCGACGCCCTCGCCGAGCAGCGAGCCGAAGGTGTCGCGTCCGGCCGAGCTACCCATGTAGGGGATCAGCCAGAACTCCGCGATGGGACCGATCAGGAAGGTACTGAACGGGGCTGCCCCCAGTTCGAGCGCCACCGCGAACCCGAAGACCCGGCCCTGCTGGTGGAACGGCACCACCTTCTGCAGCACGGTCTGCTCGGCGGCCTCGGCGTAGGTGATCATGCCCATGTACGCGAACATCCCGACCCCGAGCAGCACGATGGACTCGCGGATGGTGAAGGTGGCACCGATCGTCCACATCACCACGTTGGCCAGCAGCAGGGTCCGCACCGGGTTGGCGCCCAGCCCGGTGCGCGCGATCACCGCCCCGCCGATAATGTAGCCGGTGGTGACCACCGCGTACAGCAGCCCCCACGCCTGCACCGAGACCAACTCCAGGCCGTACGGGTCCAGCAGACCCATGAAGACCCCGCCCAGCAGGTTGTTGAAGGTGGCGAAGAAGATCAGTGCCAGCAGCCCCGGGATCGCCTGGGCCATCCGGAACGCCGCGACGAAGTCGACCTTGGTGGGGGCACCCTCGGCCGGGACGACCTCGGGTTCATCTATGCGGATCGTCAGCAGGTGCAGCCAACTGACCGCGACCAGCACCACACCGGCCGCCAGCACCCAGCCCATGCCGAGGAAGCCGATCGCCAGACCTGCCACCACCGAGTTGAATGCGAACGCGATGCCCTGCACCATGCCGACCAGGCCATTCGCCCGGGCCCGGCCTGGTGCCGGGACCAGCAACGTCACGCAGGTTGACAGCGCAAGGTTGCGGATCGACTCCACGATGGTGCCGATCAGCAGGATCGTGATGAAGGTCCAGAAGGCAGGCCCGCCCACATCGAGCAGGACGTCGGTGGGGATCAGCAGGAACATCACCAAACCGAACGCGAACGAGGTGGCGGTGGCGGCGGTTGCCACGACCATCGCGGTCTTCTTCCGCACCCGGTCGATCAGCGTGCCGAACGGCACGCTCATGATGGCGACCAGCAGCATGTAGCCGCCGCCCAGGATCGACGTGACCAGCACCGACCGGGTCTCCAGGTACGCCCAGAACGTCAGGCCGAACCACACCATGCTGGTGGTCAGGTTGGCCAGCGCCGTGTTCACCAGCAGGTGGTGGAACGTCCGCATCAGGGCTCCTCGAAATCGGGCAGCGCGCTTTTCTCCCGTCAACTCAGCAATACGATTCCGTCAGTAATTCCCGAATGACGCGAATAGTCTCGTGCCGCAACGCGACCTTCGGGCTTGACCGAGCGTCCCGGTTACCGCAGCGGCCAGCTCTCGCCGGTGCTGCTGTCGATCAGCGCGGCCTGCACCGCGTTCGCGTGGATGGGGATGGCGTCCAGCACGGTGACGGCCACCTCCGGCAGCTGCTGCGCACTGCCCCGGGTGGCCACCGACACGTGCGGGATCCAGCGTCCGGGCAGGTAGTACTTGTGCAGGTCCAGCCCCGCTGCCAGCAGCGCCCGGGCGATCGCCTCCTGGCGCCGGTACAGCTCGGCCCCGACCGCGGTGGCCAGCGACACCCGGCCCCGTGGGAAGGCCAGCACACCCTGGAACTGCAGGTGCACCGGCTCCCCGACCGGCAGCAGGGCCAGGGCGTCCAGCACCGCAGGCAGTTCCCAACTGCGCAGCACGGCCAGCGACAGGTGCGGGCGGTGCCGGCCATGGGTGTGCGAAAGGGGGGTGGACAGGCCCCGGGCCTCCAGTCGGCGCCACAACTGGCGGATCGTTCGATCCCCAGCGTCATCGAAGAGCAGGCAAACGGCCAGCGCCATGGGCCAATCATGCCCCGCCCCCAAGGGTAGCGGTGGCAGCAGTTGTTACGGTGCCGTAACCTTGGGGTCGCTGTAGTTGTTACCGGCACCACAGGGGTCGACATGAACAAACTCGAGGAGCTCTGGCTCGCCTCCTACGATCCTGGAGTACGTCGACACCTCGACTATCCCGGCGGGACGCTGGTCGACGGCTTCGACCGGTTCACCCGCCGGTACTGGGACCGGCCCGCGTTCGACTTCTTCGGAGCCCGCACCTCATACACCGAACTGCGCAGCCAGGTGCTGACCGTGGCCGGCCACCTGCACCGGCTGGGGGTCGGGCCCGGCGACTATGTGGCCTTGCTGATGCCCACCTCGCCGCAACACGTGATCGCCTTCTACGCCGTGCTCGCCTGCGGCGCAACGGTGGTCGAACACAACCCGCTGTACACGGTGCGTGAGCTGACCCCGCTGTTCAGCGACCACCACGCCAAGGTCGCCATCGTGTGGGACTCCGCCGCGGCCAGCGTGCAGGCGCTGCCCGACGAGATCCGGCCCGCCACCATCATCTCGATCAACCTGATCTCTGCGATGCCGCTCAGCAAGCGGTTGCTGCTGAAGCTGCCGCTGGACAAGGCCAGGACCAGCCGCGCACAACTGTCGCAGCCGGCCCCCGGCACCATCGCCTTCGACGACCTGCTGCGCCCCGGCGAACCGGCACCGTTCGAACACCGCCCACAGGCCGCGGACATCGCACTGCTGCTGTACACCTCGGGCACCACCGGCACCCCCAAGGGCGTGCCGCTGACCCACACCAACCTGCTGGCGTCCACCACCCAGGCCCTGGAGTGGGTCACGACGCTCGAGCCCGGCAAGGAGGTCTTCCTGACCTGCCTGCCGCTGTTCCACGTCTTCGGCTGCTCGCTGTCGATGAACGCCGGGCTGACCGTGGGGGCCATGCTGCACCTGATCCCCAAGCCCGAGAACGGGCTGATGCTGGACGCGATCAAGCGCAAGATGCCGACCATGGTGATCGCGGTGCCGCCGCTGTTCGACCGGCTAGCCGACGGGGCGGCCGAGCGTGGGGTGTCGTTGCGGGGCATTCGGGTCGGCATCTCCGGGGCGATGTCGTTGCGCGGCGAGCTGATCGACAAATGGGAGAAGGCCACCGGCGGGCTGCTGATCGAGGGCTACGGGCTTTCGGAGTGCTCCCCGATCGTCACCGGTAACCCGGTCAACCTCTCCCGCACAGCCAACTCGATCGGCGTGCCGTTCCCCGACACCGAGGTGCGGCTGACCGACCCCGACCATCCCGACACCGAGGTCGAGTTAGGCCAGCCCGGCGAGATCCAGGTCAAAGGGCCGCAGGTCTTCGGCGGCTACCGCGCGCAGCCGGGCAGTGACGTCAACGCGGACGCGTTCGTCGACGGCTGGTTCAGGACCGGCGACGTCGCGGTACCGGATGAACGGGGCTTCCTGCGGATCGTTGACCGGCTGAAGGAGATGGTGGTCACCGGCGGGTTCAACGTCTATCCCTCTGAGGTGGAGGAGGCCATGCGGGACCAGGACGGGATCGCCGAGATCGCCGTGGTCGGGCTGGCCAACGAGCTGGGGGTCGAGGAGGTGGTGGCCGCGGTGGTCACCGCCGATGGACGCCGCCCCGACGTGGACGAACTGCGGGCCTCGTTGAAGCAGCGGCTGGCCGCTTACAAGGTGCCCCGGCGGATCTTCGTCATCCAGGAACTCCCCCGCAACGAGATGGGCAAGGTGCTGCGCCGGGAGGTCCGCACCCGGGTTGAGCAAATGGATCTCACCGAACGCCTCAGCGAAGCCGCACCGAAGCTGCGCGAGCGGCTGAACGAGGCCACCCCCGACGTCCGGGAGTGGCTGACGCAGATCGGCCCCGAACTGCGCGAGCGCTGGGAGTCGGTTCGTCCCGACCTGCGGAAGCGGATCGAAGCCCTCGACCTCGACCTGCGCTCGCGGGTGGAGGAGCTCGGGCCGTACCTCAGGGCACGCATCGAAGCGCTCGACCTGCCGGCCAGGCTGGAGATCTTCAGCACCAACCTGACCGGCGACCACGACCCGGACCGCCAGCACGAACAGCCGCCCCGAGCCGAGCCGGTCGGCGGCGAGGCGGTTCGCCCCTAGACCGCGGTGCGTCCCACCTCGGGTAGCAGGCCGGCCTGGATGCCCCAGGCCACCGCCTGGGCCCGGGTCGAGACGCCCATCTTGCGGTAGGCGCTGCGAATGTAGGACTTGACCGAATTCGGGCTCAGGTAGGCGTGCTGGGCGATCTGCGCATTCGACAGCCCTTGGCAGATGAGCGATATCATCTCGGCCTCGCGCATCGACAACCCGGCCGCCCGGCCCGGCCAGTCGTGGGAGTGCCGCAGGTTGCCGTTGGCCTGCTCGTCGTCGGCGTCCCCGGGCTCGTTGTCACGGAAGACGAAACCCTCACCGCTGTGCACAGCCTCAAGCGCCTCGACCAACTCGGCCCCGCCCAGCCCCTTGGACACCGCGCCATCCACTTTCGCCGCCCGGGCCACCGCCTCGGCGGCCGGGTTCAGCTCCCAGGTGTAGAGCACGATCCGGCCCGGCAACCAGCGCCGGGCCACGCTCTCGGCCACACCAGCCATGCCGTCATAGCAGCCGAAGGTGTCGAAGAGCACGATGTCGACGGGTTGGGAGACGGCGGTGTTGACGTCCAGCTCGATCACCTTGATGCGGTCGGCGTACGGCTTGAGTATCTCGTTCACGCCGGCGACCACGAGCTCGTAGTCATTGACGACCGCGACAGTGATCGGTCTGGTATCTGTTCTCATCTGATCGCCTCATCTTCGCGAGCCATCGCCCACACGCCGCTTCTTGACGCTAAGGACGCGATTACCCGATCGCCGCTGGTTCAACCTTTGGGGTGGAGAAGGACCGGGCCGGCGCCAGCTATCCTAGCTGGTTGGCCCAGCCACCGGCCCTGCTGCGTGGCATCGTGCCCAGCGCGCCGGAGCTGACCGACGACAAGCGGACGGACGGCGCAACCGCCCAGCGGGAAGCCACCGGCCGGTGACCCGCTGGGCGGCCGCACCTGGTGCGCCGGCGAGCCGCCTACCCTGCCACCGGGTGTCGACGGTGCCGAGGACGGAGCCGCAGACCGGGCAGCGGAGGCGCCGGGATCTCGGGGTCGTCGTTGGTGCGCGGGGTCAGCGGGAAGTTGTTCGGGTTGTCCCCGCCCTGCTCGGCGCCAATGGCTGCCATGTAGTTGGCCCGCCAGGCGACGATCTCCTCGTGGCTGCGTCCGATGAAGTTCCACCACATCACGATGTCCTCGTCCAGCGGCTCGCCGCCGATCACCACCGCCCGCACGAGATGGCCGGGGCTGGCGTCCGCCTGCAGCCGGACCTGCCGGTGGCCGGGCGCTCGGTAGCCGAGCATGGCCTGCGGGACCTCCACATCGTCGAAGAAGACCGTGCCGGAGTCGGCCAGCACACCGAATTCGAAGCGCCCGTCCACGTCCACGACCAACGGTTCGTTGCTTGTGAAACGGACCTCTGCGCCCACCATCGGCGAGAAGACCCTGACCGGGGAGTCACCCTCTCCGAACTGCCCGACGAAGACGGCGACCTCGTGGTCGGACATCCGGACCGGTTCGGTGGCGAAGTGCTCGAACTGCGGGTCGACGAAGCGGGACGCCGCCGGCAGCGCCGTCCACAGCTGGACGCCGTGCAGCGGCTGCTGGGACTCGGAGTACTCGGTGTGGGTGACGCCCCAGCCCGCCGTCATCAGGTTGACCTCTCCAGGCCGCACCACGATGTCGGTGCCCAGGGCGTCACGATGCCGGATCGCGCCGTCGAACAACCAGGTGACGGTCTGCAAGCAGGTGTGCGGGTGGCAGGCGACCCGCAGCGCGTCGGCGACGGGGCCGAAGTGGTCGAGAAAGCACCACCCCCCGATCAGGCTCAACGCCCGCTGCGGCAGGACCCGACCAACCTGGAAACTGTCGCCGGTACCGAGGGGGACGAAACGTGGATGGACGACCTCTACTCTGCTCACCGGTCAAGTATGGCCCGCCGACGGTGAACAAGGGCCTGGTAAGAGGTTCGGTCATGGCAACCGGAAGGCAAGGCAATCGACGCGGGCCGGAGGGCAAAAGTACTGTCGTCCCATGGTGCAACTGTCCGTCCTCGACCTGATCCCTGTGCGCCGCGACCAGAGCAACGCGCAGGCGCTGGCAGCGTCGGTTCGCCTGGCCAAGGTGGCTGACAAGGCGAAGTGCACCCGATACTGGGTCGCCGAGCACCACAACACCCCGTCGGTCGCCGCCACCAACCCGCCGGTGCTGGTAGCGCTGCTGGCCTGCGAAACCGACCAGATAGTGATCGGATCGGGCGGGGTGATGTTGCCCAACCACACCCCGTTGGTGGTGGCCGAACAGTTCGCCCTGCTGGAGGCGGCCTTCCCGGGGCGCATTGACCTCGGCATCGGACGCGCCCCCGGCACCGATCCGGTGACCAGCTGGGCACTGCGCAATGGACGCCCCGACGAAACCCTCGCAGAGTTCCCCAACTGGGTTCAGCAGGTGATCGCCATGCTGGGCAACGAGGGCATCGGGGTCGACCTCGGCGGACGCCGTTTCGAACTCAAGGCGAGCCCGGCACCCAACAGCGTCCCGCCGGTGTGGCTGCTTGGATCCTCCGACTACTCCGCCCGACTGGCCGGCGAACTGGGCCTACCCTACGTGTTCGCACACCACTTCTCCGGGCAGGGCACCGAGGAGGCGCTGCGGTTGTACCGGGGGTCGTTCCAGGGTGAGGGTCGGCCGTGCACGTTCGTGACCTGCAACGTGGTGGTGGCCGAGGACGCCGACCGGGCGCGCCGGCTGGCGCTACCGTACCAGCATGCGATGGCGCAGCTGCGGCTCGGGCGTCCCATGGAGTTGATGACGGTCGAGCAGGCCGAGCAGACCCCGGTGCCGATGCCGGACGAGGCCTGGCAGGCGATCACCGAACCCTGGCTGATCGGCGAGCCCCACCAGGTCGCCGAGGGCATCTTCGAGCTCACCGACCGGTTCAGCGTCGACGAGGTGATGATCCACCCGATCGCGGGCGCCTTCGACCGCGACCCGATGGACCGCTACCCGGCGCGGGAGTACGCCGTCCGAGAGCTGGCTGCCCGGCTGGTCGAGTACTTCGTCTAGGGGCTGTCGGGGCCTGGCTCTGGCGACGTTACCGCCCCAGCGTCGGCCCCCGGCAGTGGCCAGCGGCGCGCCACGATGTCGGCAACCAGTGCTCAGTTCAGCATCCACACCGCACGTTGCAGGCCGGCCCCGTCGATACCGTCAACGGTGCGGGTGTGCGGCTTGTCGGGCGTCGGCGAGTTCGGTGGCGACCGCGACGACACCTGGTAGAGCCGCTCGGTCAGCTCCCGGCTGAGCATCTGGCGCGGCTGGCCCCGCTTCGACAACTCCACCGCGAACTCCTCGTCTGCCATGATCGTGTCGGGGTCCTCGGTGAGCAGCATCGTGCCGGCCGAGCGCAACATCTGCAGGCCGCGCGCCAGGTCACCGCCGCCGAACTCGGCCACCGAGTCCGGAAGGATCGGGTTGTCTTCCCCAACCTGTGAGGCGACCAGCAGCAGCTGGGCACCCATCATGCGTTCCCGGCTGCGCAGGTGGTAGTCCTCCGGCGTCGACAGGACGCGCCCCATGTCCGGGCTCGACATGGCGGTGGAGTCCAGCAGCCCGCGGCCCTGCTCCTCCAGCGTGCCCAGCGTCTCGCGCAGCGGCTTGATGAACAGCGTCGCAGCGGCTGCCAGAATCGCCAGCACCGGCGCGATAGCGAGGACGTTGACGTTCAACCCGGACGCCGGCAGCTGCGCCATGATCTCGGGGGTCAGCCTGGCCTCGATGCCGGACGCCAGCCGGGTCGACATGATCGAGCCGGCGATCGCGGTGCCCAGAGTGGGCTTCCGCAGACAGCGGCCTGTGGATAACTGAACAAGGGTCGGGCAGACCGCCGATAGTGATGGGCATCCGACGACGTGGAGAGTTGATGACCAGCCAGTTGCCAGACCGGTACCCGACCGGAGCCGCGCTCGACGTGATCGCTGCGGTGTTCGACCGCATCGACCATGCCGAGCAGGCCGGGCTGGGCCATGCCCAGCGCCTCGACCTGGTGCGCAAGGCGATGAAGATCGCCAGCCGGGCCCAGGCCATGGCCAGCGTCGTGGTGGCCGAGGCTGACCAGGCGGGCTCCTCGGTGGTGGCCAAGGGCACTCCGATGACCAGTTGGCTGGCCTGGCCGGGCCAGATCACGCCAAAGCAGAGCGCAGCGCTCGTCTTCGCTGGACGCGACCTCATCGCGCAACCCGCCGTCCGGGACGCCGCGCTCGCCGGAGACATCGAGGTCGCCCAGGCCCGCAGCATCCACAAGGTGCTCTCCGAACTCCCCGACGAGCTGACCGGCGACCAACGCGGACAGGCCACCCAACTGATGCTGGCGAAGGCCGCTGACCAGTCCGCCCCGGCGTTGGCAGCACTGCGCACCCAGGTGCTGGCGGAGATCGCGCCGGACCACCCCGAGAACGACCCGGAGTGTGAACTGCAACGCCTCGAGGCGCAACGCAAGCGGGCCGTCGCCAACCGGCACCTGTCGTTCCGACTGGACGGCGACGGGTCCATGCTGCTGTCGGGAAGCCTGCCCAACCTTGAGGCCACCCGCTTCATGAAGGTCATCGACTCCTACACCGAGGCCGACCGGCGACGGTTGCGGGACCGGATCGAACCGGCGACTGAGATCCGCTCGCCGGGCCAGCGGCGCGCCGACGCCCTGATGACCATCCTTGACGACCTCGAGAACCACCGGCGGACGCCAACCGTGGCCGGGGATAGGCCCAGGGTGGTGGTCACCATCGACGAAGCGGATCTGCGACAGCGCGCCGAAGCCGCCGGCGTCCTCGACAGCGGACAACCCATCTCGGCCGGTGAGCTGCGCAGGTTGTGCTGCGACGCAGACCTGATGCCTGCGGTGTTGGGCAGCCAGTCCGAAGTACTCGACATCGGCCGCATCCAACGCCTGGTGAGCCCGGCGATCCGGCGGGCGCTGTCGCTGCGGGACGGCGGGTGCGTCTTCCCCAACTGCGACAAGCCGGACAGTTGCTGCGAGGCGCACCACGTCGACCCGTGGTGGAGCGGCGGAGCCACCGCACTGGACAACCTTGCCCTACTGTGCCCGCACCATCACGGTTTGGTTGAGCCAACCCGGATGTGGCAGGGTCCACCGCCGGACCACTGGCAGATCCGGATCGATCCGCAGGGGTTCCCGGAACTCATCCCGCCAGCCGTGCACGACCCGGAACGCAAACCCATCCCGGGTAATCGACGGACCCGACTTCGCGGCGCCGGCTGACCTCGACGCCGACGGTTCCGCGCCCCGCGTTTCAGAGCTTGCGCAGGTGGAAGCCGCCGTCCACGTTGATGACCTCGCCGGTGGAGTAGCGGAACTTGCCGCTGACCAGCGCTGAGATCGCCAGGGCGACGTCCGAGGGCTGTCCCCAGCGGGCGATCGGGAAGGCGTCCTCCTCCTCGATCATCCGGGTGTACTTGTCGTGCACGACCGAGGTCATCGGGGTCTCTATAACGCCCGGCCGCACCTCGTAGACGTAGATCTGCTCTGGAGCGAGCCGACGCGCGAAGACCTGCGTCAGCATGGCGACGCCCGCCTTGGACGCGCAGTACTCGACCCGGTCGGTGGCAACCACGTAACTGTTCAGCGACCCGTAATTGATGATGAAGCCACGGGCCCCGTCCTTCGGATCCTGACCGGTCATCAACTGGGCCACGCGCTGGGTGAGGAAGAAGTTGGCCTTCAGGTTGGTGTCGAGGACGAAGTCCCATGATTCCTCGTCCACCTCTAGCAGGTCCCGACGGACGCGTGGCGCGACCCCTGCGTTGTTGACAAGGATGTCGATGCGCCCGAACCGCTCCAGGGCGCCCGACAGGAACGATTCCCGGTCGTCCGGATTGTTGAGGTCGCCCGACATTGCCCACAGTCGAGGAGTGGCCGAGACCAGGTCGGTGAAGGCCGGGTCGGCCGCAGCCGGGTCCTTCTCGATCACGGCCACGTTGCAGTCCTCGTCGAGGAACTGCCCGACGACCCCAAGCCCGATCCCGCGGCCTCCTCCGGTGACCAGAACGGTGCGTGCCATCTACTCACTCCCCCTTGTACGATGCGGTGCGCTTCTCAAGAAAGGCTGTCAGGCCCTCCTTGGCGTCCGCCGTGCTGACCAGATAGGCGAGCAGGGCGGCGTCCCGTTGCAGGATCTGGTCGGGGCTGAGGCCAGCCGAAGTGAGCAGCATCTGCTTGGTTGCCCGCATGGAGACCGGTGCGAAGCCGGCCAACTTCCGGGCCAGTTCGTCGGTGCCGGTCCGCAGCGCTGCCACTGTTTCGAACTGGCGGTAGACCAAACCGCAGCTGATCGCCTCATCGATGCTGATCATCTCACCGGTGATCATCATCGCAGCCGCCCGGGACTGGCCGATCAGCCGTTGGAGTCGTTCGGTACCACCCCAGCCGGGCACCATGGCGATGTTGATCTCGGGTAATCCGAACCTGGCGTTGTTGCTGGCGAGCCTGATGTCACAGGCCATCGCGATCTCCAGGCCGCCACCCAAGCAGTAACCGTTGACCGATGCGATGGTCGGGATACCGAGGTTCTCGATTCGGGTGAACAGCTTGTGACCGACCTCGATGTGACGGTAGCCCTGGGCTGGGGTGTAGGTCACCAGTTCGTTGATGTCGGCGCCCGCGATGAACGACTTTGGTCCGCTGCCAGTCACCACCAGGACCCGGATGTCCGGGTTCGCCTCCAGATCGGAGATCAGGTCGTTGATCTGCTCGCAGACCGGGATTGACAGCGCATTGCGTTGCGCGGGACGGTCGACGACCAGTGTCGCCACAGCGTCTTCGGTTTCGATCCGGACTTCTTCGCCGCTACCGGCGGCGAACCTCTCGGTCATGGGTTTGCTCCTGTTCTGCCAGATCGGTTGGGCGACGGGTCATCAGTGCTGAAGGGTGAGGCCCATCGGTGCATCGGCGAAGATGCGGGCGTCCATGGTGGTCAATCCTGGGCAGATGGCCGGCCGGAATCCCATCTGGTCGAGCACCTGGGTCTGCAGGTCGATGCCGGGGGCGACCTCGATCAGTTCAAGGCCATCGTCAATCAGCCGGAAGACCGCGCGCTCGGTGACGTAGAGGACGGTCTGGCCCTGGGCACGGGCCTGGCCTCCGGAGAAGGTGATGTGTTGCACTCGATCGACGAACTTTCGAGCACGGCCCTCCTGAAGGATGGCGAGTTCACCGTCCACCACCTCGGTCTGCAGGCCGCCCGCGGTGAACGTGCCACAGAAGATGGCCACCTCGGCGGATTGGCTGATGTCGATGAAGCCGCCGCAGCCGGCGATCGTGGGCCCGAACCGGCTGACGTTTACGTTGCCGTGCTGGTCGACCTGTGCCATGCCGAGGCAGGTGAGGTCAAGACCACGCCCGGAGTAGAAGTCGAACTGGCTTGGCGCGTCGACGAATGCCCGGGCGTTGTAGGCGGAGCCGAAGATGTCACCCTGCGCCGGGATGCCACCGATCAGTCCCTGCTCGATCGTCGCAGTGATCTGGTCCATCAGGTGTTCTTCGTTGGCCACCGAGGCGACCCCGTCCGGGATGCCGAAGCCGAGGTTGATCACCATCCCGGGTCGAAGTTCTTGGGCGGCCCGCCGTGCGATGATCTTGCGCTGGTTGAGCGGCATCGCGTCGAATGCCCCCTGAGCACGACGGCTGGCCCCGCAAAGAGCCGGGTCGTACGGCCCCAGGCAGGTTTGCCACTGCTCCGGGTCGACGACCACCGCGTCCACCAGCACGCCCGGGACCTTGACCGATTGAGGATGCAACGTGCCGGTCTCAACCACGTTGCGAACCTGCGCGATCACCAGCCCGCCGCAATTGTGCGCCGCCATCGCAATGGCCTGCGCCTCCAGGAATGCGACCTCGTCGGCCATCGAGATGTTGCCATCCAGGTCGGCGGTGCTGCCCTTGATGATGCCGACATCGATCTGCCACGGCCTGAAGTGCAGGTAGGTCTGGCCGGCAATCTCGATCAGGTCGACCAGGTCCTCGGTGGTTGCCGAGTTCAGCTTGCCTCCGTCAATTCGCGGATCGACGAACGTGCCCAGTCCGGTGCGGGTGATCAGGCCCGGACGCTTGGCCGCAATCTCGCGGTACTGCTGGCAGATCACGCCCTGCGGCAGGTTGTACGCCTCGATGCGTCCCTCGTTGGCCATCGTCTGCATCTTGGGCGACCATGCCCAGTGGCCGCCTATCACACGCCTGGTCATGCCGTCCTGCGCGAAGCGGCTCAACCCTTCCTCGCCGCGGTCACCGATGCCGGCGGAATGGATCAGGGTGAGATCACGCGGCGCGCCGGTAGCGGAGAATCGCTCACCAATGCAGCGGTAGACCAATCGGGGCTCGACCGTCATGCCGCCGTTGCCGAGCATCGCGATGGTGTCGCCATCCTGGATCAGTTCGGCGGCCTCGGGGCCGCTCATGAACTGCACCATGCGTACTTCCTTTGCTATTTCTTGGTTGATCTCGACGTTCAGCCGGAAAGCGCTTTCATGCTACCGTCAACCGCCCGGCATGTCTCGCCGGGTTGCCGTGTTGCCACGCCGGACACGCCGGAGCATCAGGACTGCACATCTCCACAGCCAGCCCGGTCACCTCAATATGGACGCTCGCAGTTGCCCTGACCTATCGAATGTCGGTAGATTTCCATCCTGCCTCGATAGAGGAGGAGAGATGGCCCGCTGGACGATTACTGCGCTGCGGACAGTTCTGGTCCTGGCGATGCTGGGCTCGCTATTCGTGCAGGTCTTCATGGTGCCGCTGATGGCAGACGACTTGGTTGGGGCGCCGGACTGGTTCCGAACAGCACTCCTGACGATCATCATCCTTGCCGTCGTGGCAGTTCAGGTGACCATGGTGTGCATCTGGCAGTTGCTGACCATGGTGCGCCGCTCGACTGTCTTCTCCGAGGCGGCCTTCCGTTACGTGGATGTCATCATCGGCGCGATCGCTGCGGCGTCCCTGCTGACCTTCGGCCTGGGAGGCGTCCTGGCGCCGACATCAGTCGCGCCCGGGGTGGTCCTGCTGGTGGGTGGCGCAGCGTTGCTGGCGGCGGGGATGGCGCTGTTGATAGTCGTGATGCGAGCGCTGCTCGCCCAGGCGGTCGACCGGGACGCCGAGGCGCGGCAACTCAAGGCCGAACTCGACGAGGTGATCTGATGCCGATCGTCGTCGATATCGATGTCATGCTGGCCAGGCGGAAGATGACGGTTGGCGCGCTCGCCGAGCAGGTTGGGATCACACCAGCGAACCTGGCGGTGCTCAAGAACGGTCGGGCGAAGGCGGTCCGCTTCTCAACACTGGAAGGCTTGTGCCAGGCGCTGGACTGCCAGCCCGGCGACCTGCTCCGGTGGGAACCTGAGCCCTGACGAGCGCCGCCCGCTACGCCGCCTGCTCCAGGACGGCCCGGGTGCTCGCCTGCGGTGCCAGGTCGAGCCGCCGCAGCAACTGCGCGTTGAGAGCGACCACGACGGTGGACGCCGACATCAGCAGGGCGCCAACGCTCATCGGCAGCACGAAGCCGATCGGAGCCAGCACGCCAGCGGCCAGCGGTATCGCCAGCAGGTTGTAGCCGGCCGCCCACCACAGGTTCTGCCGCATCTTGCGGTAGCTGGCCCGCGACAACTGGATCACCGACAGTACCGACCGCGGGTCGGACGACGCCAGGATTACTCCCGCCGAGGCGATCGCCACGTCGGTGCCCGCACCGATCGCGATGCCGACGTCTGCCTGGGCGAGGGCCGGTGCATCGTTCACGCCGTCCCCCACCATCGCGACCCGCCGCCCCTCAGTTTGCAGTTCGGCGACCTTGGCGGCCTTGTCCTCCGGACGCACGCCGGCGAAGACCCGGTCGATGCCGAGTTCGGCGGCCACCGCCTCCGCGACCGGCTGGGCGTCCCCGGTGATCATGACCACCTGCACGCCGAGTCGGTGCAGCGCGTCCACGGCTTCCCGGGATTCCGGTCGGATCTCGTCGGCGACCTTCAGCGCCCCCGCCAGCCGGCCGTCCACCACCACGTGCAGCACGGTGGCACCTTCGGCGTCCCAGGCCTCGGTGCCCGGCAGCGACCCCAGCCGGCTTCGTTCCAGCAGGTACGGCCCGCCGACTTCGACCTCGCTGCCACCGACGGTCGCCTTGACCCCCACTGCGGGCTCGGACGAGAAACCTGTCGCGGCGGGTACGTCAAGGCCTCGGGAGCGGGCGGCGCCGACGATGGCCTTGGCCAATGGGTGTTCGGAGAACGATTCCGCCGCAGCAGCGAGCGCGAGCACCCGGTCGTCGCCGAGCCCGGCGCTGGACTGCATCCCGGTGACCGCGGGCTCACCTTTGGTGAGGGTGCCGGTCTTGTCGAACAGCACGGTGTCCACGGTGCGCATCGACTCCAGCGCCAGCCGGTCGGAGACCAGGACGCCACCCCTGGCCGCCCGTTCGGTCGCGATGCTCACTACCAGCGGAATGGCCAGGCCCAACGCATGCGGACAGGCGATCACCAGCACGGTGATGGCGCGGACGATGGCCTGGTCGGGGCTGCCGACCCACGCCCAGACCAGCGCGGTGATCGCCGCGGCACCGAGGGCGAACCAGAACAACCAGCCGGCCGCCCGGTCGGCCAGCCGTTGGGCGCGGGACGACGAGGCCTGGGCGTCGGCAACCAGTCGCTGGATTCCCGCCAGCTTGGTGTCGTCGCCGATCGCAGTGACCTCCACGCGGATGCCGGAGTCGGTGGCAACCGTGCCGGCCACCACGTGGTCACCCGGCTGACGGCGGACGGCGCGGGACTCCCCGGTCACCATCGACTCGTCCAGGCTTGCCGCACCGGCGATGATCCGGCCGTCGGCGGGGATGGCGGCGCCGGGCCGGACGATCACCACGTCGCCGACCCGCAGTTCGGCCGGCGTCACCTTGACGATCTGGTCACCCTCAATGCGTTCGGCCTGATCTGGCAGCAGCGCGGCCAACGAGTCGAGCGCGGAGGTGGTTCGGGCCAGGGAGCGCATCTCGATCCAGTGGCCGAGCAGCATGATGACCACCAGCAGCGCGAGTTCCCACCAGAAGTTCAGCTCGTGCGAAACCACGCCGAGGCTCGCACCCCAGGACGCTATGAAGGCCACGGTGATCGCCAGCGCGATCAGCAGCATCATCCCGGGCTTGCGCTGCCGGATCTCGTCGCGGGCCCCGGTCAGGAACGGCTGGCCGCCCCAGAAGTACATGACGGTGCCGAGCAGTGGCGAGACCCAGGGCACCCAGGCGGCGTCCGGGAGCGGGTAGCCGAGCAGGCCGGCGAACATCTCGTTGAGCCCGACGACCGGTATCGCCAGCACCAGCATGATCCAGAACAGTCGCCGGAACTGCTCTACGTGGCCGGAGTGGTCGTGGCCGCCATGGCCAGCGTGCGCGTCGTGACCATCATGGCCGGCCAGGACGCCATGGTCGGCGTGCTCAGCGTGCGCGTGGTCACCCTCATGGTCGGCATGGACGCCATGGCCGGCTGGGTGGCCGGCGAGGTCGCCACGTCCGGGGTGCGCGTGCGGACCTGTCGCAGCGTGGTGCGAGTGCTGGGTCGGAGCATCGTCGAGCGGCTGGTGGTGGTCGTGACTCATTGCTCCACCATACCCCCAGGGGGTATATCCCCAAACCCGACCCCCAACCGCACTCGCGGCTGGTCAGTTCACTCGATCCTGAGTTCGCCCATCTCGTCCCAACCGCTGCCCTCGACCACCCGGCTGATGATCTTCGGGGTGCCGGCAAGCGCAGGCCGCATGTCGTCCATCGCCTTGGCGAAGTGGGCACTGTTGGCGTGCGGCGCCGCCCCTTCCTCGGTGAACGCCTCGACCAGGGTGAAGACGTTCGGTTCGTCGACGCTGCGGTTCCACTCGTACCACAGGTTCCCCGGTTCGGCCCGGGTGGCTGCAGTGAAGTCGGCGACCAGGTCGAGCCAACGATCGGTCCACTCTGGTTTGGTCTGGAATTTCACGACGATCAGGTGCATGGCCACAAGTCTTCCCGAACTGCCGCCGTGGGACAGCAGAACGGCGCCCCATCGGTGTGGATGGGACGCCGCTGCCTTGCCGAAAGCCGGATCGGACGGTCAGCGGTCGACGCGGGCCGATCCGCCCCCGGCCAGCTTCTTGACCTCCGCCGCGGTGGCCATCGAGGTGTCGCCCGGGGTGGTCATCGCCAGCGCGCCGTGGGCGGCGCCGTAGTTGACCGCGGTCTCCAGGCCCTCACCGGTCATCAGACCGTAGATCAGGCCGGACGCGAACGAGTCGCCGCCGCCGACCCGGTCGAAGATCATCAGGTCGTCGCGCTGCGCGGCCTTCACCACGCCGTCCTGCTTCGACCAGGCGATCGCCGACCAGTCATTGATGGTTGCCGACTTGACACCGCGCATGGTGGTGCCGATGACCTGCAGGTTCGGGTAGGCCTCGGCCACCCGCTCCACCATGCCCTTGAAGCTGTCGAGCGGCAGGACGGTCAGGTTCTCGTCGACCCCCTCGATCTCGAAGCCGAGCGCGGCGGTGAAGTCCTCCTCGTTGCCGATCATCACGTCGATGTACGGCGCCACCGCCTTGTTGACCTCCTGCGCCTTGGCCTGGCCGCCGATGGACTTCCACAGGCTGGGCCGGTAGTTGAGGTCGTAGCTGATCAGCGTGCCGGCGTCCTTGGCCGCCTTGCAGATGTCGATCACGGTCTGGGCGCTGGTCTCGGACAGCGCGGCGTAGATGCCGCCGGTGTGCAGCCAGCGCGCCCCCCTGTTGTTGAAGATCTCATTCAGATCCCAGTCCGACGCCTTGGCGTGACTGATCGCGGTGTTGCCGCGGTCGGAGGCGCCGACCGAACCCCGGACGCCGTAGCCCCGCTCGACGAAGTTGAGGCCATTGCGCGCGGTGCGTCCCACGCCGTCGTTGGCGACCCAGTTGATCAGCGAGGTGTCGACGCCACCCTGCATGATGAAGTCCTCCACCAGGCGTCCGACCTCGTTGTCGACCAGTGCGGTGAGGACGCCGGTGCGCAGCCCGAACACCTTGCGCAGGCCGCGGACGACGTTGTATTCCCCGCCGCCCTCCCAGACCGTGAAGTGTCGGGTGGTGCGGATGCGTCCTTCGCCGGGATCGAGGCGAAGCATGATCTCGCCGAGGCTGAGGGCGTCCCAGTAGCAGTCTTCGGCGCTCTTGATTCCAAGGTCAACAGCCATCAGTAGTTTCCTCCAGTCAGTTCGGCGACCAGTTCGATCGCCTCTCGGGCCAGGCCTTCCACCTTGATGAAGTCACCCTGGTCGATGGCCTTCGCCGGCACCATCCAGGAGCCGCCGATCGCCGGGATACACGGCAGGGCGAGAAACTCGCCCAGGTTGGCGGCGTTCACGCCACCGGTCGGGATGAACTTCATGTCCCCGAAGGGTCCCCACAGCGACTTGATGGCGGCGGCACCGCCGTAGACATTGGCCGGGAAGAACTTGACCGTGTGCAGGCCGAGTTCCTGGGCACGCATGATCTCGGTCGGGGTGACCGCCCCCGGCAGTACCGGCACGCCCAGTTGCTGGGCGCGCTGCACGATGTCGGCGCTCAGCCCGGGGCTGACGACGAACTTGGCTCCGGCGTCCACCGCCTGCTCGACCTGGGCGACCGAGCGCACCGTGCCGGCGCCGACTGTCAGGTCGTCGCGCTTGGCCAGCGTCCGGATTGATTCAGCCGCCGCCGCGGTGCGGAAGGTCACCTCGGCGATCGGGAGGCCACCGGCGACCAGCGCGTCGCCGAGCCCGGACGCCTTGGCGGCGTCGTTGAGCACCACGACGGGAATGATTCGATAACGAGTGATGTCGTCGAGTGTGACGCTCATCTGGACTCCTCAAGGATGTCGCAGTTTCTCTGTACGAAACGCTAAGATCGGGTGTTGAAACGTAGCCTAGCAGATCCGCGGTCGGCTTGCCGCCCCCGGGGCAATCCTCTAGAGTTCGGTAAGCGCTTTCCAAGCTCCTCCACCGGCCCGAGCAGGCGCCCAGCCCGGCGTCCGCGAGGCGACCGGACCGGGCACCCCCCAGCACGGGTACCCGTTGAACACCACAACCGACCACCACCCCACAGACTCGAAAGAGGAACGATGACCCGACTCGATCAGCCCGTCGCCATGGTCACCGGCGGCAACCGCGGTATCGGCCGCGGCATCACCGAACGGCTCCTCAAGGAGGGCTGGGCCGTCTCGATCATGGCCACCCGTCCCGCCGACCAGAACCTGCTCGACGAACTTTCTGCGCTCGGCAAGGTCCGTTACACCCGGGGCAGCGTCGCTGACCTCGACGACGACCAGCGGTTCCTTGCCGAGACCGTTGATGCCTGGGGACGCGTGGACGCGCTGGTCAACAACGCCGGCGTCGCCCCGACCGAGCGGCTCGACATCCTGGTCGCCACCCCGGACAGCTTCGACCGGGTCCTCGACATCAACCTGCGTGGCCCGTACTTCCTCACCCAGCTGGTCGCCAACCGGATGATCGAACTGCGTGGTGACTACGACCCCCAGACCGACGGCGTGGTCGGCACCATCGTCAACGTGACCTCGATCTCGGCCGACGTGGTCTCCACCAACCGTGGCGAGTACTGCATCTCCAAGGCCGGCGGCACCATGGCCAGCAAGCTGTGGGCGGTGCGGCTGGCACCCGAGGGCATCCTGGTCTACGAGGTGCGACCGGGCATGATCCTGACCGACATGACCGCCGCCAACGCCGAGAAGTACACCGCTGCCATCAGCGAGGGGCTGACGCCGGTGCCGCGCTGGGGCCAACCCTCCGACGTCGGCGGCGCCGTGTTCGCCATGGTCAGCGGCAACATGCCGTACTCCACCGGGGACATCATCCATGTCGACGGCGGCATGCACCTGCCGCAACTGTGAGGACTCCAATGACCAGCACCCCGATCGACGGCCACCAGGTTCCCACGATCGCCACCACCACCGTGGTGGTGGGTACCGGTTCGGCCGGCTACTGCGCCGCCGACCGGCTGGTGATGGCCGGACACACCGACCTGATCATGATCGCCGACAAGATCCGGGCCGGCGCCTCCCGCAACGCTGGCTCCGACAAGCAGACCTATTACAAGCTGAGCCTCGGCGGCGACGCTCCCGACTCCGTCGCCGACCTGGCTGCGACCCTGTTCGCCGGTGGCGCGATGGACGGCGACAATGCCCTGGCGGAGGCGGCCAACTCGGCCCGTGCGTTCGCGCACCTGGTGGACGCCGGGGTGCCGTTCCCAACCGACCGGTTCGGCCAGTTCATCGGCTACAAGACCGACCACGACCCCCGCGAGCGGGCAACCTCGATCGGCCCGTACACCTCGAAGTCGATGACCGAGCACCTGGAGGCCCGGGTGAAGGCGGCCGGGGTGCCGACCATGGAGGGTTGCCGGGTCATCGACCTGGTGGTCGACCGCACCGGCGAGCAGCCCCGGGTGGTCGGTCTGCTGGCGATGAACAAGACCACCCAGGCCGCCGAGCAGGCCGAGACCGAACCAGCCGCCAGGTTCCTGCTGATCCGGGCGTCCAACGTGGTCTACGCCACCGGCGGGCCGGCCGGCATCTACGCCGACTCGGTCTACCCGCACGGCCAGTGGGGCGCCACCGGCGCGGCGTTGCGGGCCGGGGCGCCGGGCAAGAACCTCACCGAGTGGCAGTTCGGGATGGCGTCCATCGCCCCGCGCTGGAACGTGTCCGGCAGCTACATGCAGGTGGTGCCGCGGTTCATCAGCACCGACGCCGACGGCGGCGATGAACGCGAGTTCCTGTCCGAGGCGATCGACGACCTCGGCGTGCAAGGCTCGCTGGTCTTCCTCAAGGGCTACCAGTGGCCGTTCGACGCCCGCAAGGCGGCCGACGGTTCGTCCCTGATCGACCTGCTGGTGTACCGCGAGACGGTGCTGCGCGGCCGGCGGGTCTGGCTCGACTTCCGCACCAACCCTGGCGGTGGAGTCTTCGACGTCGACCGGCTGAGCACCGAGGCGCGCGATTACCTGCGCCGCACCGGGGTCGCCGACGTCCCGGCCGACGCGCCCCCCGTCGAACGGCTGAAGCGGCTCAACCAGGCCGCCTACAACTTCTACCTCGAACGCGGCCCCCGCGTCGACCTGGCCACCGACCCGCTGGAGATCGCGGTCTGCGCCCAGCACAACAACGGCGGCCTGGAGGTGGACGCCTGGTGGCGTTCGCCGCTGTCAGGGCTTTATCCGGTGGGAGAGGCAGCCGGCGCGCACGGGATCTACCGCCCGGGCGGTGCGGCCCTCAACTCCGGCCAGGTCGGCGCCACCCGCGTCGCCGAGTGGATCGCCCACCGCGCACCGCAGGCACCGCCCGACGAGCAGGTCTTCACCACCGCCGCCAGCGGCCCGGTCCGATCCGCCCTTG
>NZ_JBASCI010000030.1:0-15572 GCF_049651565.1 Brooklawnia sp.
GCAGCGCGGCGTTCATCGGGTCGTCGGTGGACGCCACGTAGATCTGCAGGTTGTTGCCCCGCAGGGTGATGTCATCACCGCGTCGGATCTGGATCGAGTCGTGGTGCCCGCCCTCGTGCCGGGCAAGATCGTGGATGTAGGAGTACTCCACCGTCACGGCGTCGGCCGAAATGCGGATCCCGTCCTCGGCGGAGTGGATGTTGGCATTCCGGACGGTACCGCTGCCGCCGTCGAAGTAGATGCCCTTGCCGGTGCTGCCCATGTTGTGGACCTCGACGTGCTCGATCAGCGCCCCGGTCACACCCTCGGTGACGTGGATGGGATAGGTAGGGGTGTCGGTTCGCACCAGGGTGTTGCGGATGGTCACGTTGTTGGCGGCGATCTTGATCTCGCCGGTGACGTGCAGGCCCTCGACGACGCTGCCATCCTGGGTGACGGTGATGCTGCCGGACGGCTGCAGTTCCACGCCCTGTGGCACCCCTGTGGTGCCGGCATCGGGGAACTGGCGAACCTCGGATCTGGGCGCCATCATGGCGCGGACTTCCTCGGCCAGGCGCGGCGCGAACAGCCCGGCGACGAAACCCAGCGCGAACGCCACCGTCACAAGACCGGCGATCAGCCAACCCGAGCGACTGGAACGCTGTTTCACCTTGTCCATTGTGCCTGACAGGGCCACCGGAGGGGACGGCCGAGGCCTGCACCGCTCAGGATGCAGGCCTCGGCCAGGGACTGATTGCTGGGACTGAACCGATCAGCGAGCGGGCAACCCGGTGTCGTGCCAGACGTTGGTGTCGTCCCAGACGCTGTTCTCCAGGTTCCCGGCGACACCGTAACGGAAGTCGCGGCCGAACCGGTTGCCGGAGTACACCGCGCTGTCGACCTCACCGCGGCCGCCGCCGTTGATGGTGAAGTTGCCACCATTCATCAGGTTGTCCACCACGCGCAGGTTGGAGATCTGGTTGGTCCCGATCAGTGAGCCGATCTGCAACGCGGCGTTCATCGGGTCGTCGGTGGACGCCACGTAGATCTGCAGGTTGTTGCCCCGCAGCGTCACGTTGTCACCCTTGCGGATCTGGATCGAGTCGTGGTGACCGCCCTCGTGTCGGAACAGGTCGTGGATGTAGGAGTACTCCACCGTCACGTCATCAGCCTCGACCCGTACGCCGTCCTCCGCCGAGTGAATATCGGCGTAGCGAACGGTGCCGCTGCCACCGGCGAAGTAGATGCCGATGCCGGTGCCGTTCATGTTGTCGACCTCGACGCGCTCGATCAATGTGCCGGTGACCCCGCTGGTCACCTTGATCGGGTAGGCGGGGGTGTTGGACTGGATCAACGTGTTTCGAATCGTCACGTTGTTGGCCGAGACGGTGATCTCGCCCCGGACGTGCATCGCGTCGATGACCGCACCGTCCTGGGTGACATTGATGCTGCCGGACGACTGCAGTTCCACTCCCTCGGGAACACCGGTGTTGCTGGCGTCCGGGAAGCCGGAGAACTCAGGAGCAGCCGGCTCGGGCGCCGGGCTCGGGGTCGGGGTGGGCGTCGGGCTCGGGGTCGGGGTGGGCGTGGGAGTGGGGCTGGTCACCGGATCGGAGTCGACGTTGGAGTAGGGGACGCCGTCGATCGTGCTGTTGGTGATGGTGGCCGGCTTGGCCGCGGAGAACATGAAGTCATTGCGGCAGCCCTCAAGGTCGACACCATCAGCGGTGTAGTTGCCCGGCATGATGCCGTTGGTCTTGTTCGGAACCTGGCACAGAACCTTCGAGTTCTCGATGCGGGTGCCCTCGGCCCCGTCGTAGATGCGGATGCTGTGATAACCGGAGTACTCCACGATCGTGTTCTTGATCGTGACGTTGTCGGCACGCACATCGATGGAACCCTTGGCATACTTGCCGTCGATCACGGTGCCGTCCTTGCGGACGATGATCCGGCCGGAGGAGTCCAGGCTCGCGGGGTCCAGCTCGGCGGCGGACGCGCTGGCCGGGACCAGCGCGAAGGTGGCCGCGACGGCCAGGGCGCTGGCCGCCAACCCGAATCGGGCGATGGGGGAACGCCCAGCCGTGGTGCGCCCCGTCAATGGTGGGGTCATGGTGTGAATCCTTTCGTGGCGGCACCCTGCCGCACGGGGATAGTCGACGCTTGTTCGGTTCTTCTTAAACGAAAGCTTAAGAATGCCTGAGAAATGCTAACCCACTCTTAGATAGAAGTCCACCCCAAGCCGCCCCCGGTCGGCCCAACACAGGGGAACAAGCCTTGTGTTACGCTCGCGACTAGCCCGGGAGGTTGGGATGCAGCTGGCAACACCTGACGTGTCCGTCGTCATCGTCAACTGGAACACCCGTCAGTATCTGCTCGACGTCGTCGCCTCGCTGAACGAGCAGACAACCGTCCCGTTCGAGGTCATCGTGGTCGACAATGGCTCCAAGGACGGCTCCCAGGCTGCCCTGCGGGATGCCCATCCCGAGGTCGTCCTGATCGAGAACGGTGCGAACCTGGGCTTCGCCAAGGCCAACAACATCGGCTTCCGGCGGGCGCGGGGACGTTACCTTTGCCTGATCAACACCGACGTGATCGCGCTCGACCACGTGGTGGACAGGATGGTCGCCCACATGGACGCCAACCCCGACATCGGGGTGCTGGGGCCGCGCACCGTCACCCGCGATCTGGAGCTCCGCCAGAACTGCCGCCGGTTCCCCAACCTCACCAATGCCGCCGGCGACTACCTCTTCCTCTCCCGGCTGCTGCCGGCCGTCGAACGGTTCGAGGGACGCACCCTGCCGGCGTCCACCTACAGCTACACCCATGACGCCGAAGTGCTGTCCGGGTGCTTCATGATGGTCCGCCGGGAGGCGTTCGACCAGGTGGGACCGCTCGACGAGGCGTTCTTCTTCTACGGTGAGGACACCGACTGGTGCCGCCGGTTCCACGACGCCGGCTGGCGGATCGCCTACTTCGCCGATGCCGAGGCGATCCACTTCGGCGGTGGCAGCAGCAAGGCGTACCCGGTGCAGTACTACCTGACCATGGAGAAGGCGGACCGACTCTACTGGGCCAAGCACGCCTCGCTGCCGGCGCAGGTGGGGTACGTGCTGATGAAGTGCTTCTACCACGCCGTCTGCGTGGTGGGGTGGCTCTGGCCGGCGGCCGTCCGCCAGGACGACCAGGCCCGGCTCAAGCTCCGCGGCCATTGGACGAACCTTGTCTGGTTGGTGTCCGGCAGGTCACTGGCCGGCTGAGAACCGACTGGTTCAGACGTCGTTGCCGTCGCCCTGGGTGAGCCACCAGGCTTCCGCGTCGTACAGCAGCCGGTCGGGGTAGTCGGGGCTCAGCAGCAGCGGCATCTTCGCGCGGGCGATCAGCAGACCGGCGCTGCGCAGGCGTCGGTCGAACAGGCTGCCCAGGATGCTCCAGGCCTCGACCATCGCGCAACCGGCCGCGGCGCAGCGATCGACTGCCAGCCGGACCAGCAGCCGCAACGTGGTGGCATCGTCCCTGGCACAGATCAGGTCGACGATGTCACCGACCGGCAAGCCACGGCGGATTGTCTGCTTGGTGACGACGATGCCGCGCAGTTCGCCCTGGTGGTGGAGCGCCCACAACGAGTAGTCGTCCGGGTTGTCGACGTAGCGCCAGTTCAGGTAGGAGGCGTTACGAACCAGCGCGACCTGGTGGGTGGGGGCGATGGCGTCCCAGAGCTGGTCGGTCTCCGGCCCGAAGCGGGTGGGCTGGCTGACCGTCCAGCCCTTCGGCAGGTTGAGCCGCCGGCGTGGCCAGCGACTGAGCCGGGTCACCAGCTGCGGACCGAGTCGACGGACCAGCGCCGGCGAAACCGCGGCCAGCGCTGCCCGGGGGTCGATCAGCCGGGCCCGGAAGATCGGCTGGAACGGCTCGGCGTAGCCCCACTTGTTCTTGAAGATCGGGTAGGAGTTGACAGATGGGGTGACGTACCAGCCATCCACGCCGTGGTCACGGGCTTCGGCGAAGACTCGGTCGGCGCACTTTCTGATCAGGCCCATGCCCTGGTAGTCGGGGTCGGTGAACATGTCCATCGTCTTGCCGAGGCGAACGGTCCGTCCGCCCACCACGACCAGCTTGGGTGCCATGGCGAACGAGCTGACGATCCGGTCGCCGTGCCTGGCGAAGCAGCCGAAAGCCTGACCGGTCGGGTTGTCGAAGTACATCCACCGGTAGTAGGCGGGGCTCTTGTCACGCAGGTGGAGGTTGGCGCCATCGTCGCTCATGGCGGTGATCAGGCGGGAGATGCCATCGAGGTCTGCGGTGGAGAACGCGCTGAACTCGATCTGTTCAGCGATCTGTGCCCTGCTCGTCTCGGCCACGTGTCCTCCTCGAAGCCGCTGTTGGCCGTACTGATCAGCATATTGCCGAGACCGTTGAAGTCTCAAGAGTTCGGCCTCGAGGCCGTTGACCAGCGCGCTGGTTCGGGTGATGATCGGGGCTACGACCCTTCTCGAGCGTGCTGAGGCAGCAATGACGCGTACACATCCGATAGATCGAGTGCTCAGTGGCGGACTGTGCCTGGGCTGTGGCGGTTGCGCCCTGGTCGGCGCCGACCATGGGGTGACGATGGTCGACTACCCGCACGTGGGGCTTCGTCCGACGTGGTCGGGCGAGGTACCGCTCGCCATCAAGGACGAGATGATCGCCATCTGCCCGGGGGCCGCCATCGAGGCCCCCGCTGCCGGGCTGCCCAGGCCGACCGATCCGGACGAGATCGTGGTCGGCCCCGCCGTGCAGGTCTGGGAGGGATGGGCCACCGACCCGCAGGTACGCCGCGCCGCTTCCTCTGGCGGCGCTGTTTCCGCGCTGGCCGCCTATGCGGTCGAACAACTTGGCATGACGCTGGTGCTGCACGTCGCGATGGACCCCGTCCAGCCCTGGCGCAACAGGAACATCACCAGCACCAGCCTGGCCGAACTCCTCGACAGGGCCGGCTCGCGGTACGCCCCGTCGTCCCCGGTCGAGGCCCTCAAGGTGATCGAGGACAGCGACCGGCCCTGCGTCTTCATCGGTAAACCGTGCGACGTCGCGGCGGTGGCGAAGTTGCGCAGGGTTCGTCCGGCGCTCGATCGCAACCTGGGCCTGGTGCTGAGCTTCTTCTGCGCCGGTACCCCGAACACCGATGCCACGCTGAAGCTGGCAGGATCGCTGGGCTTCGCAGATCCGGACGCGATCACCAACGTGCGCTACCGCGGTGACGGCTGGCCGGGCGAGTTCCGGGTGCGCGACCGGTCGGGTCGGGAGGAGTCGCTCAGCTACGAGGAGTCGTGGGGGGCCCTCGCCGCGCGGCACCGCCAGCTGCGCTGCCACCTGTGCCCGGACGGTCTGGGCGAGCTGTCCGACGTGACCGGTGGGGACGCCTGGCACCGGCGCGACCAGGGCACCGACGGCGTCTCGCTGATCCTGGCCCGCACCCATCTGGGCCGCCGCACCGTCGAGGCCGCCATCGCCGCCGGCTACTTGACCGCAGACCCCAGCGACGTCCACATGGTCGTCAAGGCGCAGGGGCTGGTGAGGCGTCGCCGGCAGGTCGCGATCCGGATGGCTGCGCTGCGGATCTTCGGACGCCCGGTTCCCCGGTTCCGGGGCTTCCACCTCGCGGCGGCCACCGCCCAACTGCCGCCCACTGCGGTCGTCCGGGAGTTCGCGGGCATGATCAAACGTATAGTGACAAGGGGATACTGGCGGGCGGAAGCCCGCAACTGAGGAGGTTTCCGATGGACGTCAGCGCGCTGGCGCTATGGTTGTACGGCCGCGGCCGCCGGACGACGCGCGCCGCCGCGATCAGGCTGGCCCTGCAGACCGAGGGGGGCGAGTTCCGCTCCACCACCCTGCGCGAGATCTTCCGGCGCTACCACCGGGTGGACGTCGGCATGTACAGCCACGGTGGCTGCTTCGTGCCGCACCAGTTCGGACCCAACACGACCATCGGCCGGTACAGCTCGATCGCGCGGACGGCGTTCGCCGCCACCCTCAACCATCCGATGGACCGCAAGTCGATGCACGGCTACTTCTTCAACCCCAACCTCGGCTACGCCGACGAGGAGCGGGAGTACGACCCGCTGAGGATCGGCAACGATGTCTGGTTGGGCCACAACTCGATCATCCAGCCCGGCGTCAGCTCCATCGGCGACGGAGCGGTCATCGGCGCGGGGGCGGTGGTGGCCAAGGACGTGCCGCCCTACGCCGTCGTGGTCGGAAATCCGGGGCGGGTGGTCAGGTTGCGCTTCTCGCCGGAGACCATCGAGAAGCTGCTGGCGGAGAAGTGGTGGGACAAGGAGATCGACGAACTCGACATCACGGCTTTCACCAGGCCATGGCAGGAAGCAGCCGTCCAGAGCAGCGGGATCCGGGAAGGTTGACGTGCGGGTCGGGCTGATGGGCGTGCACTGCGACAACGCCAACCTGGGCGTGGTCGCGTTGGCCTACTCCGCGGTCGGCCTGCTGCACCGGGTGGTGCCGGGCGAGGCGGAGGTGGTCCTGTTCTCCGCGAACCGGCAGTCCGAGCTCGACCGGATGGCTGAGGTGCTCGGCGTCAGGAACAAGCGGTTCTGGGCAGCGCCGCTCTACCGGAGGAAGCCGGCGGTGCTGATGCAGTCGCTGGCCGACATGCGACGCTGCGACGTCGTGCTCGACTTCACTGGCGGCGACTCCTTCTCGGACATCTACGGCGCCAGGCGGCTGGTGAACAAGCTGCTCGACAAGCAGCTGGTACTGGCCTGCGGGGTGCCGCTGCTGCTGGCCCCGCAGACCTACGGTCCCTTCCAGCGCCGCGCACTGCTGCCCTGGGTGCGGCACGTCCTCAATCGGGCAACCCTGGTCGCCGCGCGGGACGACCTGTCCGGATCGTTCCTGGCCGAGCTGACTCGCCGCGAAGTGATCGCGGCCACCGATGTGGCCGTCACCCTGCCGTGGCAGCCGGGACTCTTCGACCTCCCCGACACCGACCTGCCGCGAGTCGGGTTCAACGTGTCCGGGCTGTTGTGGAACGGCGGGTACACCGGGGACAACCAGTTCAGGTTGCGTGCCGACTACCGGCAGTACTGCCACGATGTCATCGAGGGCATGCTCGCCGGGGGCTTCCAGGTGCACCTGGTGCCACACGTGATCTCGCGTGGGGACGCTGGCCGCGAGGACGATGCCGCGGCAGCCAGGCAACTCCTCGCCGAGTATTCCGACTGCGTCCTGGCCCCGCCGTTCACCACCCCGGTCGAGGCGAAGTCGTACATCAGCCGGCTGGACGCCTTCCTGGGTTCCAGGATGCACGCCACCATCGCTGCCTTCACCACCGGCGTGCCCACGATCCCGGTCGCCTACAGCCGCAAGTTCGCCGGCTTCTACCAGGGCCTCGGCTATCCAATAGTGGTGGACCTGACCGAACTTGCCACCACAGCGGCGAGCCGAATCTCCCTCGGGTACGTCCACGACCGCGGTCGGTTGGCCGAGCTGGTGGCAGCCGGACGCCTCCGAGCCGACGATCGGATCGCGGTCTTCACGAACCGGCTGGCCGAGTGGCTTTCCGGGCAAGCCAGCGGCGTGGCTCCGGCTGTTAGCCTTGACACCAAACAGTCCCCGGCGTGATGGGACAGCGGTAGATCGGAGACCTAGTGGACCTGGCGCAAGGAGTGCGCGTCCTGCTGCGGCGCTGGTTCATCGTGCTGATCGGCCTGGGGCTGACCCTTGGCGCGGCCTATTACGTCTACGAGCAGTCCCCGACGTCCTACGCCACCAACTCGCGCATGATCCTGCTGCTGCCGCCCGGCGCCCAAGGCGCCGAATTGCCCAACAGCCCTTTCATCTACCTGCCGGCGGGTTTGAACATCCTGGCGCAGCTACTGCGCACCGAGGCGGCCACCCATCGGTTCCAGGAAGGCCTGGTCGAGGACGGCTACACCGCCACGTTTGCGGTAGGTGTGGACGCGCGCGATCCGATCCTCACGGTGAGCGTCGAAGGCGGCGACCCCGACATGGTGCTGGAGACCCGGGACGAGGTGATCGAGCGGATCATCGCCGAGCTCGATCTCATCCAGGATGAGGAGCGGGTTCCCGATCGGCAACGGGCGCACATCCGCACCAGCGGGGTGGACGACGTTGCGCAGGAGATGGGCGGCAGCCGCCTGCAGGCCGCGGCCGGAACCGTCGCCGCGGGTAGCCTGGTGACCCTGCTGCTGACCTTCCTCATCGACCGCTGGGCGGTCAACCGGGCGGCCCGGAAGGGCAGGTCGGGCAGGCGTCCCGCCAGGCAGCGCAGGCCGAAGGACCGGTCCGCCAGGCAGGCAAGGTCGAAGCGGGCGCCCAGCCGGAGCGAACCGATGAAGCAGCGCGCCGCTGTGGCCAGGAGAAACGGGTCGACCGTCCATGCCGCGCAGCCATGAGGCAGGCACAGCTGCCGAGGCTGAGAAGGCGCCGGCCATCTCGGCCACCATCATCCCGATCGTCTACGCCGGGCTGTTGCTGATCATCCCCTCCCGGTTGGTGGTGCCGCAGATCGGCTCACCCGGTACCCCGGCCAACCTGTGGGCGATCGGTGGCCTGCTGGTGTGGATGGCCATGACGGTCGGTGGCCGCAATCCGGTGCGCGGGCTGACGCCGACCCGGGTCACGCTGACGCTGTTCGCCATCGCCGTTCTGATCAGTTTCGTGAACGGCAACTCGGCCGGCTGGTTCCAGCCGGCCGACATCCACCAGACCTCCGATGCGCTGTGGCAGGACGTCACCATGCAGGAGCTCAACACGGTGTTGATCAGCGCCGGCGACCGCGGGCTGCTCGCGCTGGCCGGTTGGGCCGGAGTGATGCTGATGACGTCGGAGTCACCGCGCCGGTGGGCAGACCTGGAGAAGATCGTCTCCTGGGTGGTGGGCTTCGCCAGCATCATCGCTGCGCTGGGCATCTACCAGTACTTCACCGGCGCGAACGTCGCCGCCTGGTTCAACATCCCGGGCCTGTCCACGCTGCGCGAACAGGTCACCTTCACCCGGTCGGAGGTCAACCGCGTCGTGGTGACTGCCGCCCACCCGATCGAGCTGGGTGTGGTCTCGGCAGCGATTTTCCCGCTTGCCCTCCATCGCAGCCTGCACGCAGGCCGGAGGCTGCTGCCCTGGGCGCAGACCGGGATGATCCTGGTGGTGCTGCTGATGTCGGTGTCACGCTCGGCCATCGTGGTGCTGGCAGTGGCGATGCTGGTGATGATCGCCGGTTGGCCGGCGCGCTGGCGACTCTGGGCGCTGGTTGTCACCCCAGTCGCGGCCGTGGCGCTCCGGGCCGCACTGCCCGGCCTGCTGGGCACCATCCGGGCCCTGTTCACCAACCTGGAGAACGATCCCAGCATCGCCGGCCGAACTGACGACTACGAGATCGTCAGCCGGATGGTCATGGAGCACCCGTACTTCGGGCAGGGACTGTTCACCTGGGTGCCGTTCTACTTTCGAACCATCGACAACCAGGCGCTGATGTTCGCCCTCGAACTGGGACTGGTTGGTTCGGCGGTGTTCGTGATCATGGTCGCCACCCACCTGCTGGGCGCGCTGCTGGCACGCACCCGAATCGACGACCGCCGCTCGCGACACCTGGCCCTCGCCATCGTCGCCGCCGCCAGCGGACTGCTGGCCGCCTACGTCACCTTCGACGCCATCAGCTTCCGGATGGCTGCCGGGATGACCTTCCTGTTGCTGGGGATGGCCGGCGCCGTGTGGGACCTGACCCGGCCGCAGCCGCAGGGTTCGAGGTCAGCGGTTCCGCTTGACCGCGCCGATCACCGTTCGGCCTAGCCGGCGCCAGGCTGGGGATTGCTCCGTGGCGAACCGGGTGATGGTGGCCGGCGTCCAGCCATCGCTGTAGGAATAGCGGGGTTGCAGCCAGGTGTCAGCGTAGGCCTGTCCGCCGTCGCTGGTGTAGACGCGTCGATAGCTGCGCAGTGCCCGCAGCACCCGCCGGTCATAACTGCCGAACGGGATCGCGAACTGGTCCACCGACCCGTCGGACGCCTCGGCCAGCGCGTCCCGGGAGGCCTCCGCCTCGCGGGCCAACTCACCTGCTGCCAGGCGTCGGAGGTCGACGTGCGACCAGCCGTGGCTGCCGATCGCCATCCCGGCCGTCCGCAGTTCCCGCAACTGGTCGGCGGCCAGGTAGCCGCGGCGTCCGATGCGACCGGCGCACGGATGGAAGGTGGCGGTCAGGCCCAGCTGCACCAGTACCGGCAGGGCATGCTCGACGTCGCTGGTGTTTCCGTCGTCGAAGGTGATCGCGACCGGGACGCCACGGTCGCGCAGGCTGGCGATCTCCCGGGCGAGAAGCGGCCAGGTCGTCGCCGGGCACCAGTAGGGCAACTCGGCGGCCGGGACATCGACGACCGGCTCGCCGATGCCGTGGAAGTTGAAGATCGTGAACTGCCCAGCCCGGTTCATCTGGTGCGTCCGCGGTTGACGATGTAGTCGCGCAGCTCGTCGGCGTCATGCAGGTCGACGTACGGGCGGCCCAGCTGGTCGGCACCCGCGGGCGGTTCACGGAAGCGCGACTGTCCGGCGTCCTGCCCACGACGGGCGTTGGTCAGCTCGTCGTACACCCCGACGTAGGCCCGGGCCTGCGGTCGCCAGTCGAGCTCGGAGGCGACCCGCCGGCGCGCCCGCAACCCCAGCTCGACGCGCAACTCCGGGTCGTCCAGCAGCCGCTCGACCGCGTCCGCGAACGCCACGATGTCGCCGCTGGGCACGTAGAGCACCGAGTCGCCGCCCGAGACGCGGGTCTCGAACAGGTCGAACGCAACCGAGGGTAGGCAGTAGGCCATGTACTCCATCGTCTTGTTCATCGTGGAGACGTCGTTCAACGGGGTCTTCAGGTCGGGGCCGAGCCCAATGTCGGCGGCGCTCAGCTGGGTGGCGATCTGGTCGCGGTCGACCCGCCCGGTGAAGGTGACCAGCGAGTCCAGACCCATCTCGGTGCACTGCCTGCGCAGGTCATCCAGGCAGTCGCCGAAGCCCATCAGGGTGGCGTGCACGTCCCGGCGTCCCCGCTGGCGCAACTCAGCCATCGCGTGCAGCAGTTGGTCCACACCGTCCTGTGGGCCCATGATGCCCAGGTAGACCAGCTCCTTGGTCTGCTTGTCGGTCGCCGGTGGCCGCAGCGGCCGCATCGCCCTGGTGTCCGGTCCGCTGCGCACCACTGTTGCGTGGCCGGGCTCCACTCCGCCCCGCTCGATCGCGACCCGGCGGTACGACTCGTTGGTGGACGTGACCCGGTCGGCGGTGCGGAAGGTCATTCTCTCCAGCCAGATCAGCCCGCGGTACAACGCCCTGGCCTTGATGCCGGTGGGTTCGCCGAACCGGGAGAGGTACAGCTCCGGGTTCAGGTCGTGGTGGTCGAAGAGGAACTTGACGCCGGCCAGCCGCCACAGCCTGCCGAGCAGCCAGAAGGTGTCGGGTGGGTTGCAGGCCTGGATGACCTGGAACGGCCGGCGGGCAGCGACCACCAGGGTGAGCAGCGCGGTGCGCAGCCAGCAGTAGATGAACTCGTAGGCGTAGCTGGGCAGCCCTTCGGCCTGCGGTGGCGGCGCGTACTTGTAAATGTGGACGCCGTCGATGACCTGCCGCCGCGGGTCACCCGGACCCTTCGGGCAGATGACGCTGACCTGGTAGCCGCTGGCGATCAGCGCCTGACACTCCAGCCAGACCCGCCGGTCGAGTGGGACAGGCAGGTTCTGGACGATGATCAGCACGTGTGGACCCCGGTCGTTGGCTCTGGTCACTGCCTCACCCATTCACTGATCCGACACCGCGCCCTCGTTTGGGCCCTCAGCATACGCAACCACAAGCGCGCACACCTGTGTTCGGGCAGTTGTTCGGGCTGCGGTGGCCCGGCCGCGGGGCCGCGCTGGCCCATGGCGCCGGAGTACCCTGCCACTAGGGGATTGACTTTGCCAGCAGGGTGTACCAAGCTCACTGGCATGTCGGTGGACACTCCCTGGGCCAGCGTCGTGATCGCTGCCCACAACGAGGCGTCCGTGCTACCGCGCACTTTGGGAACCCTGCTCGACGGCACCACGCCCGGGCAAGTAGAAGTTGTCGTGGTGCCCAACGCGTGCACCGACGGCACCGCGGCGCTAGCGCGCCGACCTGGCGTCCTGGTCATCGAGTTGGCGACACCTGGCAAGCCGGGGGCGCTCAACGCCGGGGACGCGGCAGCCACCGCCTTCCCGCGCGCCTACCTGGACGCCGACATCGCCGTGTCGGCTCAGGGGTTGAAACTGCTCGTGTCCGCGCTGCGGGACGGCACCGCACTGGTGGCGGTGCCCGATCGCCGCGTTGTGCTGACCGGGCGTCCCTGGCCGGTGCGGGCCTACTACGCGATCAACCGGCGTCTGCCGGTGTTCGAGCGGGGCCTGTTCGGGCGGGGCATGATCGTGATGAGCGAGCAGGGCCGGGCCCGCTTCGACACGTTTCCGCTGGTGGTGGCCGACGACCTGTTCCTCGACTCGCTGTTCGACCAGTCCGAGCGAACCATGGTTCGTGAGGTCGTGGTGGACGTGGAGGCTCCGTTGACCACGCGAGCCCTGGTCCGACGGCTGGAGCGGGTGCGCCGGGGCGCGGCCGAGGTGCGGGCGAGTGGCCGCGAGCAGGGCCGCTGGGTGCGCCCGGCTGATCGGTGGTCGTGGCTGCGCGACGTGGTGGTTCCCAACCCATGGCTGGCGCTGGCCGCAGTGGTCTACGTCACCATCACCGTGTGGGCTGCCGCCCGGGCGAAGTTCAGACGATCCGCCGGGGTGACCTGGGAACCGGATGACACTCGCCGGCAAGCGGAGCCGGGCCCGGCAGTCGGCAACGGCTGAGCCTTCTCCCCGGTTGGGGGCGCGTCAGACCGTCTGCCAGTCCCCTTCGGCCTCGTCGTGACCATGGGCTGCCATCAGCAGCAATCCGCCATCCACCACGTAGGACGCGCCGGTCACGTAGGACGCTCTGGGCGAGGCGAGGAAGGCGATCACCGAGGCGACCTCATTGACGTGCCCGGGACGCCCGGTGGGGTTGCCGGGGCGGTGGGTGTGGAAAGCTTCGGACTCGTCCTGCCCGGTCATCTCGGTGGAGATCTCACCGGGAGCCACCGAGTTGACGGTGATGCCGTGCCGCGCCCATTCGAGGGCCAGGTTCTTCGTCACCATGCCGAGGCCAGCCTTGGCGGCGCTGTAGGCGGTCGAGCCGACCCGCGGCACGTGCTCGTGGACGCTGGTCACGTTGATGATGCGGCCGCCATGGCCGTCGGCGAGCATCCGCCGGGCGGCCCGTTGGGCGAGCAGGAACGGCCCGGTCAGGTCGGTGGCGATCACCTGCGCCCAGTCATCTAGGGTGATGTCGAGCGCCATGGTGCTCGCCCCGGTGCCGGCCACGTTGACCAGAACGCCCAGTCCGCCGAGCTGATCGGCGAGGGTGTCCACCACGTCGCCCGCGTGGGGCGAGGCCGCGTCGAAGGGCGCGGTGAAGCAGCGTTGGCCGCGTTGCTCGATGCCCTGCCGGGTCTCACCAGCGCCCGCGGTGTCGGAGTGCACCGTGATGCCCACGTCGAATCCCTCACTGGCCAGCAGCAATGCGGTGGCCTGGCCGATCCCCGAGTCGGCGCCGGTGACGATGGCCAGGCCCGGGAACGGGCCCCGCGCGTCGATGTCGTTCTGGGTCATGGCGATCCACTACCCAGCCGTGGTGCGGTGAACCAGCCGGGTAGGGTCGCGCCTACCGATGACTGCGGAAGTTCGGAATGCGTAGTCGCTGCGCGATCCTCCGCATTGTCCAGGCTGAGCAGGCGGCGCACAGCCGTCTTGGCGTGGTCGAGGCGGACGGGGTCCCCGAACAGCAGCAGGCGGGCCGCTGCAGCATTGCGGAGGATCGCCCAGCGTACTCGCTGTGCGATCCTCCGCAGTGTTCAGGCAAGCAGCAGGTGTTGGCCGAAGAACCCGACCGTGCGGCCCCACGCGAGCGCCGCGGCGGCCGGGCGATAGGCGTCCGGACGGTCGTGCTCGGCGAACCAGTGCCCCGTGGCCGGGTAGCGGTGCAGTTCGTAGGGTCTTCCCGCGCTGCGCAGGGCCCGCTCCTGGGCAGCAACAGCCGAGGCCGAGACAAACGCGTCGGTCTCGGCGAGATGGATCTGGAACACCGCCCTGCTGGCGTGGAAGTCACAGGCCCGGGTGGCGTAGTAGACCACGACCGCGTCGATCGGCGGCACCTCCGGCCGCGCCTGGCTGGCCAGCCACATCGCCCAGTGGCCGCCCATCGAATAGCCGAGGACGCCGACCCGGGCTCCCGCCGGGTGTGCTGCGCGGGCGTCCTTGAGGACCGCCACCATGTGTCGCCAAGCCGGCACGCCGCGGCGCGTCCGGCGTAGCCGCTGGGCCTCGTCGGGGGTGTCGGCGACCTCGCCGCCGAACAGGTCGGGGGCCACCGCCAGGAAGCCCTCCCGCGCCAGGTCTCGGCACCGGTCGAGGATGGCGTCAGTCAGCCCCCACCACGGGTGCAGCACCAGCACGGCCGCGCGGACGGCACCGCGGGCCGGCACCGCGGTGAAGGCGGCCGGGCTGCGGTCTTCGTTCAACTGCGGGCATGTCGTGCTGCTCACGTCACAAGTGTGCCGCGTCAGGCCGGGTGGCCGACGGGGATGACGTAGTAGACCTGTTCGTCCGCCGGCAGATCGAGGACGCCGGCGACCTCCGCATCGTCGAATGCCCCGATGGTGACCATGCCGAGCCCGAGCACCTCGGCAGCCAGCGCCAGGTTCTGCCCGATGTGGCCGGCCTCGATCATCGCGAAGCGCTCCGACCGGACGCCGTACCGGTCCCGCAGCCGGTCGGGCGAACCGGCCACCACGATGCTCGCCGGGGCGTCGGCGATCGACTGCTGGTCGAGCGAGGCGGACGCCAGGTCGGCGCGCAGGTCACCCGTGCGGTGCGGCAGCAGTTGGTTGGCGGCTGGGTCGAACCGGTAACAGCCCTGGTCGAGGCCCGGCACGTTGCCGGCGACCAAGTAGAGCGTCATGGGGTACCGGCCGCCTGCGGAGGGCACTGCGCGTCCACCGTCGGACTGGACGCCGTAGCCGGCCCACAGCAGGCCGGCGACCTGGTCCAGTGTGACCGGCTCCGTGGTGTACTCGCGGGTGGATCGGCGTCCCTCGATCGGGTCGGCCAGCGTCGCATCGCCGGGCAGCTCCGGGCTGGGCAGGACCACGGCTGAGGCCTGGGCCGGCTGCGATGGTTCCGGCGCTGGGTCGTCCGCTGTGCAGGCGGTGAGCATGGTGGCGGCGATCAGGGCAGCGGGCAGCAGTTGGCGGTTGCGCTTCACGTTTCACCAGATCCAGGATCGGGGACAGGGCGAGCAGCACGCATGATCAGCATGACGATGCCTCGAACCGCGAGGGCCCGGCCCTCTCCACCCACTGCCTGGCGTCCCGACATGGCTCAGCCCGGACCGACTCGTGTTTCTACCTCGAGCCCGAACCCGGCCAGGTCGGCAAGGAACGGGGCCGGGTCGACCAGATGCGCCTGCAGGTGCAGGCCGGGCTTGCGGAGGGTGCCGTCCAGCAT
>NZ_JBASCI010000031.1:0-2643 GCF_049651565.1 Brooklawnia sp.
GCCGGAAGCCGCGTCCCCGGCGCGTGACCACTGCAGGCCGGTGGCCTGCTGGGGGTTCCAGACCGGTGCCTGACCCTCCGGCTCGCCGGTGCTGGGCGTACTGGATTCGAGCCGGGCGTGCTCCTCGGCGTTGATCCCGCGCATTCGCCACAGCACCCAGCCGCAGGCACCCTTGGCGAGGATCTCGATCAAACCGCCGAGCGCGCCCAGCACCGTGCCCACGGTCCAGGTGCCGAACAGCGAGAGCACCCAGAAGACCAGGCCCACCCCGGCCGAGGCCGCCACCACCCCGGCGGCGGCACTGACCAGCCTCTGGGAGTCGGCCACCCGGGGCCGGGCGAGCACGCAGGCGAAAGCCAGCACGATGGCCGCGAACACCCACAGCAGTGACGGCGAACTGGCCCCGGCCAGCCGGGCGGCGCCGGCCAACCCGTTGCCCCTGGTCAACAGGACGATGAAGTGCCCGACGGTGGTGATCACCAGCACGCCGATCACCACCAGCACCGCGATCAGCCCGGGCCGTCGCAACCGCTTCAGATAGTCGATCATCGCTCTCCGTTCAGGCCAGCTCGGGCGACACCTGGTCGGCCACCTGCTCGGCCAGCTCCTTGATCTGCTGGGATGCTGCCAGGGTGGCGGCCAGCGTCGCCTCGGGGGTACGAACCACCACCAAGTCTTGCGCACCCGCAACCGCCAGCACGCTGCCGTGGTCGGTGTTCACCAGCAGGTTCCCGGTCGAATCGCGCACCACCACCGGGCCGACCACGGCGTTGCCGGCCGGGTCCTGCGGCAATACCGCCCGCAGCGCGGCGAAGCTGCCGACATCGGCCCAGTCGATGTCCAGCGCGATCGCCGCGACCCGCGCCGAGCCCTCACCGCGGGCCACCGGCTCCATCACGGCGTAGTCGACCGAGGTCTTCAGCAGCTGCGGGTAGATCTCGGCCAGCCGCTCGGGCTGCTCGGCCAGCTGGAGGACCTTGGTGTGGGTCTGCGGCAGCAGGACGGCCAACTGGTCGAGCAGCGTCCGGGCGCGCCAGACGAACATGCCGGCGTTCCACCAGTATCCGCCCGAGGCCAGGTAGGCCTGCGCGGTGGCCTGGTCGGGTTTCTCCTTGAACTCGGTGACCCAGCTTGCTGTGCCGTAGCCGTCGATGTCGGCGCCGCGGGCCAGGTAGCCGTAGCCGGTGTGCGGGCTGGTGGGCAGGACGCCGAAGGTCACCAGCACGTCGGGGATGTCGGTGGCCAGCCGGAAGCCGGCGGCCAGCGCATCGGCGAAGGTGTCCACCGGGTTGATCAGCTGGTCGGCGGTGACCATCGCGACCACGGCGTCCGGATCGCGTCGGGCCAGCACCGCGGCCGGCCAGGCCACCGCGTTCAACGAGTCACGGCCCTCGGGTTCGCCCAGCAGGTTCTCCGGCGCCAGCCCGGGCAGCTGCTCAAGCACCACGTCGGCGTAGGCGGCGCCAGTGCACACCAGCACCTGCTCCGGTCCGACCGCCTGCAGCACCCGTTGATAGGCGAGCTGCAGCAGGCTCTGCCCGTCGAACAGCGGCAGCAGTTGCTTGGGTTCACCCTGACGCGACAAGGGCCACAACCGCTTGCCCGAGCCGCCGGCCATGATCACGACGTAGCGCACATCGACAATCTAGCCGCCTGCCGTGGCCACCCCCGCCTAGCATGGACGAATGGTCCTGTCAGCTCGTCCCCGATCAGCCGGGGACCCCCTCGACGAACTGGAGCGCAGGGTCGCCTCCGAAGGCAGCCGCCCGCTGATCACCTGGTACGACCTCGACCAGGGGCTCCGTACCGAGCTGTCCGCGCGCACCTTCGCCAACTGGGTCGACAAGTCGGCCAACCTGCTGGTGTCGATGGACGCCGAGGACTGCCCCCGGATCGCCGTCAGCCTGTTGGTCAGCCATCCCGGGCACTGGGTCGGCCTGGTGTGGACGATGGCCACCTGGCAGCTGGGCGGGCTGGTGCTGGCCGCCCGCCCCGACGAGCTGGCGTCCAACGACACCCCCGACGCGATGGTGGTCGGCCCGCACGACGCCCACCCGGTGCCGGGCGTGGAGACCATCGCCTGCTCGCTGCACCCGCTGGGCGCCGGGTTCGACAGCAGGCCGTCCGGCGTGACCGACAACGTCGAGGTGCTCAGCCAGCCCGACGTGCACTGGCGGGCCCCCGCCACCCGACCGGTCTGCTTCCGCGCCGGGCGCGACTACAGCTGGAAGGACCTGTCCGAGGTCGAGCCGTCCGGTGAGCGTCGGCTGGTGGTTCCCGAGGCCGACCCGTGGCGAACGGTCTGCCGGACGCTGGTGGCGCCGCTGCTCGGCGGTGGCTCGACGGTTATTGCGGCCGGCGGGGACGCCGAGACCCGCGCCGCGGTGGCGCAGCAGGAACGAGCTGCCCTGCAGCCCCTCGACACCACCGGCGGGTAGCGTTTGGGCCATGAATGAGCCCTCCGGTGGCCGGCAGGCTGACCTCGACTGGTTGTACGGCCGGGACGCCCCCGCGCGCCCCGCGGAGGTTGAGCGTCCCAGCCCAGCCGACCGCCCGGCTGCGGCTGACCGGTCCGCCCCCGCCGATGCACCGGGCGCGGAGCGTCCGCGGATCGTCACCCCGGCCTACCGGACCGACGACGAC